>NZ_JYMU01000029.1:0-96654 GCF_000938235.1 Bradyrhizobium sp. LTSPM299
CTGAGCATTTTTGCTGGCCGATGCAGCCATCCCGTCGCAAGCAGCGCGACTTCTCGCACAGCCTGTTTCGCAGGGACGACAGTTGCAAGAGATGACACAGTGGTAATGTAACGCAACTTGAACCGCCCACTGGCGTTACCATGTGATGGCCATGCCCGAGAACGACATCTTCACATCGAATGCTGCGCGATCGCGGCCGCCGTTCGGCGGGGCGCAGGCGCGCGGCAAGATCATCGACCAGGACGGGCACGAAATCCCGGATGCCGGACCGCGTCCGCAGTTCGAGAGCTTTCACTTCGACTTCCGCAACTCCGCCGCCAACCCGTTCGGCAATCTGACGCGCGAGCAGCGGCTGGCGCGGCTGGAGGCGATCGCAAAACTGCTCGACGTCGCCTTCGTGCTGCCTGGCACCAACATCCGCTACGGCATCGACGGGCTGATCGGCCTGATCCCCATCGTCGGCGACATCATCACGACGGCGATCTCGCTGTGGTTGGTGCGCGAGGCCCGTGCGCTCGGCGCGCCCTGGCACATCACAGCGCGGATGCTCGCCAATGTCGCCGTCGACGGCGTGGTCGGCATCGTGCCGGTCGTGGGCGACGCCTTCGACGTCATGTTCCGCGCCAACATCCGCAACGTGCGGCTGCTGCGGCGCTGGCTCGACAGGCAGCCGCGCCTGTAGCGCACGCGTATGATCCGGAAAAGTGTGAAGCGGTTTTCCCTCGCGACAAACGCGGGACGCGTTTGCGCGGAGATCATGCGCAAATGTGCACGACTCAAACAAAAGCCCCCGGACACGTCCGAGGGCTTTTCGTTGGGAAGAGAGAAAGAAAGGCTTAGGCGGCGTCAGCGTTGGTCTGCTGGGCCTGAACCGGGCGCGGATGGCGCTGCAACGGAAATGACTCGCTCTCGTACAGCGAGCGGATGCCATTCTGGTCGAAGCGCGCTTCCTCGACCTGCAGATAGGCGCCGTTCAGCGAGTCCGCAGGCAATTGCTCCATCGCGAACAGCACGGCTTCGGCGGCGGTACCGAAACGGCGATAGGCGAACCCGGCCCGCTTCTTCTTGCGGATCGCGGCGGGAAACAGTTCGGCGGAGGTGTTGTAGTTGAACGGACGCAAGGGACGCATTGTCGACGACCTCTTATCTTCGTGACGGCTGGAGCTATCGAATTGGTTTTTGGGGGACGGTGGGCCACTACCGGCGGCGCGCCGCGCACATCATTCAGAGGCTAATATAGGCTTCTTTGACAAAAATGCGACCCCAGAACCGTCAGGGCAAGGCACATGATGAATCCGCGCATAGCAGCGGAATAGATCGAATAAGTTGTTTTATTTCAAATATTTATGGCGATTACAGCTTGCCCAGCAGGACCATGACCAGAACCACGACCAAAATTACCCCGATCAGCCCGGTTCCGGAATGGCCGAGGCCGTAGCCATAGCCGCGGATCCGGCCGCTGGCGCCGCCAAGCAGAATAATCAGCAGGAGGATGATGAGGATCAGTCCAAGCGACATGGTGCCCTCCTCGAAAAAGGGCGGCAGCCGCACGGCGAGACGCCGACGGCCCCGCATCGGAGAGCAAAGCACATTTTGGCCTGGTGGCCGATAACTTCGTCGTCATTCTGGGTTATGCGCGCGTCGTCATTCCGGGATGGTCCAGAGGACCAGACCTCAGGTGCGCAATTGCGCACCGGGGAATCTCGAGATTCCGGGTTCGATGCTGCGCATCGCCCCGGAATGACGATGCCTTCGCTATTTCTTACTCTCGTCGATCGGCAGCACCTTGAGCGGCGTCGGATAGGGCTCGACGCGCAGCGAGTCGCTGGCGATCAGGCCTATTCTGTGCAGTGGCGCCTCTTCGAGATCGCCGGAGGCGGATTTGTGCACGGCGTATTGCCAGACGCTGATCGAGCCCTTGGCGACCAGCATTTTTGCCAGCCCGCCGGCATTCTGGCCCTCGAGCTGGGCGAGATCGGCGTCCGTGAGGCCGATCACGACCTCGTCCTTGCTGGTGATGACCTTGAACAGGGAGACCTTGTCGGCGGCAAGGGCCGGCCCGCTCACGACGCTCCCCATGATGAGTCCGGCGAGGCCGAGACCAAACAAAAGCTTTCCTGGAATGTGCGGCATCAAATCTTCCCTCGTTTGCGCGCGGGAGAGACCGGTGAAGCCAAAACAAAACCCCGCGCGACCGGTCCTTGGTCGCACGGGGCGGACGATACGTTCGGTCGGCGGCAGTTATTTCTTCTCGTTCAGCTTCAGCGATGCCGAGTTGATGCAGTAGCGCAGGCCGGTCGGGCCGGGGCCGTCGTTGAAGACGTGACCGAGATGTCCGTCGCATTTCGAGCACAGCACCTCGGTGCGGACCATGCCATGGGTGACATCGCGCTCCTCGTCGACGTTGCTCTCGGCCGCGGGCTGCGAAAAGCTCGGCCAGCCGCAACCGGAGTCGAACTTGGCGTCGGACTCGAACAGCGTCTGCCCGCAGCCGGCGCAGACATAGGTGCCCTTGCGGGGATCGTGCTCATATTCGCCGGTGAAGGGACGTTCGGTCGCCTTTTCCCGCAGTACCGCATATTGCATCGGCGTCAGTTCCTTGCGCCACTCGGCTTCGCTCTTGCGGACCTTGGCGTCAGTCTTGGTGTCGGACATGGAAACTCCTCCAGGTTGGATCGTCATTGCGAGCGAAGCGAAGCAATCCAGTGTGAGGGAAGCACGATGGATTGCTTCGTCAGCTTCGCTCCTCGCAATGACGGAAGCTATTGCCTCAGTTGGTGACCTTGGCGCTGCTCACCAGCGTCGGCTTCTCGATGTAATTCTCCGCGAAGATCTTCTTCAGGTTCTCGACCTTCGGGATGTCGTTGTAGGCAATATAGGGTTGGGTCGGGTGCAGCGTCAGATAGTCCTGGTGATAACCCTCCGCCGGATAGAACGCCGCAAGTGCGCCGACCTTGGTGACGATCGGCTTGCCGTAGACCTTGGCGGCGTTGAGCTGGGCGATATAGGCGTCCGTCACCTTCTTCTGCTCGTCGCTGGTGGTGAAGATCGCCGAGCGATATTGCGTGCCGCTATCGGGGCCCTGGCGGTTCAACTGGGTCGGGTCGTGTACGACGGAAAAGAAGATCTGCAGGATCTTGCCATAGGTGATCTTCTGCGGGTCGTATTTGACCTCGACCGACTCCGCGTGCCCGGTCGAGCCGGTCGACACCATGCTGTAATCCGCCGTCGCCTTGGCGCCGCCGGAGTAGCCGGACACCGCGTTGACGATTCCGGCGGTATGCTGGAACACGCCCTGCACGCCCCAGAAGCAGCCGCCGGCGACGACCACCGTCTTGATGCCGCTCTCCTGCGCGTCGGTCGCGGGCGGCGGGATGATCACCGCGTCCTCCGCGGCAAGCGAGGGCGCAACGGCAAAGGCGGCGACGGCCAGCGCGCCGATCGCGGCGGCGCAGATCGAAAAGCGGCTGAGGGAGCTGCGGGGCATGGGTTCCTCGTGGGATCGCGGTTGGGGGCCATTTTAGAGCGCGGGCCGGCATTCGCAATCGGCCCGGTTCGCTCCGATGCCTCAAGATACGGGCGAGCGGGCGTTTCGTTACGGCCAAGGCGACACGGTTTCGTGAATAAAGTCGCGTTCCTGCAACGCCTTAAGGGACGAGCCGCCCGACCATGCCGTATAATTGCCGAGCGGAACCGGCCGGCCCGTCCAGTGAACCGTGAGTTGCGACGCGCGACAAAATTCCAGGTGCCGGGGGCCTCGTTACGATGTTGCGCGCATTCCTTTCGTTGATCGTCCTGCTTGCACTGGCTGGAGCTGCCCGTGCGGCCGGCGATATCGACACCTGCCGCAATGCCCAGGCCGAGGCGGTCGCGCGGCTGGCGGCCTGCGAAAGCGTGATTGCCGACGAGACCATCATCGGAAAATCCAGAGCCGCCGCGTTCTGGTTTCGCGGCGATACGCTGAACAAAAAGCGCGACTATGACGGCGCGATCGCGGCCTACAGCGCGGCGCACGATGCTGATCCGGACAATGTCGGCTACATCAATTCGCGCGGCATCGCCTACAGCAACAAGGGCGACGATGAGCACGCGCTCGCCGACTACGACCAATGCCTGCAGATGCGCCCGAATTTTGCGAGCGCCTTCAATAATCGCGGCTTGATCTTCATGCGCAAGGGCGATCTGCAACGCGCCTTCGACGATTTCAACCAGGCCGTCAATCTGACCCCGGCCAACAGCCCGATCCGCTACATCCATCTCTACAACCGTGCGCGCGTGGAGGGGCTGGAGAAGAACAATGACGCCGCGCTCGCCGACTATGCCGATGCGCTTAAGCTCAATCCCGACGCCGTGCAAATTCCGACTTACCGATGCGTCACCTATACCGACATGGGAAAATTCGACGAGGCGCTCGCCGACTGCAATGCGGTGCTCGGCAAGAACCCGAAAGCAGTCTACACGCTGACCAGCCGCGCCAATGCCAATCTCGGCAAGGGCGAACTGGACGCCGCGCTGAATGACTACAATGAGGCGCTGAAGATCAGCCCCAACAATATTCGTGCCCACGCCGGTCGCGGCCTTCTCTACGAGAAGCGGAAGGATCTCGTCGCGGCGCGTTCCGACTATCGCTCCGCAAGCGCGACATTGACGAAATACGACGATACCGACACCGCCATTGCGCGCCGGACCGCCAAGGAACGCCTGGCCGCACTGATGGCGGTCTTGCCGTCTCCGGCGGCCGCAGCGCCGCCCAAGCCCGCACCGGGAAAGACTGTGGCACCGGCGGAACCGGCCGGGCCGCGCAAGGTCGCGCTGATCGTCGGCAACGGCGCCTACAAGAATGTGCAACCGCTCGACAACCCGCCGCGCGACGCCAGACTGATCGCGTCGACCTTTCGCGAGCTCGGTTTTGCGACCGTGACGCTTGCGCCCGATCTGACCCGTGACAAATTCTTTGCCGCCCTGCATGAGTTTGGCGCCGAGGCCGAAAAATCGGATTGGGCGGTTGTCTATTATGCCGGTCACGGCATGGAAATCGGCGGTGTCAATTATCTGATCCCGACCGACGCAAGGCTCGCTGCCGACCGCGACGCCGATGCGCAGGCGGTGGCGCTGGAGCAGGTCATTGCCGCTGTTTCCGGTGCCCGCAAGCTGCGGCTCGTGATGCTCGACGCCTGCCGCGACAATCCGTTCGAAAAGACCATGCAGCATACCATCGCGTTGAAGCTGGTCAGCAAGGGCTTTTCCAATATCGAGCCCGAAGCCGGGTTCATGGTGGTCTATGCCGCCAAGCACGGCGAAACCGCGCTCGACGGCGATTCCGCGAACTCGCCGTTCGCCACCGCGCTGGCGCGCGACATCAGGGAGCCGAAGGTCGAGGTGCGAAAGCTCTTCGACATCGTGCGTGACGACGTCTGGACTGCGACCAAACACGGACAGCAGCCCTTCACCTACGGCTCGCCGCCCGGACGTGAGGATTTTTACTTTGCGGGGAAGTGACGCTTGGAGGATGTGCAAACATCCGAAAGCGTCATTCCGGGATGGTGCGCAAGCACCAGACCTCAGATGCGCAATTGCGCATCGGGGAATCTCGAGATTCCGGGTTCGCTGCTTCGCATCGCCCCGGAATGACGATGTCACACCACGATGCTCAGCCGCTTCGCCGCGCGCGTGATGCCCGTATACAGCCAGCGCGCGCGAGAGTCCTGGAACGCAAAGCTCTCGTCGAACAGCACCACGTCGTCCCATTGCGAGCCCTGCGACTTGTGCACGGTCAGCACATAGCCGTAGTCGAACTCGTCATAGGGCTTGCGCTGCTCCCACGGGATGCCCTCGATCCCGCCGTCGAAGCATTCGCCGCGCACCGAGACTTTCGTGACCTTGTAGCCAAAGTCCTCGTCCGGTGTCACGCGCATGGTGATGATCTTGGATTTCGACTGCGCGCGCGCCTTGACCCGCCACAGCCCGCCGTTGAACAGGCCTTTCTTGCGGTTGTTGCGCAGGCAGACCAGCTTGTCGCCGGCGACGGGAAGCGGATCCTCGATCTTCAGCCGCTGCCGCATCCGCATGTTGTAGGCGCGGCGGGTGTTGTTGCGGCCGACCAGCACCTGGTCGGCGCTCATCACGCGGTCCGGATCGAGCTCCTTGCGCGAGACGACTTCGCTTTCGCCGTGGCGGCCGATTTCGAGCTCGCGGCCCTCGCGGATATCCATCGACATCCGCACGATCGGATCGTCCTGCGCCTGGCGGTGCACCTCGGTCAGCATCGCATCCGGTTCGCAATCGGTGAAGAAGCCGCCGCCCTGGATCGGCGGCAATTGGGCGGGGTCGCCGAGCACCAAAAGCGGGCAGTCGAACGACATCAAATCGCGGCCAAGCTCGGCATCGACCATCGAGCACTCGTCGATCACGATCAGCTTGGCTTTCGAGGCTGGAGCGTCGTCCCAGAGCTCAAAACTCGGCTGCTCGACGCCGGATTCGCGCGCGCGATAGATCAGCGAATGGATCGTCGAGGCGCTGTCGCAGCCCTTGTTGCGCATCACCAGCGCCGCCTTGCCGGTGAAGGCCGCGAATTTGACCTCGCCATCGACGTCCTCGGCGATGTGGCGGGCAAGGGTGGTCTTGCCGGTTCCGGCATAGCCGAACAGGCGGAACACCGGCGGCGTGCCGTTTTTGCCGGGTTTGGCTTTCAGCCAGTCGGCAACGGCTTTCAGCGCGGAATCCTGGTGCGGCGTGAAGGCGGTCACTTGAATATTGTCTTGGGGCTTTCGGAGGGAGGATTGCGCGACCGATAACGCCGCGACTCAACATTCACAAGCTAGCCATTCGCGCGCTCCAATCAAGTCGACTTCCGCTGCGCGGAATTGGAGTTTCGCGGCCAAGGCTAGACCTCTAGGCTAGACTTGGTCCGTGCCGGCACTAGACTGATCCCAACAACAAGCTGGAACAGGCGACCTTGGGAGCGACGCCATGAAATTCGGCATCTTTTATGAGCTGCAATTGCCGCGTCCGTGGAGCGACGGCGACGAGCTCAGGCTTTACCAGAACGCGCTGACGCAACTGGAGACCGCCGACCGGCTCGGCTACGATTACGCCTGGGTGGTGGAGCATCATTTCCTCGAGGAATATTCGCACTCGCCGGCGCCGGAATCCTTCCTTGCCGCCGCGAGCCAGCGCACCAGGAAGATCCGGCTCGGCCACGGCATCTTCCAGCTCACCACCAACCATCCCGCGCGCGTCGCCGAGCGGATCGCGGTGCTCGACCTCCTGAGCAACGGCCGCTGCGAGTTCGGCATGGGCGAGAGCGCCTCGATCACCGAGCTGACGCCGTTCGGCCGCGACATGGAGACCAAGCGTGAGGTGTTCGAGGAGGCGGTGCAAGCGATCTTCCCGATGTTCACCAAGATCGGCACCGAGCATCACGGCAAGTATTTCGACATTCCCTTGCGCAATGTCGTGCCGAAGCCGGTGCAGAAACCGCACCCGCCGCTCTGGATGGCCTGCTCGCAATTGCCGACCATCGAGCGCGCCGGACAAAACGGATTTGGCGCGCTCGGCTTCCAGTTCGTCAGCGCGGACGCCGCGCACGCCTGGGTGCATGCCTATTACAACGCGATCACCAAGCGGTTGAACAAGCTCGCCGACTACGAGATCAATCCGAACATGGCGCTGGTGTCATTCTTCATGTGCGCCAAGACCGACGAGGAGGCGCGGGCACGCGCCGATGGCGCCACCTTCTTCCAGTTCGCATTGCGCTATTACGGGCAGGCGCAGAACCGGCAACGGCCGGCGCCGGGCACCGTCAACATGTGGGACGAGTACAACAAATGGAAGCGCGAGAATCCGGAAGCGCAGGAAGCCGCGCTGCGCGGCGGCCTGATCGGCTCGCCGGAGACCATCGCCAAGAAACTGAGGCGCTTCCGGGCCTCGCATATCGACCAGGTGATCCTGCTCAACCAGGCCGGCAAGAACACGCATGAGCATATCTGCGAGTCGCTTGAGCTGTTCTCCCGGGAAGTGATGCCGGAGTTCCAGAACGATCCCGAGCACGATGCCTGGAAAGAGGGCGTGCTCAGCGGCGCGATTCAACTCGAGGAGATCGACACTCAGGCTTTCAGCGACCGCTATGGTAAACTGGCGGTCAATGTCGCGCCCAAAACGGCCGCCGCCGGCTGATCGATCGTCTGATCGATTGCCTGATCGATTCCTGGCAGCGAAATCGCGATTCCGTGAGGAAAATAATTCGCTACCTGCCATCGGCGCCTTGAAAGAAACCGCACGCACCTTGCCCGCATGACAGTGCGGGCATCGCTATTTTTGCTGCCTCCTCGACAGCTTCATTCGCCACCCCCATCATCCTGACATCGCATGATCGTGCAGCGCAGCGCGCGCGATTGTCAGGGGATTTTTGGAATGAAGCGTCGTGAGCTCCTCAAACTGTCGCTCGGCTCAGTCGCCGTGGCCGCGCTGTCAGGGCGCGCGAGCGCCGAGGTTGGGGTGAAGGAGATTCGTATTGGCTACCAGAAGAATGGCGTGCTGGTTATCGCGCGCCAGCGGGCAGTTCTGGAAAATCATTTCAAGCCGCAGGGTATCGAGGTGAAATGGGTCGAGTTCTCCTCCGGGCCGCCGTTGATGGAAGCGATGAACGTCGGCAGCATCGACTATGGCGCCGTCGGCGACTCCCCGCCAATTTTCGCCCAGGCTGCGCGCGCTGCCATCGTCTATGCCGCGGCTCAGCCCATCATCAATGGGTCAGGCATCCTGGTGCCGCAAAATTCGGCAATCGCTGGGATCGCCGATCTCAAGGGCAAGCGCGTCGGCTTCACCAAGGGGTCCAGCGCGCATAACGTCGTGATCCAGACGCTGGAGAAGGCCGGACTGACCTTTGACGACATCACGCCGGTCTATCTGACGCCGCCGGACGCCGGTCCTGCCTTCGGCAACGGGAGCATCGATGCCTGGGCGATCTGGGATCCATATTTTGCGATCGGCGAGACCAAGCAGAACGGCCGCATCCTGGTCAACAGCCGTGAAGTGACCAAGACCAACTCGTTCTATATCGCCAACCGCGACTTCGCGAGCAATCACGGTCGCGCGCTGCAGCAGATTGTCGATGTCACGAGCGCGACCGCGGACTGGGCGCAGGCGCATCCTGACGAGGTCGCGAAATCGCTGGCCGCCGTCACCGGCGTGCCGCTCGACATTCAGACCATCGCGGCCAAACGGGCCGGCTTCTCGGTCAGCCCCGTCAGCGCCGACATCATCGCGACCCAGCAAGGTGTGGCCGACCGCTTCTTCAAGCTCGGCCTGATCCCGAAGCAGATCGTGGTCCGCGACATCGTCTGGCGCAGCAGCCAGACCTGATTTCATTCAACGCAAGGGGCGTCATCATGCGACGTATCATTCAACGCTGGATCACCAGCGCGGTGCTCTCGGTCAGCATCGTCGCAGCCGCGGTCAGCGCGTCCTATGGGCAGGACAAGGTGGTTCGTATCGGCCTCCAGAAATACGGCAAGCTGGTGCTGCTGAAGAGCAAGGGCTCGCTCGAAGAGAAGCTGAAAGCGGTCGGCACCAAGGTGGTGTGGACCGAGTTTCCGTCCGGGCCGCCGCTGCTCGAGGCGCTCAATGTCGGCGCGATCGATTTCGGCAACACCGGCGAAGCGCCGCCGATTTTCGCGCAGGCCGCCGGTGCGCCGATCCAGTATGTCGCCTATGAGCCGCCGGCGCCGAAGGGCGAGGCGATCCTGGTGCCGAAGGACAGCCCGATCAAGTCGGTCGCCGAGCTGAAGGGCAAGAAGGTCGCGCTCAACAAGGGCTCCAACGTCCACTATCTCCTAGTGAAGGCGCTGGAGAAGGCCGGCGTCAAATATTCCGATGTCGAGGTCGCCTATCTCGCGCCTGCCGATGCCCGCGCAGCGTTCGAGCGCGGCGCGGTCGATGCCTGGGTGATCTGGGATCCGTTCCAGGCCGCAGCGGAATCGGCCACCGGCGCGCGCACGCTGGCTGACGGAACCGGAATCGTCTCGAACTATCAGTTCTATTTCTCCTCGAAGGCGTTCCTGCAGAGCGATCCGAAGATCGTCGATCTCGTGCTGGCGCAGTTGAGCGAGGTCGACGACTGGGCCAAGGGCGACATTCACGCAGTCGCCGAACAACTGGCGCCGACCATCGGCCTGTCGGTCCCGGTGGTGGAGGTCGCGCTGAAACGCCAGGCCTACGGCATCAAGCCGGTCACCGATGCTGTCATCGCCGATCAGCAGCAGGTCGCCGATGCGTTCTTCGCCCTCGGCCTGATCCCCAAACAGATCAAGATTTCAGACGTCGCATGGAGGCCGGGAACGTGAGCACCGCAACCAACGCCAATATCCTCTGGTTCCTGCCGACCCATGGCGACAGCCGCTATCTCGGCACATCGATCGGCGGCCGCGAGGTCAACTTCAACTATCTGCGCCAGATCGCGCAGGCTGCCGACCAGCTCGGCTATTACGGGGTGCTGCTGCCGACCGGCCGTAGCTGCGAGGATTCCTGGGTGGTGGCTTCGGCCGTCGCGCCGTGGACCGAGCGCCTGCGCTATTTGGTTGCGGTCAGGCCCGGGCTGCAGTCGCCTGCCGTCGCCGCGCGCATGACCGCGACGCTGGACCGGGTGTCGAACGGTCGCCTCTTGATCAACGTCGTCACCGGCGGCGATCCCGTCGAGAACAAGGGCGACGGCATCTTCTTAGGTCATGACGAGCGCTACGCGGTGACGCGCGAGTTCCTGAACGTCTACAGCGATCTGCTCGCGGGCAAGACCGTCAATGTCGAGGGCAAGCACATCCAGATCGAGGATGGCCGCCTGCTGTTCCATCCGGTGCAATCGCCGCGACCGCCGCTGTATTTCGGCGGCTCGTCGGACGCCGGCATCGACGTCGCGGTCGACACCGTCGACAAATATTTGACCTGGGGCGAGCCGCCGGCGCAGGTCGCCGAAAAGGTCGCGCGGGTCAAGGCGATCGCCGAGCAGCGCGGCCGCAAGCTGTCGTTCGGCATCCGCCTGCACGTCATCGTGCGCGAGACCAACGCGGAGGCCTGGAAGGCCGCCGACGAACTGATCCAGCACGTCACCGACGACACGGTGGCGGCGGCGCAAAAGATCTTCTCGCGGATGGACTCGGTCGGCCAGCAGCGCATGGCGCAACTGCACGGCGGCCGCAGAGACCAGCTCGAGATCAGCCCGAACCTGTGGGCAGGCGTCGGCCTGGTGCGCGGTGGCGCGGGCACCGCGCTGGTCGGCGATCCCGAGACGGTCGCAGCCCGGATCAAGGAGTATCAGGAGATCGGCGTCGATACCTTCATCATGTCCGGCTACCCGCATCTCGAGGAAGCCTATCGCTTCGCGGAACTGGTGTTCCCGCTGCTGTCGCTCGGGCACGGCAACAACGTGACGCCGATCCGCGTCAACACCGGGCCGTTCGGCGAGACTATCGGCAACGAGTACCGGCCGCAGAAACAGGCATCGCAATCATGAGCTTGATCGATTCTCTTCCGCGCCTTAGCGCACCGAAACTGCCGAAGGTCGACGGCCTGATCCCGTGGATCGTGCCGCTCGCGATCATCCTGGTCTGGCAACTCGCCAGCGTCACCGGCTTCGTGCCCGGGCGCGTGCTGCCGGCGCCCAGCGACGTCGCGCTGGCCGGCTGGAAGCTGTTGCTGTCAGGCGAGTTGATCCGCAACATCTGGGTGAGTTTCTGGCGCGCCAGCATCGGCTTCCTGATCGGCGGCAGCATTGGCTTCGCGTTCGGTCTGGCCAACGGCCTGTCGCAGCTGTCGGCCAAGCTCACCGACACCACGCTGCAGATGGTGCGCAACATCCCGCATCTGGCGCTGATCCCGCTCGTCATCCTTTGGTTCGGCATCGACGAGTCGGCAAAGCTGTTTCTGGTCGCGCTCGGGGTGTTCTTCCCGATCTATCTCAACACGCTGCACGGCATCCGCACCGTCGATCCGCAGCTGATCGAGATGGGGCGGATCTACGGCATGACTGACGGCGAGTTGTTCCGCCGGGTGATCTTCCCCGGCGCGCTACCGTCGATCTTCGTCGGCCTGCGCTTTGCGCTCGGCATCATGTGGCTGACGCTGATCGTGGCCGAGACCATCGCGGCTTCGTCCGGGCTCGGCTACATGGCGATGCAGGCGCGCGAGTTCATGCTGATCGACGTCGTCGTGCTCTCGATCCTGATCTACGCCTTGCTGGGCAAGCTCGCCGACAGCGCTTCGCGCGCGCTGGAGCGGCTGACCCTGTCCTGGCATCCCGCCTTCCAGAAGAAGTGAGAATGAGAATGCAAGAGGCGCTTCGTTTTCAGTCCGTGGACGCCGAGCCGGTCGAGCGTGCCGATATCATCCCGCAAGCGCGGCAATTGCGGCGTGCGTCGGAAGGCGCGCCGCGCGGCCTGTCGCTGACCATCCGCGGCTTGCGCAAGTCGTTCGGCGACAATGAGGTGCTGCTTGGCATCGACCTGCACATTCCGGCCGGCCAGTTCGTTGCCATCGTCGGCCGCAGCGGCTGCGGCAAGAGCACGCTGCTGCGCCTGATCGCGGGCCTCGAGACACCGACCGCCGGCAGCATTTCCTTCAGCGAGACGCCTCGCGCCCAGGACCTCCGCGTCATGTTCCAGGAGCCGCGGCTGTTGCCGTGGGCTCGGGTGCTGTCCAATGTCGAGGTTGGCCTCGGTCGTGAACGCAAATCCGCGGATGCCCAGGCGCGTGCCGAGCATGCGCTGGTCGAGGTCGGTCTCGACGACAAGCGCGGGCAGTGGCCCGCGGTGCTCTCGGGCGGCCAGAAGCAGCGGGTGGCGCTGGCGCGTGCGCTGGTCAGCCAGCCGCGGACGCTGGCATTCGACGAGCCGCTCGGCGCGCTCGATGCGCTGACCCGGATCTCGATGCAGGCATTGCTCGAACGTGTCTGGCGCGACCAGGGCTTTACCGCGATCCTGGTGACGCATGACGTCGCCGAGGCGGTCGCGCTCGCCGACCGCGTGCTTGTCATCGAGGACGGCCGCATCGCCCAGGACGTCTTGGTCGATCTGCCGCGGCCACGCCGGCGCGGCTCGGCGGAACTCGCCGCGCTCGAAGGCGCGATCCTGAAGCACCTGCTCGAAGGCAGCGAAGATACGTCTGATCTGTGAGGCCGTCATGAACACCGCCGTCCGCAACCTCTCCATCGCCCAGGCCGTCTCCGCCGATGATTTTCGCGGCGCGATGCGGCATCTGACCGGTGGCGTCAGCATCATCACAGCCGGCCGCGGCGACGACATTTCCGGGATGACGGTGACCTCGGTGTCGTCATTGTCGGTCGATCCGCCGTCGCTGATCGTGAGCATCAACCGCGCGGCGTCGTCATATCAGCTGATCAAGCGCCATGGCGTATTCGGCGTGAACATCCTGACGGCGGACCAGCTCGATGTCGCCGAACGCTTCACGGGCAAGGGTGGGCTGAAGGGCGCGGACCGGTTCGCCGGCGCTGAATGGACGACGCGCGCCTCGGGCGTTCCACTGCTGGTCGGATCGCTCACGGCGATCGACTGCGAGGTGGAAGAAGTGATCGAACGTCATTCGCACGCGATCGTGATCGGCCGCGTGCTCGATGTGGTGGCCTCGCAGCGAACCGCCGCGCTGGCATACTGGCAGGGCGAATATGTCGCGATCGACAGGGAAGAGGACCAGCTCAAGCTGGCCGAGGTCAGCCTGCCGTCCCGTCACGTCCATGCCCGGGGGCTGCGCTAGACTTCCCGCTCTGGTTGCGTTCCCGAAATACGTCAAGTGCGCAGCTTGGCGTTGTTAAACGCCGCTTGGATTTGAAGTCTTAATACTTGGTGTCGGCCGAATTCACCGAAACTACACCAAATCTGCGGACGAACCTCAGATTGTAACCGGCGTTGCTCCAACGTTATCGCTCGCTATGCTAATGGTTGCCTGGGTGATTGTACGTTAGCGTTTTGGTCGGGGACTGATGACCGCTCGCAGATTGTCGCAAGGGCAGGCCCCCATGGGGGTGGCGCGTCGCCGCTGGCATGAGGAACGGTCGCTGCGGTCCGCTATCAGAATGGCCCGCATGGGCTACTGGGAGTCGCAGAGCGCCGCCGCTACCGATTTCTGGATATCGCCTGAGCTCGCTGCTTTCTACGAATTCGAGACGGTCGATGGCTTGATCCCCATCGTCACAGCGAGCAGGCGCTACGTGCCTGAAAGCCGCAAGATTTTGGAGGCGCATTACGCGACGTGCTGGGCGGAGGGGCGGCCCTATGCGGTGCAAGCGAGGCTTCGCAGGTCCGATGGCAGCCTGCTTGACTGCGTGGTGCATGGCGAGCCGGAATTCGACGCGCTCGGTCAGGTCCGGCGCGTGTCCGGCATTGTCCGCGACGTCACGGAGGAGACCTCCGCATTGCGGCGCCTGGCGGAGAGCGAGCAGCGGCTGGCCGATTTTGTCAGCACCGCCTCGGACTGGTGCTGGGAGAGCGACGCCGCCCATCGGATGCTGCCCTATCCCAAGTCGCTTCCCGGCAATGCGGCGTTCCAGACGGTGGCCGCTGGCGGGAAGGCGCGCTGGGAGCTGGCTTATGCGCCCGAGGACGAGGAGGGCATGGCACGGCTCCGGGCCGACATGGAGGCCCATCGCCCTTTTCGCGACTTCACCTATACGCTGATCGGCCAGGACGGGTCGCGCATCAGTATCTCCACCAGCGGCAAGCCCATCTTCGCTGATGATGGCGCCTTTCTCGGCTATCGCGGCACCTCCAGCGACATCACCCAGCTCAAGGAGGCTGAGCGCCAGCTCGAGCAGCTCGCTTACAGCGATCCTTTGACCGGCCTTGCCAATCGCGCGCTGTTCAAGCGCCAGCTCGCCGCCCTGATCGAAGTCTGCACCCTGGAAGGCCGGGGCGCAGCCGTGCTGCTCATCGACCTCGATCGCTTCAAGGAGGTCAACGATTCCCTCGGCCATGCCGCCGGCGATGAATTGCTGATCCGGGTGGCGGCTGCGCTGCGGCAGGAGTTAGGTCCGCGAGCCTTTATCGCCCGGCTCGGCGGCGACGAATTCGCCGTGCTGGCGGAGGGATGCGGCACGTCCGACGCCGCGCTGACCGGGCTTGCCGATCGGCTCATCGGCAGGCTGTCCGGCCCCGTTGATCTCACCGAGGGCGAGGCCTTCGTCGGCGCCACGATCGGCATCGCCCGCCTGCCGGAGCATGGGGTGACGGCGGAGACCGCCGTGCGCAACGCGGACCTCGCGCTCTACATGGCCAAGGAGGCCGGGCGCGGCCGGGCGCAACTGTTCGAGCCGGTCTATGCCCAGGCGGTCGATCAAAGGCTTGATCTCGCCCGTCATCTGCGCCACGCCGTGGAGGCCGACGCCCTCCAGGCCCATTACCAGCCGCAGGTGGACCTGAGGACCGGCCGCGTCACCGGCTTCGAGGCGCTGCTGCGCTGGACCCATCCCGAGCGCGGGCCGATCTCTCCGGCGGAGTTCATCCCGATCGCCGAAAGCTCCGGGCTGATCGTCGATCTCGGCCTGTGGGTGCTGCGCGAGGCCTGCCGGCAGGGCCGTGCCTGGCTGGATGCCGGATTGCCGCGGCGCTCCGTCTCGGTCAATGTCTCGCCGGCGCAGATCTGGAGTGGGGATTTCGAGACGGCAGTCTCGGCCGTGCTGGCGGAAACCGGCTTTCCGGCGGAGCTGCTCTGCCTGGAGCTCACCGAAAGCCTGTTCGTGGATCATACCGAGCAGCGGATCAGTCGCACGCTGACGGCCCTCTCCGGTCTCGGCGTCCGGCTGGCGCTGGACGATTTTGGCTCAGGCTATTCCTCGCTCGGCTATCTGACGCGCCTGCCTTTCCACTCGCTGAAGGTGGACCGGGCCTTCGTGGATGGCATTTCCACCGCGCCGGAGAAGCGCAAACTGCTCGGCGGCATCATCGCTTTGTCGCACGGGCTGGGCATGAAGGTGGTGGCGGAGGGCGCCGAACTGCCGGCCGAACTGGACTTGCTCGGCGGGCTCGATTGCGACGTGGTGCAGGGCTTCGTCTTTTCCCCGCCGATCGCCGCCGACGAGGCGCCGCTGGTGGCGGCCAGCATCGAGCGCGAGGCGTGCCGGATACAGCCAAAACGGAATCGGCTCCAGGCTAGTTCATGATCGCGGTCAGCGTTGCCGGGCTGTCGATGATCACGGTGCTGCCGCGGACGCCGTACCAGACGGCCTGAACGGTCTGCGGCGCGTTGCCCAGCGGGATGCCGACGACCAGCGTCATCGGGACGCGGCCGAAGCTTGTCGGGCCTGCTCGTTGTAGGTAAAGCTCGCTACGACTGACGAAGGCGTCCCGTTGACCGTGATACCGAAGGTGCCGCCCGGATTGTTATTGCCTTCGGCGTAGGGCATCGGAACGTTGAGGATCATGATGGCGGTGGTGCCGACGCCCTCGGGGATCGTCAGGCTGAGGCCCTTCATCGGTGTGAACGAGCCGGAATTGGTGGACAGGGTGCCGCTGGTCTGCGCGTAAAGGGTCATGTCTCTCTCCAGTTGTCTAAAAAATAAAAGCAATAGGAGATTGAGTAAGGCAATCGGCTTCGAGATTCAAGGGATCAAGGGTTGTGGCCCGACGCGGCATGTTGCCCGTGGCGCTTTGATGGGCAGCGGATTAAAAGCCGGAAATGTTTCGGAGGCGTGACGGTTCGATGAAGCGCGTGGGAGCCTGGCTGTTCTATCTCGTCGGCGCGCTCGCCGTCGGCTATCTCGCGCTGTACGCCTATGCGACGTTCACCGGGCGCGAACTCGTGCCCGGCGATCCCATCCACATCTTTCGCAGGCCGGACGCGCCGAGCTATTCGTAATGCAGGCCATCGCGCCGATGGCCCCTGCGGTTATGTTGCTCAGCCCGCCGTCGCCAGCCGCTGATAGTCGCCCGCCCCATTGCCGGCCGGCGTGATCGGGATGCCGCCATCGGCATATTCGTTCAGCTTGTTGCGCAGCGTGCGGATCGAGATGCCGAGGATGTTGGCGGCATGGGTGCGGTTGCCGAGGCAGTGCTTCAGCGTCTCCAGGATCAGGTCGCGTTCGACGTCGGCGACGGTGCGGCCGACCAGCGCGCGGGTGACCTGCTCGGCGGCGAAGGTGGCGTGCGCGACCGCCGGTGCGGTCTTGGTGAGATCGAGGCGGTCACCGTCCGGCGTCAGGATCGCGTCGGCGCCGATCTCGTCGCCCTGAGCCATCAGGACCGAGCGGTGGATGGTGTTTTCCAGCTCGCGGACGTTGCCCTGCCAGCGGTTTGCGGTCAGGACGCGCCGGGCGTCCGGCGAGATCGGGCGCACCGGCACGCCGTTGGCCTCGGCATATTTCTTGGCGAAATGCTGGGCCAGTTCGAGGATATCGGCCGGGCGGTCGCGCAACGGCGGGATCTTCAGATTGACGACGTTAAGGCGGAACAGCAGGTCCTCGCGGAAGCTGCCTTCGCGCACGGCGTCGGCGAGGTTGCGGTTCGAGGTCGCGATGATGCGGATGTCGACGGCGACGGGCTTGGTGCCGCCGACGCGGTCGATCACGCGCTCCTGGATCGCGCGCAGCAGCTTGGATTGCAGGCGGACGTCCATTTCGGAGATTTCGTCGAGCAGCAGCGTGCCGCCGGTCGCCTCCTCGAACTTGCCGATGCGGCGCGCGATCGCGCCGGTGAAGGCGCCCTTCTCATGGCCGAACAGTTCGGATTCCAGGAGGTGCTCCGGGATCGCCGCGCAATTGATCGAGATGAACGGCCGCTTGGCGCGGCCCGAGCGGGAATGGACGTAGCGCGCCAGCACCTCCTTGCCGGTGCCGGACTCGCCGGTGATCATCACCGAAGCATCCGAGCCCGCGATCTGCTGCGCGAGCTTGATCACCTTGGCCATCGCCTCGTCGCGATAGACGAGATCGCGCGCATCGTTGGCGACCGCGGCGAGCACGGCTGCGATCAATTCGGGATCGGGCGGCAGCGGGATGTATTCCTTGGCGCCGGCGTGGATCGCAGCCACCGCGGCGCGGGCATCGTTGGAGATGCCGCAGGCGACGATCGGGACGTGGATGTGCTCGGCTTCCAGCCGCATCACGAGGTCGCGGATGTCGAGGGCGACATCGACCAGCAGCAGGTCGGCGCCCTTGCCGCCGCGCAGCACGTTCATCGCCTGTTCGGCAGCCTCGACGTGGGTCACGGACGCGCCGTTGTCCATCGCGATCTTGGTGGCGGTCGTGAGTTGGCCCTTCAGGGTGCCAACGATGAGAAGCCGCATGATAGTCTCCTGTTCGTCTGGTCGCGCAGGTCGCGCGCGCACGCGTTGAATTGTTTAAGAGCGGTCCGCCTTGATGATTTCGGTCATGGTCACACCGAGCTTGTCTTCGACCAGCACAACTTCGCCACGCGCCACCAACCGGTTGTTGACATAGATGTCGATCGCTTCGCCGACCCGGCGGTCGAGCTCGAGCACCGTGCCCGGCCCGAGCTTGAGGAGGTCGCCGACGTCCATCTTGGAGCGGCCGAGCACGGCCGACACCTGCACCGGCACGTCGAACACCGCCTCGAGATCGGCGGCGATGCGGGCCGCATTTTCATCTTCGTTGTAACCGACATCGTCGATGGCAGGCGTATCGGTCGAGTTGAGATCGGGAAGCGGGACGTGTGTGTCGGTGTCGCTCATGGTTCAGTCCTCATGGCCGTCAGCCGGCCTGACCGCGGGACGCCAGATAGCGCCCGACGAGTTCGTTGATCTTGGCTTCGATCGTCGCACGCTCCAGCGCCACGCCGCCGTCGGCCCATTCGATCCGGCAGTCGCCGGTGGCGATGGTGGGTTCGGCGAGGATCACCAGCCGGCCCTGGAAGCCGCTCTGCGCCGCCGTCCGTTCGATCTGCTCGCGGGCACCCTCGTACAGCGCGTCGTTGATGCGCACCACGAGATGCGGCGTCGACACCAGATGCGAGAAGCAGTCGCTGACCAGGGCTGTGATCTCGCCGAGCGGCTCGCGGGCGATCAATTCGGAACAGAGCTTGCGGGCGACCGCGACCGCGACGTCGACGGCCTCGGTCTCCATCCGCGTCTCGATGCCGCCAAAGCGCGCCGCGATGCCCTTGATAGCTGTGCCGATCTGCTCCAGCGCCTGCGCGGAACGGCGGTCGCTCTCGACCTTGGCCTCGCGCTGGGCCGCCTCATGGCCGGCGCGATAGGCCCTCGCTTCCGCATCGGCGATCTTCTGCGCGACTTCGGCCGGGGTGGCGGCGCGTTCGCGCGCGCGGTCGGGCGCCGAGAAGTCCGTGTCGAACATGAACTTTGCGGGCGCGGCCATCAGTACACCAACTCGTCGTCGGCGCGGTTCTTGGTCAGGGTGATCTCGCCCTTGGCGGCGAGATCCTTGGCGAGGTTGACGAGCAGCGCCTGCGCCTCGTCGACGTCGCGTAAGCGAACCGGTCCCATCGCGGCCATGTCGTCCATCAGCATCTTGCCGGCGCGCGAGGACATGTTGCCGAGGAAGAAGCTGCGGACTTCCTCGTTGGCGCTCTTCAGCGCGACGCCCAGCTTGTCCTTGTCGATGTTGCGCATCAGCGTCTGGGCCGAGGCGGAGTCCAGCTTGATCAAATCGTCGAAGGTGAACATCAGCGCCTTGATGCGCTCGGCGGATTCGCGGTTTTCCTCTTCCAGCGAGGTGATGAACCGGGTTTCGGTCTGGCGATCGAAATTGTTGAAGATCTCGGCCATCACCTCATGGGCGTCGCGGCGCCGGGTCTGCGACAGGTTCGACATGAACTCGGTGCGCAGCGTCTGCTCGACCCGCTCGATGACTTCCTTCTGCACCGCTTCCATCCGCAGCATGCGCCCGACGACGTCGAGCGCGATGTCCTCGGGCAGGATCGCGAGCACGCGGGCGGCATGCTCCGGCTTCAGCTTCGACAGCACGACGGCGATGGTCTGCGGGTATTCGTTCTTGAGGTAGTTGGCGAGCACCTCTTCCTGGACGTTGGAGAGCTTCTCCCACATATTGCGGCCGGCGGGACCGCGGATCTCGTCCATGATGCCGGTGACGCGCTCGGACGGCAAATATTGCTGCAGCAGGCGTTCGGTGGCGTCGAAATTACCCATCAGCGCGCCGGAGGCCGACATCCGCGAGACGAATTCGAGCATCAGGTCCTCGACCACGTCGGCCTCGACGGTGCCGAGCGTCGACATCTGCACCGACAATTCGCGGACCTCGTCGTCGTCGAGCATCGCCCAGATCTTGCCGCCATGCTGCTCGCCGAGCGCGAGCATCAGGATCGCCGCACGCTTCGGGCCGGACAGCGGCTTGCTCTTCGGCCGGCCACTTTGCCGGCTCGCCAGCGTCGAGAGGACGTTGGTGATGTCGTTCTGGTTTGTGGTCTGCGGTAAGGCCATGTCAGCTCTCGGCAGGCTCGCTCAACCATTGACGGACAATGGAGACGGTCTCGTTCGGATTGCGTTCGGCCAGTTCGCCGACCCGATGTACGGCTTGGGCGTGGACCTGGCCCTGGATCTGGGCGACGTCGATCAATTGCGCCGCGGCACTGTTGTTCGGGATCAGGGCCTGGCCGGTCGCTCCGGCCGAACCGTCGGCGCCATGCGCGCCGGCGTCGGCGAGGGCGGGCACTGTGCCTGCACGGGGAGCCGGGTCGGCGGCCACGATGCGCTTGACCAGCGGACGGACCACCATGAACAGCACGACCAGGCCGAGCAGCATCATCACGCCGAGCTCGATGACGTACATGACGTCGTCCTTGGTGAATTGCAGCATGCCGAGCAGGCCGGTCGGCTCGATGATCGGGGTCGTCGCCGGCGGTTCGGCAAAGCGGAGATTGACGACCTCGACCTGGTCGCCGCGCTTCTGGTCGAAACCGATCGCCGAGCGCACCAGGGTGGCGATACGGTCGAGCTGCTCCTTGCTGCGGTCCTGGTAGACCATCTCGCCTTTTTCGTTCTTGGCGTAGCTGCCATCGACTAGCACCGCGACCGAGATCCGGTTGACGCGGCCGGCCTCAGTGACCTCGGTCTTGGTGGTGCGGGAAATCTCGTAATTGTTGGTTTCCTCGCTCTTCTTGCTCTGGTCCTTGGCGCGGGCGGCGTTGTCGTTGTTCTGGTTGCCGGGCAGCTCGTTGTTGACCGTGACCTGGCCGGAATTGTCGGCGGTGAGGCTACTTTCCTCGCGGGTCTGGCTCGAACGCAGCACGCGGCCTTCGGGGTCGAACTTGTCCGAGGTCTCGGTGATCTTGTTGAAGTCGAAATCGGCCGCGAGCTGGACGCGGGCACGGCCGGCGCCGACCACCGAGGAGACGATGTCCTCGACCTGCTTGCGGATCCGCTTCTCGTAGGCGGTGCGGCGCTCGTCGCCGGCGGTGGCATCGCCATCGGTGGCGGCGCCGTCGGCGAGCAACTGGCCTGACTCGTCGACGATCGAGACGCGCTGCGGTTTCAGCCCGTTGACGGCGGAGGCGACCACGTGGCGGATGGCGCGGATCTGCTGCGGTTCGAGGGCGCCGCGCACCCGCAGCACGATCGAGGCGGACGGCTCCGGCGTCTCGCGCGAGAACAGCGGCCGCTCAGGCAGCACCAGATGGACGCGCGCGGCCTGGACGCGGTCGATGGCGCGGATGGTGCGGGACAGTTCGCCCTCCAGCGCGCGCAGATGATTGATGTTCTGGACGAAGCTCGTGGTGCCCAAGGCGTCCGATTTGTCGAAGATCTCGTAGCCGACCCCGCCGCCCTTGGGCATGCCGCCCTCGGCGAGCTTCATCCGCAGCCGGGTCACCTTGTCCTTCGGCACCATGATCGCGGCACCGTCATTGCGCAGTTCGTAGGGGATCGCCTGACGCTCCAGCTCCTTGATAATTCCGGAGGAATCCTCGGTCGACAGGTCGGTGAAGAGGGTGGTCATCTGCGGCGTGGTGACGCGCATGATGACGAAGGCGAAGAAACCGATCAGGGCGGCGGTGACCGCCACCATTGCCACAAGCCGGGCCGCACCAAGACCTCGCAGGAAAGCAACCAGACTTTGCACGCACGGCCCCCAGGATTCGGCCCCGATGGGTCCGACTGGGCAAATATTGCCTAGGGTATGGTTTCTATCTGGTTAACGAAGGTTAAGGTCCACGGCAAAAGCGCGGACATGAAAAAAACCGGCTTCGCAAAGCAAAGCCGGTTTTCGTCAAATGCCGCAGGTATTGGTTTCTGCTTACTGCCGATACTGCTGGATCCGGGTGGTCCGCAGCCCGGCCAGACCATGCTGGTCGATCGAGAACTGCCAGGATAGGAATTCATCAACGGTCAGCGTATATCGGCTGCAGGCTTCCTCGAGAGAAAGCAGGCCGCCGCGGACCGCGGCTACGACTTCGGCCTTGCGGCGGATAACCCACCGTTTGGTACCGGGCGCAGGCAGGTCCGCAATCGTTAACGGGCTGCCGTCAGGCCCGATGACGTATTTCACCCTCGGGCGATGGGGTTCTGTCATGGCGTACTCACAAACTCTCAACCACTGAACTCACTGTGGTAACCTACGCGGGCCGGCTTAAAATTTGCCTAAGCCCAAGCGTTCAATACGAATCTCGTTGGAATGGCCGGGAACTGAGGCCTCGGACCCCCTGCTTCGCGGTCGAAAGTGTCCACGATGTCTCCGAACACCCGTCCACCATGTCCCGGTCTGTACAGGCGCGTACCGCGGGCGCGACCATCGATGGGAGCGCTGTTTCTCGGTCGCGCGTATCGAAGCGCGTAGATTATATCGTCGGACGCATCGGACCGCGTGCGAGCGCCAGCAAGGCTGCGGCGAGTTCTTCTGCAGCCTTGTCCGGCCGCCGCTTCTCGTAGATTGCAAATTCAAGATCGGGCAGCTGCGGCAGGCCGTGCTCGATGCCGAGCACGCGCAGACCTGCGGTCACCGCGCTCAAGGGAAGTGGTGTGATGGCGAGGCCCGCGACTGCCGCCGCGCGGACGCCGGTCAGGCTTGGGCTGGTATAGACGATCTCCCAGCTGAGTTCGCCATTGCGCAACGCGGAGAGTGCCGCGTCGCGCGACACCGATCGCTCGCGATACAGCGCCAGCGGCAGCGGTGCACCGGGGATCAGGTCGAACGCCTCGGAAGCGGTCCACACCAGTGGTTCGCGCCACACTAGGCGTCCCTTTGACGTTCCGAGCGGACGCTTGGCGAACACCAAATCGAGCCGCCCCGCATTGAGCTGCTCGATCAGCTCGGCGCTCACTCCAATCTGTACCTCGAGCTTGACGCCACGATGAAGTGCGGCAAAGCGGCCCAGCGCCGACGGCAGCGAACCGCCTGCCACTTCCTCGACCACCCCGAGCCGCACCGAGCCAGACAGACGTGGCGCCATCAGCCGCTGCCGGGCCGCCTCCTCGAGCTGAAGCAGGCGCCGCGCATCGCCAAGCAGCATCTCGCCCTCGTCGGTCAGCGCGACACTGCGCGTCGTGCGCCGAAACAGGGGGCGCCTGGTCTCGACTTCGAGGCGCTTGATCTGCTGACTGATCGTCGACTGGGTCAGATTGAGCTGTTCGGCGGCACGGTGGAAGCCGCCGCAATCCGCGACCGCGACAAAGGCACGCAAGAGCTCCAGGTCGAGCATGCGATTGATCCATATATGTAATCAATCATATTATAGAATATCGTTTCTATTATCAATGATGGCCTCCTACCTTCGCTTCAGGCAACAAAGCGGATGAGGTTCATCATGTCCCAGACTTCACAACCAGCGGCCGATCGCGCGACGCGGCTGCAGCGCGCACGCGACGTCTGCGGCGCCAACGGAAAAATCTGTCCGCCCGAGCGCACGACGCAATTGCTCGAAGCGATCATCATGTCCGGCGATCGCGTGGCGCTCGAAGGCGACAACCAGAAGCAGGCGGACTTCCTTGCAGCTTGCTTGGCGAAGATGGATCCGGCACGCGTTCACGATCTGCACATGGTGCAGTCGGTTCTGGCGCTTCCCGACCATCTGGCCGTGTTCGAGCGCGGCATCGCAAACCGGCTGGATTTCGCCTTTGCCGGTCCGCAAAGCCGCCGGCTTGCCGAACTGGTCGCCGCCAAGGCGCTCAAGATCGGCGCCATCCATACCTATCTCGAACTCTATGCGCGCATGCTGGTCGACCTGACACCGCATGTTGCCCTGGTCGTTGCCGACAAGGCGGACCGCGGCGGTAACCTCTATACCGGCCCGAACACCGAAGACACGCCCACCATCGTTGAGGCAGCCGCGTTCCGCGGCGGCATTGTCGTGGCGCAAGTCAACGAGATCGTCGATCGGCTGCCGCGTGTCGACATTCCCGGCGACTGGGTCGATGTCGTGGTGCCGGGCCCGAAGCCTTATGCGATCGATCCGCTGTTCACGCGCGATCCCGCCAAGATCAGGAACGAGAACGTCCTGATGGCCATGATGGCGATTTCAGCGGTGTACGAGCCTTACCAGGTGACGCGGCTCAATCACGGCATCGGCTACGCCACCGCGGCGATCGAACTGCTGCTGCCGACCTTTGCGGCGCGGCGCGGGCTGAAGGGCAAGGTCGCACGGAATTTCGTGCTCAACCCGCATCCGACACTGATCCCGGCGATCGAATCAGGCTTTGTCGACAGCGTCTATTGCTTCGGCTCCGAACTCGGCATGGAGCGCTATGTCGCAAACCGCGCGCACGTGTTTCCGATCGGCGCGGACGGCAGTCTGCGTTCGAACCGGACGCTTGCCCAGGTCGCCGGACAATATGCCTGCGATCTCTTTGTCGGCGGCACGCTGCAGATCGACCCGCAGGGCAACAGCTCCACCGCCACCAAAGGGCGAATCACCGGCTTCGGCGGCGCGCCGAACATGGGCGCGGACGCGCGCGGCCGACGCCACGACAGTCCCGCCTGGTTGCGTGCCGGCGAGGAGGCAGGAGAGAGCCTGCGCGGCCGCAAGCTGGTGGTCCAGATGGTCCAGACCCGTCAGCCAAACGGTGCGCCGAGTTTTGTCGAGCGCCTCGATGCGTACGACCTCGCGGCATCGGCCGGGTTCGCACTGCCGCCGGTGATGGTCTATGGCGACGATGTCAGCCACGTCATCACCGAGCAGGGCGTCTGCAATCTGCTGCGCTGCCGCTCGCCTGGAGAGCGCGAGGCTGCGTTGCGCGCGGTCGCCGGCGACACCGATTTCGGCAAGCGGCAGGACGCCGAAACGACCGAGGCCCTTCGTCGCCGCGGCATCGTGATGTTTCCCTCCGATCTCGGCATCGAGAGCGCGACGGCGACCCGCGACTGGCTCGCCGCGAAGACGATCGATGACCTCGTGGTTGCGTCCGGTGGCCTCTACGCGCCGCCTGCAAAATTCCGCACCGTTGCGCGCGCGTAACACAAGGAGGCTACAATGACCCCAACCGAGCAAATCTCAAGCCGTGAGCCAGCGTCGCCCGAGGGTGCCAAGCAACTTGCCGCGGCCCTGCTGTCGGAGCGCGGCGAAGCGTCCGGCGCGATGATCGCGCGGGAGCTGCACCGGACGATGCAAACGCTGGATGCTGCCGGCCGGCACGGCTTTCAAAACTATCTGGCCGCCGCGTTTCAGCCCGACCCGACGACACTGCGTGACGCGGCCAAACGCTATCTCGCGGATAGCACCGCGGAAGCGGCGGCAGCGCTGGCCCAGGCTGCCGATCCGCCCCGGCAGGAGGTATTGCGGCGAATGAACATGGCGCCCGGCGGCACGGCCGTGCTGATCGCGATGCGCAGCGAAATCACCCCGCATCTGAAGTCCGATCCGGATCTCAAGCTGCTCGATGCCGATCTCAAGCATCTGTTTGCCTCGTGGTTCAATCGCGGCTTTCTCGAACTGCGCCGGATCGACTGGCAATCGCCGGCCGCGGTGCTCGAGAAGCTGATCGCCCACGAGGCGGTGCATGAGATCAAGGGCTGGGATGATCTGCGGCGCCGCCTTGCGCCGGACCGGCGCTGCTTTGCCTTTTTCCATCCCGCGCTTCCCGGCGAGCCGCTGATCTTCGTCGAGGTCGCGCTGGTGGAAGGACTGGCGACCGCGCTTGCGCCATTGCTGTTGCCGGACACCGATGAAGACACGGCGCGAACGCGCGGCGCGCGCGCCGATACCGCGATCTTCTATTCGATCTCCAACTGTCAGGACGGGCTTCGCGGCGTATCGTTCGGCAATTTCCTGATCAAGCAGGTGGTCGAGGAGCTGCAGACCGAATTCCCGCAGCTGCAGCGCTTTTCCACGCTGTCGCCGATACCGGGCTTCCGGCGCTGGCTCGGCCAGGGCTCCGCATCCGGCCATGACGCTGCCGCGATGCTGCGAGATATTGACAGCGAAGACTGGTGGCGCGACGCGGCAAAGAGCGAGGCGTTGCGTCCCGTGCTGATGAAGCTGTGCGCGCAATATCTGACGCGTTCACCGGCGTCGGGAAATCGTATCGACCCCGTCGCACGCTTCCATCTCGGCAACGGTGCGCGGCTGGAGCGGATCAACTGGCTCGGCAACACGGCCGGCCGCGCGATGCAGGAATCCTTCGGCATCATGGTCAATTATCTTTACGACCACGACAGCATCGAACGTAACCACGAGGCCTTTGCGCGCGTAGGAGAGATTGTCCGTTCGCCGCAGGTGGACGCGCTGCTGTAACCAATCAATCGACTGCACAATGATGGAGTAAATGTCATGATGATGAACAGACGCACCTTCGCGACCACCTTACTCGCCGGCGCGGCGGCTTCCCTGGTCTCCACGCGCGGCATCGCCGCAACTTCGCCGCCGGTGAAGGCGCGCAACGTTGTGCTGGTGCACGGACTGTTTGCCGATGGATCCTGCTGGTCCGAGGTCATCCCACAGCTGCAGGCGGCCGGGCTCAATGTGACGTCGGTGCAGAATCCGCTGACCACGCTGCCCGACGCTGTTGCCTCAGCCCAGCGCGTGCTCGATCGCCAGGATGGCCCGACGGTTCTGGTCGGTCATTCCTTCTCCGGAATGATCGTCAGCGAGGCCGGCGTGCATCCGAAGGTCTCGGCGCTGGTGTATGTGGCCGCGCGCGCGCCTGACGCGGGCGAGGACTACACCGCCTTGGCGAAGACCTATCCGACCCCGCCGGCAAGCGCAGGCATCGTGTTCGATGGCGATGAGGGCCGGCTCTCCGAGCAGGCCTTCCTGCACGATTTCGCAGGCGACCTGCCGGAAGCAAAGGCGAAGGTGCTCTATGCGGTGCAGCAGCCTTTCCACAAGGCCCTGTTGACCGGCAAGACCACCCAGGCGGCCTGGCGAACCAAGCCGAGCTGGTACGCGGTCTCGACCGAAGACCGCACCATCAATCCGGATCTCGAACGCTTCATGGCCAAGCGGATGGGCGCCACCACGATCGAGGTGAAGGCAAGCCATCTCGGGTTGATCTCGCAGCCCGACGCGATTGCACGGCTGATCCTCGATGCTGCGGGGCAGCCGGCTTGATCGCGGGCCGTGGGGCGGTCCGCGAAGGGCCGCCTCATCAGCCCGTCGCTAGAACAGCGCCGACTCGCGGTTCAACCGGAATGATTGTCGACAGATCAGACCGGCATGATCCCCGACAATTCCTCCGTGATCCATGTGACGAAGGCGCGTGCCGCTGGCGAAGCCGCGCGCTCCGAAGCCGGCACGGCCGCAAGGCCATCCGCAAACGGGACAAAGCCGCAAGGTGCGATCAGTCTTTCAGCGGCAAGGTCGTCACGCACCATCCGCTGCTCGACCAGCGCGACACCGAGGCCGGACACGGCTGCCTCGATGCAGAGGTGGGTGTGCGGAAAGCTCAGCTCCGTGTCGTTCCTGACCACGATCCCGCTGTTGTCTTGCCACGTCGTCCAGGCGCGTGTGGTGTATTCGTGCGTGATCCGGGTCTGGCAAATGAGACGCCGCTGCCTGGCCGCTACGCGGTAGCGCGGCGCGCACACCGGTCCGAACGCGACATTGGCGATACGGACCGCGCGCGTGCGGTCGCGCTCCGGATAGGACTGCCGATCCCACGCGAGCACCAGGTCGGCGCCTTGATGCCTGATCTCGCGCGCGGACGTCATCGAGAGGCGCACGCGGACGTCAGGATGCTGGCGATAGAAACCGGGAAGATGCGGCACCAGCCAGCGCATCGCGAAGGTGGCGCTGCACGCGACATGCACGCTCGATCCCCGCGCGTCGTCCAGCACCCGAAGCCATCCCTGCTCCAGTTGATCGAGCGCCTGGGTCACCACCTGCCGCAACGTCTCGCCCTGCGGGTTGAGACGCAGCCCGGTGCCGGCCTTGTCGAACAGCGCGGCGCCGGCGTGCTCTTGGAGCGCGCGGATTTGCCGGCTGACCGCACCGTGGGTGCGGCCAAGCTCCTCGGCCGCGCGGGTGACCGAGCCGAGACGCGCGGTCGCTTCAAAGGCCTTCAGGGCAAACAGCGGTGGCAGGCGGCGCGACATCGGTTTGTACTCTGTGAGTTTAGATCACAGATACATGAAGCGAACTCGATATCAAATCCGCACCCTGCAGCATAGGAACAGAGCATCGTGATATTCGGCCGCGACCATCTTGTGCAAATGGATCACAGAGCTTCGCCAGCGCTGCCGATCCCGCGCGCCTCCATCACTCCAGGGAATCGTCCGCTCATGACAACCATCATCCACATTCTCGGCAGCGAGATCCTCGACAGCCGCGGCAATCCGACGATCGAGGTCGAAATCGTGCTCGAGGACGGCGCGCGGGGACGCGCAGCGGTGCCATCAGGCGCATCGACCGGCCTGCACGAGGCGCATGAGCGGCGTGACGGCGGCGACCGATTTTTGGGACGCGGCGTGCTGCACGCCGCCGGCGCTGTTAACACCGAGATCCGCGACGCGCTGTGCGGAATGGATGCGCTGGCGCAGGCCAGCATCGATCAGGCCATGATTGCGCTCGATGGCACGCCCAACAAAAGCAGGCTCGGCGCCAATGCCATCCTCGGCGTTTCGCTCGCGGTCGCGAAGGCCGCAGCCGTCTCGCGCAAGCTCCCGCTCTACCGCTACCTCGGTGGCGTCAACGCCCGGCTGCTGCCGGCCGCCGGCATGAACATTATCAATGGCGGGGCGCACGCCGACAACCCGCTGGATTTCCAGGAATTCATGATCATGCCGATCGGCGCGCCGAGCTTCGCGGAAGCAGTGCGGATGGGGGCCGAGATATTCCACACGCTGAAGGGGGAGCTGGCGCGAGCCGGGCATCAGACCAATGTCGGCGACGAAGGCGGCTTCGCGCCCAATGTCGGCAGCGCCATCGAGGCGATCGATCTGATCATGGAAGCTATCCGCAAAGCGGGATACCGGGCCGGACCCGACATCGCCATCGTGATCGACCCGGCGGTGTCGGAATTCTTTGAGGACGGCACCTATCACTATCGCGGCGAGAAGCTGATCCGATCGGTCGACGAGCACGCGCAATATCTGGTCGATATCGTCAGGCAATATCGGGTGTGCTCGATCGAGGATCCGATGGCCGAGAACGACCACTCCGGCTGGAAGCTCATCACCGGGGCGATCGGCACGACGTGCCAGCTCACCGGCGATGACGTCTTCTGCACCAATATCGGCCTCCTGGAGGCGGGCATCCGTGACGGCATCGCCAACTCGATCCTCATCAAGGTCAACCAGATCGGGACTCTCACGGAGTCGCTGCAGGCCGTGGCTCGCGCCCACAAGGCCGGGTACACGGCGGTGATGTCGCACCGCTCGGGCGAGACCGAGGACACCACGGTCGCCGACCTCGCGGTGGCCACCAACTGCGGACAGATCAAGACCGGCTCATTGTCGCGCTCCGATCGGACGGCGAAGTACAATCGCCTGATGCGGATCGAGCGCGAGCTGGGCGCGGAGGCCGTCTATGCCGGTCGCGATGCGATCAATGTCGGCCTGCCGCAGTGGACGGCATGAGACTGATCGCCATCAAGGGGATGCCCGCCCTGCTCAAGGCGCTCAAGCCCTGTCCAGTGTGAGCCCACCTTCTTGCCCTTAGTTCCGGGCGCAACGCCGACGTTTTTGCACGGCCTGGAAAGCCAGGACGACGGCGGTGTGTGCGGCAGCACCTTCGCTAACCGCTCACATCGCGCGCGCAAAGCGTCGGAACGATATGCCGTCAGCTCGAACTCGTGGTCGTCGTCCGCACCACGCGCTTGACCTTGTCGGCGGTGTAGGATTGACCGCCGATCGACAGCAGCGGGGGCGAGGCCGTCAGGTCGACGGAGTCGACCATGCCTTGCACCTCGGTGGAGATCGAGATGCTGTTGCCGCTGGAATCCTTGCCGGTGGCGGTCAGCGTGTAGGTGCCCGGCGGCCACTGGGAGCCGTCATTGCCTTTGCCGTCCCAGACGAAGCTGGCATTGCCCTGGTTCAAGGTGAAGTTGCCGGAATAGGCGGTCTGGCCGGTCGAATTGGTGATCGTGACCGCGGCGTTGGTGCCCTTTGCCGCGGTCAGGTTCCAGGTCGCGGATTTGTCGAACTGGGCCTTGCTGCCGTCGACCGCCACGGTGTTGCCGACATAGATCAGCGCCTGCGTCGACTGCGCGCTCTTTTCGATCTCGACCAGCGACTTCAACTGGTCGTTCGATTTGAGCTGCTGCTCGACGCCGGCGAACTGCACGAGCTGCTGGGTGAACTGGTTGGTGTCGAGCGGATCGAGCGGGTTCTGGTTCTTCAGCTGCGTCGTCAGCAGCGTCAGGAAGGTCTGGAAATTGTCGGCGATGCCTGTTGTCGCCGTCGACGCGCTGCTGCCGGAGCTCGATCCGGTGCCGGTTCCTGGCGCCGAGACAACCGGCGCCGGCATGGTTGCATCGACTGACATCGTGAACTCCCTACACTCTGATATCGACGCCGCCGAGTGCGCTGGCGGTGCGCCCGTAGGAGCGGCCAGCCGCGGCGGCGGGGGTGGCGTCTTCGTCGCTGACAATCAGTTGGTGGCCGTTCGGGTTGGACTGGCCGTTGTTGTTCTGGCCCGACTGCGACTGGTCGCGCAGGCTGAACTGCAATCCGCCATTGCTGGTCGACAGGCCGGCATTGTCGAGCGCGCGCTGCAGTTGATTGGCGTCCTGGCGCAGCATCGACAGCGTTTCGGGCCGTTCGACGGTGAGATGCGAGGTCACCTGGCCGTTGCGATCGACATCGATGCGAACGTCGATGCGGCCAAGCTCCGCAGGATCCAGCCGGATCTCGAACCGGCTCTTGCCGCTCTTGGCGGAGGCCGCGATCTCGACTGCAAGGCTGCTCATCGGCACCGCGGCGCTTTGCGAGGCGGTGCTGGCGGTCAATTGCGCCGTCGCAATCGGTGTCGTGGTCGGCTGTTGCGGCTGAATCGCGTTCGCGGCCTGCGCGCTGAGGTCGGGAGTGGTGACCTGGGTCTGCGCGGTCGTGCCGGCATGGCCATTGGTCGCTGGTGCCGGTGTCGCATTGCCGTTGCCGTCGGCCTTGGCGGCATCGGCGACGTCGCTATCGGCCTTCGCCTTGCCGGCGACGGCGTCGGGCTGGGTGACACCGGGAACGATGGTCGTCGGCGTGGCGGCGGCGCTCGATCCGGCGCTGCTGTCCTGATCGGCCGGCGCTGCGGCCGGGGTGGCTTTCGCAGTCGGCTGGGCGGCGGGCTGCGCGGTGGTCTTGCCGGCGGGTTTTGCCGGCGCGACCGTGACGGCGAGCGCCATTCCGGCGGTCGCGCTGCTGGTTGCGGACGCGGCGCCTTGCGCCGTCGCAGCGGGGGTCGCGGCCTGCGCGTCGGTTTTCGCGCCGGCCGCTTTGGCGACGTTGGCTGCGTTCGCGGTGGTGGTGACGGCGGTTGCGGTGTTGGTTCCGGCGGGAACGCCCGTGCCGGCGATGGCCGAGCTTGCAGCAATGGCCGCAGCCGCGATCGCCAGCGGAGCTGCAGGCTTGTCGGATGGGGCAGGCGGCGCCGGTGTATTGGTCGGCGCAGGAGCGGCGACAATCACGGTGGCGACCGCGTTTGCCGCATTGGACGCGTCCTGCTTGGCGTCGGTCTGAGTGGCCGCCGGCGGCGTGTTGTCGGTGGATTGGCTTTTGTCTGCAGACTTGGAGTCGTCGGATTTCGATTTCGACTTGGTCTTGCGCGAGCCGCTGCTGCTGCTGTCGTCAACCGTGCTGTCGTCGGACGAAGCGCTGGTGTCGCGCGATGACGGATCTGTCGTTGTCGACGATGATGTCGACGATGAATCGTCGGTCCGGCGCGGGGGCGGGGGCGGCGTGTTTGACGGGGCGGATGGCCAATAGTCGGTGCTGGCCGCATTGTTGCTGTCGACCAGCGCGGCAAAGCCGTCATTTCCCGCTTGTGACGCTTGGTCCTGCCGCGCCGAGCGCTGGGCTGCAGCCTGAAAGGACAGGGTTGCCAATGTTTCCGACGTGACGCTGACCACAGCCAACCCTCGTAATGAGATTTCCGTCCTACTGTCAGCAAGGACTGGGCCAATTGTGGCAAGGAAAAAATGTATAATAATTTCAATTATTTATCAGAATGCGAGACTGGTCGAAACGGGTTCCCGGCGGTCTCCTTTTTGCCCGGCGGCAAGATTTGCCGTGGCTGGCGGTGCATCGTCGTCGCTTCCTCTGATTGCCTCCCCGGAATACGGCCTATATTAGAGAGTGCAGTCTCCCATGCGTCCCGAACCGGCCTTGCAACTGTTCTTGGATGCGTTCTTAGGCTCTCTGAATAAAGACGTTTTTCAAATCCCGTCGCGGAGCGCTAAAACCTCGCCGCGACAACGATCGATGACCCCATAAGATGCTCAACAATCTGGATCTCCAAGGCCGCCCTGAGGACACACGGATCGTGGTCGCCATGTCCGGCGGTGTCGATTCCTCCGTCACGGCCGCGCTGTTGAAGTCGCAGGGCTATGACGTGGTCGGGATCACGCTGCAGCTCTACGACCATGGCGCCGCCACCCATCGCAAGGGCGCCTGCTGCGCCGGCCGCGACATCCATGACGCGCGCAATGTCGCCGAGCGGATCGGCATTCCGCATTACGTGCTCGACTATGAGAGCCGCTTCAAGGAATCCGTGATCGACAATTTTGCCGACAGCTACGCGCTCGGCGAGACCCCGGTGCCGTGCATCGAGTGCAACCGTTCGGTCAAGTTTCGCGACCTGCTCGCGACAGCGCGCGAGCTCGGCGCCCAGGCGCTCGCCACCGGCCACTATGTCGCGTCGCGCCGCCTCGCGGGCGGATCGCGCACGCTGATCTGCGCGGCGGATGCCGATCGCGACCAGAGCTATTTCCTGTTCGCGACCACGCGAGAGCAGCTCGACTTCCTGCGTTTCCCGCTCGGCGACATGACCAAGCCGCAGACCCGCGAGCTGGCGCGGCGCTTCGATCTCGAGGTGGCCGACAAGCAGGACAGCCAGGACATCTGCTTCGTGCCGACCGGCCGCTACACCGACATCATCGGCCGCCTGAAGCCGAACGCGATCGCGCCCGGCGACATCGTCGATCTCAATGGCAACGTGATCGGCCAGCACCAGGGCATCGTTCATTTCACGGTCGGCCAGCGCAAAGGTCTCGGCATCGCGGCCAGTGCACCGCTCTATGTGATCAGGCTCGATGCGGCGACGCGCCGTGTCGTGGTCGGACCGCGCGAGGCGTTGCGCATGGATCGCATCGCGCTGCGCGACGTCAACTGGATCGGCGACGGGCCGCTGGATCGCGTGATCGGCGAGGGCATCGAGATGTATGTCCGCGTGCGCTCGACCCGCGCGCCGCAGCCGGCGTGGCTGCGCGCGGTTGCCGGCGGCTACGAGGTCGAACTCGTTGCGGGCGAAGAGGGCGTGTCGCCCGGTCAGGCCTGCGTGTTCTACGACGCTGCCTCGGGGCAGGCGCGCGTGCTCGGCGGCGGCTTCATCAAGAGCGCGACCGCAAGCCGTGCGGCGCGGGCTATGACGCGAGACACAATAACGCCGCTCGTAGAAGCGGTTCGTGGATAGATAAAAGAGGCGTCGGGGCAGGGAATGGCTGGGGACATCGACCGCGAGGGGGTCGAAAAGGCGTATGGCCGCTGGGCACCGATCTACGATCTGGTGTTCGGCAAGGTGTTCGACCAGGGCCGCCAGTCGACCATTGCCGAGGCCGACCGGATCGGCGGCCGCGTGCTCGACGTCGGCGTCGGCACCGGCCTGTCGCTGTCGGATTATTCGCGCACCACAAAACTCTGCGGCGTCGATATTTCCGAGCCTATGCTGCGGCGGGCGCAGCAGCGCGTGCGCGCGCTGGGCTTGAGCAATGTCGAGTCGCTGGCGGTGATGGATGCCAAGAACCTCGCGTTCCCGGATTCGTTCTTCGATGCGGTGGTCGCGCAATATGTCATCACGGCGGTGCCGGACCCGGAGGCGACGCTGGATGATTTCATCCGCGTGCTGAAGCCCGGCGGCGAGCTGATCCTGGTCAATCACATCGGCGCCGAAAGCGGGCCGCGCCGGATCTTCGAACTCGCGTTTGCGCCGCTGGCACGGCGGCTCGGCTGGCGGCCGGAATTCCCGTGGGCGCGGTTGACCGATTGGGCCGCCCGGCACGGCGGTGTCAGCCTCGCGGAACGGCGGCCGATGCCGCCGATGGGCCATTTCTCGCTGATCCGCTTCCGCAAATCGTGAGGCGGCGACGATTTTGATAAGGAACATCGGCGCGCCGTCGCGGTTTTCCTTGTCATGAGGATCAATCGAACACTCGCTTTGTCCTGCGCGCTGATAGCCGTGCCCGTCGTGGCCGCCGCGCAAGCGCCGCCTGCGCCGGCAACGCCGCCGGCCCAGACTGCGCCGCCGTCGCCATCGCGTGCCGCCAATTGCGCGCCGATGCAGCAGCCCTCGCATCCCGGCGTAGCGGCACCCGAGGGGACCACCACCGGGCAGCGCGCCGAGCCATTAGGTGACAAACTCGCCAGATCCGACGGTGTGCTGTGCCCGCCTGCGGGCGTCGATCCCGAGATGCGTGCACCGACGCCGGATAGCGGCAACACCCCGGTGATTCCGCCGCCCGGAAGCCCCGGCGGCGACCCGTCGGTCCGGCCGAAATAGCCCCTCTCTCCAATAAGTTGGAGGTCGGGTCCGGTTTGCTTGACAGGCGCGCGCCCCACTCTTTATATGCCGCGCGTTCGCGCCCGCGGCCTGTAGGCCGCCGACAGCGACGTTGTGGCGGGGTAGCTCAGCTGGTTAGAGCACGGGAATCATAATCCTGGGGTCGGGGGTTCGAGTCCCTCTCCCGCTACCACAAGCGCGCAAGGGTCTGAGTTCATCAAATAGACTTAGCCACTCCGATACCGGTCGCGCGTTGTCCAACTCGCACGCACGCAATCATGGCGCCCGACGGAGTATCGCGCCGGACATTTGCATCGATCGTGTCGGTGGAGGGATGCACGTGTGCTGACCTCGCGATGAGTGGTTGGCTTCATCAATTCAAACGCTTCGTTCGCACAAACGAGTCAATCGCAAGAGCCGCGATTTGTCGCCCGATGCAGCAGGCCGCTCGCCACATCTCCGGTAGCCATATCCCGCGCGGGTCAGGCTTCTGCTTGCACTCTGCGCCGCATCGACGTGCCTTATCGTGGCACCTGCGGCAGAGGACGGTCACATCCTCGAGCAGCGGTTCACCTGGCAGATCATCTTCGACGAGCCGACCCGTGGCGTCGACGTTGGCGCGATCGTCGAGACGTTATCGATGCCTCGACGTTCGGTGAGATCGGAAATCGTTTGTCCGCAATTGGTGTCCAGCTACGGGCCGCGGTAACCGCGAGCGATGGCGATCAACGTCGCGGACAGCTGCACAAGGTCAACGCGCGGCGGATCGTGTTACCCACAGGCCTGCCAGTGAAGATGTGACAATTCCGTCGCAGAACCCGGCGATCCGCTCGCTCGTGCCGTACCCATCGGACAACGCGAGTCGGAGGCGTAAAAATCTCCCATATCATTGAAATATTGTTGGTTTTTATTGCTGGCGCCGAGTCGCCGAAGCGGGTTTCGGCTGTCGATTCCCGGGCCCGCGGTTGGATAGCCCAGCTTTACCCACCGTTCCGCCCAATGCTGCCCAATTTTGAACCGGTTGACGGTAGCAGAATTATTCTTTAGTAATATCAATATGTTACCTGGTGGCTTGACCTCACGCGCCCGTGATATTTGTGCAACATCTGCCCGAAAAGAGCCGCGACTGGCCCAAAACCAAGCTGTCTTTTGTTGCGTGATCGGGGGCCTTCTGTCTCTTATGGAACTGCGACGGAGGGGGGCATCCCAAGGTCGTCCCGTTAGGTGGTTCGCTTAAGTCCACCGCCGATACGAGGATGCGTTGATCTTCAACGTCTTTTCGCGGGTATTTCAAACGACTTTGTACCTAGCTTTGTACGAAGTCTCAACTTGGAGGTTAACATGAAGATGGTTAAGAGCCTTATCCTCGGCTCGGCAGCGGCTCTGGTCGCAGTCGGCGGGGCACAGGCAGCTGACCTTCCGGTCAAGGCGAAAGCCGTTGAATACGTGAAGGTTTGCTCCCTGTATGGTCCGGGTTTCTACTACATCCCGGGCACCGACACTTGCATCAAGCTGAGCGGCTACCTGCGTGCAGAAGTGCTGGCGAACACGAACTCGGACTTCTCGGGTCCATTCGCTGGCGCCGGTGGCGCGCAGAACCGTTTCACCAACGGCTACACCTGGCGTTCTCGTGAAGACTTCGACATCGATACGCGCACCGCGACCGAATACGGCGTGGTTCGCACCTACTTCGATGCGACCTTCAGCTGGACGAACGATAGCTACGCTGGCGCAGGAACCGGCGCAACCATTTACGCGCCCATCGGTGCGGTTGCTGCTCCGGGCAATGCCACTGGCGGCAACGTCGCCGGCGGTTCGCTCGGTGTCTACCTTGCCTTCATCCAGTTCGCTGGGTTCACGATGGGTAAGGCGGTCTCGCAGTTCTCTGCTCCCTGGGTCAACTACCCGGGTAACAACTTCGACGGTCTCGTCGGCGGCGGCGGCACGGTTACTGGTGTGAACCAGTTCAGCTACACCGCTCAGTTCGGCAATGGCGTGTCGCTGACTCTGTCGGCCCAGGACCAGACCCAGTACACTCAGGCTGGTGTCCAGAACCTCGGCGCTGCTTTCGGCGCTGCCGTTCCTGCCGGAACTCCTGCCTTCGCTGGTCTCGGGGCTTACGGCGCGAGCGATTATGCGGGTACGATTGCTCCGGACCTGATCGCCATGCTGCGCGTCGACCAGGCTTGGGGTCTGTTCCAGGCGTCGTTCGCGGCGCATGACAACCACGCGGCCTACTACGGCGCCACCGAGTTGACCGGTCATCCGGACGACAAGTGGGGCTGGGCTGGTGCGCTGGCCTTGTCGATCAAGAACATCCCGACCGGACCTGGCGACACCATCAACGTCCAGGGCGTCTATACCAACGGTGCAACCCGCTACAACGTCCAGGACCTGTCGCTGGCTGGTGCAACCACGATGTTCGGTGGCACCAACGTCGCAGGCGCCTACCAGAGCATTGGCCTCGGCGTTGCCCCGGACAGCGTGTTCGTGACCGGTGGCTCGCAGCAGCTGGTTTCGACCTGGGGTATGCGCGGTGCATACGTCCACAACTGGAACCCCTTCTGGAACACCAGCATTTACGGTGCCTACGCCCAGATCATGTATAACAGCACGGCCAAGACCTACATCTGCGGCCCGGCCGGCGACGGTGTGGGTGGTACGTTCGGTGCAACTTTCGGCACCGCCGGCCTGACCTCCTGCAACCCGAACTACAACATCGCGCAGATCGGTACGCAGACCCAGTGGACCCCGGTCAAGAACCTGACCTTTACAGCAGACTTGATCTACCAGCACCTCGACCAGAAGTACGCTGGCACCATCGCCTATCCCGGCAGCGCCGGTATCGGCAAGCCGGCTACAGTCTATCAGTTGAAGGACCAGGACGGTGTCTCGCTGCTCCTCCGCGCTCAGCGCAACTGGTAATACCCGGTTGATCTGATCACGATCTAACAGAGCCCCCGGCGAGAAATCGCCGGGGGTCTTTTTTTGTCTATACTTGGAATTCCCGATCCAATCTCAGCATTTGTTGGCCAAGGATTTCTCTCGTCCTTGAGGATCATCCGCGCGATGCAAGCCCACGTTTCCGGTGGCCCATCGGGCGCGGCTTCGCGGCTGCCGCGGAACATGCTAGATCAGGCGCGAAGCTGCGGCGGACCAGCGCGCCAACCAAAAGCGAGAACCGTGCCCGACCCCAACAGACCGATGAAGCTCAAATTCCGCTGCCCGGCCGAACTCGAGGGCAAACTGCCGCCGCCGATACCGGCCTCGTTAGGCCTTCCCGGCTGGCTCAAGGCGATGCCGACCCAGGCCTTCAGCGCGCTCAACATGCGCGACGACAATACGGTCAAGCGCTGTCCCCCCTTCGTCGACGCCATGACCAGCGGCTTCCTGATTCCGCTGATGTGCGATCTCCGGTTCGAGAACGGCGAGATCACCTGGGACAACGATATTCCACCTGGCGGCGAACTCGATTTCCCGCGCTCACCAATCGGATTCCATGACTCGAGCCAGGTCACGGGCTCGCCGCTATTCGAGCCCGACCGGTTCGTGATCAAGTTTCACAACCTGTGGAGCATCGAGGCGCCGGAGGGGTATTCGCTGCTGTTCACGCATCCGCTCAACCGCTTCGATCTGCCGTTCACGACGCTGACCGGCCTGGTCGATTGCGACACTTATCGCGACACCTGGATTCATTTCCCGGCGCATTGGCACGATGTGAATTTCAGTGGCACGCTGCCGAAGGGCACGCCGGTTGCGCAATGCGTGCCGGTGAAGCGGGAGGACTGGATCGTAGAGACCGCGCCGTACAGCGCGGAGGAGACGCAACGGGTGCACGAGCTGACCAAGACGATCAGCCGCGAAGCCGGAGTCTACCGGCGGCAATTCCGGGCTTAGGCCACCCTCGCCCGCAGGCAGAGGTGACGCGAGCATTGAGCCGTTTCCGTTCCGACGGAATTGGAACGAAACTCCAGACTCTTGTTTTGACGCGTTTTCTTCATGCGAACCGGTATCCACTTCGCTCGACAACGCTCTGGCTCAGGCCTTGTCGTGCTGCAGGAATTTCGCAACCGCGCTCGGCCGGAAGAAGAACCGGCCATGCGATGAATTTGCGAGCGCGATCGTGGTTCGACCGAGCATCTGCGGCCCGCTGCTCAACGCCTTACGCAGCTCGGCTTCGCCGGCATCGCGCTCCCCCATTTCCAGAAGGCATGTGGCGAGATCGGCGCGCGTCATCGCATCGTCGGGATGCAGCCTCAGCAGCTGACGGAAGGCGTCGGCGGCGGCGGCATAGTCACCGTCAAACAGCAGAATGCGCGCCAGCGCTGCCAGGATGTCGGGACGCCCGGGTGCTGCTTGGCTCGCCCGTGAAAGGATCACGCGCGCCGGGCCACGTGCGTTGCGGAGCAGGTGCATCCACGCCAGGTCCAGTTCGAGATCGAGGCCGCCGGGCGCCAATGCGAGCCCGCTTTCGAGGACGGCGATGGCCTCCTCGACGCGTCCGGCCGCGCCAAGCTGCCCGGCCAGTTCCTTGAAGGCCGGAATAAAGGGCGGGCGCCGCGCAACGGTCTGGCGCAATTGTTCGACCGCTTCCGCGTGTCGCCCGGCGCCGGCCAGCGCCGCGCCAAGCAGAGTTTCGATGCCCGCATCGCCACCGCGGCGCGCCACCTTCTCGAGCGGCGCGATCGCCTCCGCGGCGCGGTTCTGCACCAGCAGGGCGCGAGCCAGGATCTCGGCGGCAGCGGCGTCGGTGCGGCTCGCACGCAAGACCTCCCCGGCGAGCTGCTCGGCCTCGGCGAAGCGCCCCATCCGCAGTGCCAGCGATGCGCGTTCGAGCAACTGGGCGGCACGGGAAGGCTGCGGCCCGCGGCCGGCGGAAGGATTTGGATGCTTTGGCACGGGAGCTTGTTACCATATCTCCAGCGAAGCGATAACCACCACGGTGGTGGAAACCTCCAACACTTGTCGCGTCAAGAGCAAGGCCCGTGGAGCGCACGCGTATGCCGTCGGCTGCGATGGTACAGTTGGGAGGCGACCGTGAGGGCGTTCCCTGGAATCTGACTCAAACAGCGTGCAGCAGTTTCAGGCCCTGGCGAAATGGCGATGGGTCTCGTGGCGGTCCCATGCCTTGTCTGACGCCGCCGGAGTAATAGTATCCGGTCGAAGCAGGTGCGTGAGGAGCTGGAATTGTTGCCGGGCGTCGAGGGCAAAGGCGAGTTCAACGTCCAGCGCGCAGCATTTGCCGCCACCATCGGCAACATGCTCGAATTCTATGATTTCATCACCTACAGCTTCTTCGCGGTCGAGATCGGGCGCACCTTCTTCCCGGCGCACAGCGCGTATGCCAGCCTGATGCTGTCGCTTGCGACCTTCGGCGCCGGATTCCTAACGCGGCCGATCGGCGGCATCGTGCTCGGCATCTATTCCGATCGCGTCGGCCGGCGGCCGGCCATGTTGCTCAGCTTCGCGCTGATGGGGGTTGCGATCCTCACCATCACGTTCACGCCATCCTATGACACGATCGGTCTCGCGGCCCCGATCATCGTGATCGCAGCAAGGATGGTGCAGGGATTTGCCCTCGGCGGCGAGGTCGGGCCGACCACGGCCTATCTCATCGAGATCGCTTCGCCGCAGCGCCGCGGCCTGGTGGTGGCGTGGCAGCCCGCCAGCCAGGAGATCGCGGCAACCGCCGGCGCCCTGGTCGGCGTCATCCTGAGCAGTACGATGGCATCAGAGTTGCTCGATACCTATGGATGGCGTCTCGCATTTCTGATCGGCGCCGTCTGCCTGCCGTTCGGCCTGTGGATGCGCCGAACACTGCCCGAAACGATCTCGCACGATGAGCGCGCGGCCGAAAGCGTCGAGAGCTCGAGCCATGTCATGCAGGCGCGCCGGCATATCCGCGTGATCGTGCTCGCGCTGATGATCCTCGCCAGCGGTACGATCTCGACCTATGTCACCCAGTACATGACGACCTATGCCAAGAACACCTTGCATGTGTCGCCGTCGCTAGCGTTCACCGTGTCGCTGGTCAGCAACGGGCTCCAGATCATAGGCGCGCTATTGGGTGGCTGGCTCGCCGACCGCTTTGGACGCAAGCCGATCATGATCTGGCCCCAGCTGGTCGTGCTGGTGCTGACCTATCCGGCCTTCCTGTGGATCGTGCAAGCGCCCGGCGCGTGGTCGCTGCTGTTCGGCTTCGGCATCCTGTCGTTCATCGGATCCTTGCCGTTCACCGCCTTCTATGCGGCGTTCACCGAAGCGCTGCCGCAGAACATTCGCGGCGGCGTGTTTGCCACGATCTATGCGGTTGCGATCGCGACCTTTGGCGGCACCGCCCAGCTCGTGGTCACGTGGCTGCTTCACGTGACGGGCGATCCGCTGGCACCCTCGTGGTACCTTCTGATCGCGGCGACGGTCGGGCTGGTCGCCATGAGCCTGATGCCCGAGACGGCACCGGTCAAGATCGGCGAGACGTGACGCGCAGAAGCCCGCGTTCAATCCATGTCGCGAAAGGCGTGCCCGAACGTCTCCTCTCCATTCGCGTTTGACGACACAAGCTGGCTGGGCGACCCGAAGTCCGTTGACGGTCAGGCGGGCTTCTTCGCTTCCGGCGCGGCAAGTACCACGGAGGCCTCGCTTGTCAGCATCAGGAAGGTGATGGTCTCCTGGAAATAGAGCTGGACTGACGTTGCCGAATGGCTGAGATAGCCGATCGAGAGGTCCTGACCGATGCTGAGCTGAAAGTCACCGCCGCGGGTGGTCAGCACAACGCCGCCCGCGATGGCGGGCGCCCAGATGATCTTTCCATCGACCAGACGCTGGATGTGCTGCAGCACCGGATAACCGTCGTCGGTGGCGCCGCCGATTGCGGTATAAGGATCGGTGCCGAGCAGCAGCGCATAGGGTCCGTTGACACCCGCCAGCCGCAACTGGCTCACCGCCTGCGCGACCACACCGGGATAGCCTTTCACGTTTGCGGGGAGCGTCAGCACCGGGTTGCTGCTGCCCTGGCGGATGCCCTGAATTCCTGCGGCGGCGTATCCATCGAAGACGACGCGATCTTCGGCGAAGGCGATCTTGCGCGCGGCATCCTTCAGCGGGTCCCAGTCGGAATCATTGGAGCCGCGTTCCACGTCGTCGATCGCCTGCCGGGTGAGCTCGAACGGGACGCGCAGTTCGACCAAGGCCTTGACGTCGCGTTGTGCGGCTTCGACACCGTCGCCCGGTGTCTGAATTTTCTGCTGATGCCCGGTGCCGACCGCGGAGAAATCCGTGCCTTTCGGGCCGTCGACATCGACCACACGGCGCGCCGCCAGATGGCGCTTGAGCGTGCGGGAGGCTTCCCCTTCGATCTGGGTCCATGCCGCGTCCGAGATGGGGGCTAATCCCCGATGAAGGTTATTCATGTCCAGCGTCTCCTTTCAGCGAGCCGATACCGAGCGCGCCATCGGACGGCGGCATTTTTTGTGTGGTTGCAGCGTCGGTCTGATCTTCGTCGTCCAGGGATGGCGCTGCCGGCGATGGCGCGCGTGCTTCACTCGCGGCATCTTCCAGGAACGTCGCCGACGGTATGAAGAACAGCGTGCCGGTCACGGCGCGGCTGAAGTCGAGCAGGCGATCATAATTGCCCGGCGGACGGCCGACGAACATGTTCTCCAGCATCTGCTCGATGCGGTGCGGGGATTTGGCATAGCCGATGAAGTAGGTGCCGAACTCACCCTTGCTGATGTTGCCGAACGGCATGTTGTCGCGTACGATATCGAGCTCTTCGCCGTTCTCCACGATGGTGGTCAGGGCATTGTGCGCGTAGCTCGGCTTCACCGCATCGTCCAGCTCGATGTCGGACAGCTTGGTCCGGCCGATGATTTTCTCCTGCATCTCGACCGGCAGCTCATTCCACTTCTTCATGTCGTGGAGGTATTTTTGGACGATCACATAGCTGCCGCCGGCAAAGGCCGCATCCTCATCGCCGATGATGGTGGCATCGCTGGCCGCCTGGTCCTCCGGATTCTCCGTCCCGTCGACAAAGCCGAGCAGGTCGCGCTCGTCGAAATATTTGAAGCCGTGCACCTCGTCCGACGAGGCGACCGCGTCGCCGAGCCGCGTCATGATTTGTGTCGCGAGCTCAAAGCACAGATCCATCGGCACAGCGCGGATATGAAACAGCAGATCGCCCGGCGTTGCGACGGCGTGATGAACGCCGTGGATTTCGCGGAACGGGTGCAGATCCTTCGGCCTCGGCGCGCTGAACAGCCGATCCCAGGCGTCAGAGCCGATCCCCATGACGCATGACAGCCGGCCCTCGAGATCGCGAAAACCAACGGCGCGCACAAGCCCGGCCAGATCGCCGCACAAGGAGCGCACCACGGCATCATAGTTCGGATCTGGCTTGATCGTGACGGCAAGGAAAATGGCAGCGCGCGTCAGCTTCGCAGCGACCGGTTGCGGAACAGCTGATGGCACGCATCTCTCCCTACTGAACTACGATTCCACGGCTGCAGAGAGCAACGCAGAATGCTCGGCGGACGGCCGAGAGACACGGAGAGGAGCATGCAACCGTTATCTTGACAAGAGTGCGAATTGCTAGGCTTCCGCGGAAGGATCGACCGGTTTTCCGGACCTCTCCTCCTCGAGGATCACTGCGACAGCGGCGTCGGGCGATGCTGTCCGGCTTCACACCGATTCGAATTCGTCTGCTGAGGCGGTCTCCGGCCTCTTGCCGTTGAAGGTGAGGCCGGCCTTGGTCGCGGAGATCTTCACTTGCGAGCCGTCGCGCACGTCGCCGGCGAGGATCATTTCGGCGAGCGGATCTTGAACGCTGCGCTGGATCACCCGCTTCAACGGACGCGCGCCATAGGCGGGATCCCAGCCCTTGTCGGCCAACCAATCCCGCGCCTTCGCGTCAAGCGACAGCTCGATCTTGCGATCCTCCAGAAGTTTCTGCAGGCGCGTGAACTGGATCTCGACGATCCGGCCCATCTCGTTCTTCTGCAGCCGGTGGAACAGGATGATCTCGTCGATGCGGTTGAGGAATTCAGGACGGAAGTGGGCGCGCACCATGTTCATCACCGGGTCGCGCACCGCGCTGGTGTTCTGGCCTTCCGGCTGGCTGACAAGATATTCCGCGCCGATGTTCGAGGTCATGATGATCAGCGTATTGCGGAAGTCGACGGTGCGGCCCTGGCCATCGGTCAGGCGGCCGTCGTCGAGCACCTGCAGCAGCACGTTGAAGACATCCGGATGCGCCTTCTCGATCTCGTCGAACAGCACGACCTGATAGGGCCGCCGGCGCACCGCCTCGGTCAGCGAACCGCCCTCGTCGTAGCCGACATAGCCGGGAGGCGCGCCGATCAGCCGCGCCACCGAATGCCTCTCCATGTATTCCGACATATCCATGCGGATGATCGCGTTCTCGTCGTCGAACAGATATTCGGCGAGCGCTTTTGCCAATTCGGTCTTGCCGACGCCGGTCGGCCCCAGGAACATGAAGGAGCCGATCGGTCTGTTGGGGTCCTGCAGGCCGGCGCGTGCACGGCGGACCGCGGTCGACACCGCGCGCACGGCCGGCGCCTGGCCGACGACGCGCTTGCCGAGCATCTCCTCCATTTTCAGGAGCTTGTCCTTTTCGCCCTCCAGCATCCTGTCGACCGGAACGCCGGTCCAGCGTGACACCACCTGTGCGATGTTGTCGGCGGTCACGGTTTCGCCGGTCGAGGAGGTCGCGCTGGCCTCGACCGCGGCGAGCTTCTTCTCGAGCTCCGGAATGCGGCCGTAGGCAAGTTCGCCGGCCTTCTGGAATTCTCCCTTGCGTTGTGCATTGGCAAGCTCGGTGCGCAGTTGCTCGAGCTCGCCCTTCATCTTCTGCGCATCGGAGAGCTTACCTTTTTCGGCCCGCCATTTCGACGTCATGTCGGCGGACTTCTTTTCGAGTTCGACAAGGTCCTTCTCGAGGGTCTCGAGGCGGCTCCTGGAGCCGCGATCGGTCTCCTTCTTGAGCGCCTCCTGCTCGATCTTGAGCCGGATGATCTCGCGGTCGAGCGAGTCGAGTTCTTCCGGCTTGGAGTCGACCTGCATCTTCAGCCGCGCTGCCGCCTCGTCCATCAGGTCGATCGCCTTGTCGGGCAGGAAGCGGTCGGTGATGTAGCGGTTCGACAGCGTGGCGGCCGCGACCAGCGCCGAGTCTGCGATGCGGACGCCGTGATGCTGCTCGTATTTGTCCTTCAGGCCGCGCAGGATCGAGATCGTGTCCTCGACCGTCGGTTCCGACACGAACACCGGCTGGAAGCGCCGCGCCAGCGCGGCATCCTTTTCGACATGCTTGCGGTACTCGTCGAGCGTGGTCGCGCCGATGCAATGCAGTTCACCGCGAGCGAGCGCCGGCTTCAGGAGATTAGACGCGTCCATGGTGCCATCGGCCTTGCCGGCGCCGATCAGCGTGTGCATCTCGTCGATGAACAGGACGATGCCGCCCTCGGCTGATGTCACCTCCTGCAGCACCGCCTTGAGCCGTTCCTCAAACTCGCCGCGATACTTTGCGCCGGCAATCAGCGCGCCGAGGTCGAGCGCGAGCAGGGCCTTGTCCTGCAGGCTTTCCGGAACGTCGCCATTGATGATGCGCAGCGCAAGCCCTTCGACGATCGCGGTCTTGCCGACTCCGGGCTCACCGATCAGCACCGGGTTGTTCTTGGTCCGGCGCGACAGCACCTGGATGGTGCGCCGGATTTCCTCGTCACGGCCGATCACGGGATCGAGCTTGCCGTCGCGTGCGGCTTGCGTGAGATCGCGGGAGTACTTCTTCAGCGCGTCATAGGCATTCTCGGCCGATGCGCTGTCGGCCGTGCGTCCCTTGCGCAGCGCGTTGATGGCCGCGTTCAGGTTCTGCGCGTTGACGCCGCCCGTGGCGAGCAGCTTGCCGGCCTCGCTGTCCTTGTCGGCTGCGAGCGCCTGCAGCAGGCGTTCGACGCTGACGAAGCTGTCGCCGGCCTTGTCCGCGGCCTGTTCCGCCGCAGTGAAGGCGCGCGCGGTCTCAGGCGCAAGATAGATTTGTCCCGAACCGGCGCCGCTGACCTTCGGCAGCTTTGCCAGCGCGTCCTCGGTCGCCTTCAGGATCGCGCGCGAGTTGCCGCCGGAACGATCGATCAGGCCGCCGGCAAGACCTTCGCTGTCGTCGAGCAGAACCTTCAGGATGTGGAGCGGCGAAAATTGCTGATGCCCCTCGCGCATAGCGAGCGATTGAGCCGACTGGATGAAGCCCCGCAGGCGATCGGTGTATTTTTCTACATTCATCGTGGCACCTCAAGGCAACACATGTTCGTCGAGGACCTTGCACGCCACGGCGTTCACGCCGGCGGCAGATGGCAGAACGATGGCAAACATCATGTGACGGTCAGACTATCGATAATACCGAACTCAACAATATCGCCAACAAGACGCCGGGGTGAAAATCGACGCGGCGGCACCAGATTGTGGCTTCGGCAGGGCTGCTCCGCGCAGCAGTGAGACCGGCGTCGCAGGCCGGAATTCAGTCTAGTGTAAGGTCAAAGGGGTAGCGGTGACGCGCGCCGGCTGTTCGCTGGCGCGCCGGGAACTTTTGTTCCGACTTGCCGTTCAACCCTTCCCGAAAGATAGAGGCTCCCCACAAATGACAGTTCGTCTCCCTTTACCTGTGTCGCGTGCAACGATGGCCGCGGCGCTGTTCGGCGCAGCCTGCGCGATATCAGCGCCCGCGGTCGCGCAGGACGCGGCTTGCGCGCCCGTCAACGCCGTCGAGACGGCGCCGCCGCCGCTGCCGACCTATGATCAGCCGCCGCTGCCTGGACCCGGCTATCTCTGGTCGCCGGGCAATTGGTCCTGGGACGAGGATCAGGGTGACTATTATTGGGTGCCGGGCACCTGGGTTCAGCCGCCGCGGGCCGGACTGTTGTGGACCCCGGGCTACTGGGGCGGGTTTGGCGGCGGCTATCTTTTCCATCCCGGTTATTGGGGTGAACGAGTTGGCTTCTATGGCGGCATCAATTACGGCTTCGGCTATGGCGGCGCAGGCTACGAGGGCGGGCGCTGGGACCATGGCAACTTCTTCTACAATCGCACCGTGAACAATCTGCAGGGCGCGCGGATCACCAACGTCTACGAGAAGAACGTCACCATCAATCAGACGATCAACAACATCAGCTATAACGGCGGCAAGGGCGGCATCGAAGTGCGGCCGACTGCTGGTGATCGGGCGATCGCCAAGGAGCAGCACTTCGCTCCCACGCCATTGCAGCGCAAGCAGGTCGAGGCGGCAAGCCAGGATCCGAGCCTGTTCAAGCGAACCAACAACGGTGTGCCGGCTATTGGCGCAACCGCGCGTCCCGGCGAGCTGAAGGGCCCGGGCGTGGTCCGCGCGCGGCCGGCCGTCGAGGTCTTGCCTGCGAATGGCGCGAGGCCGGTCGAGGAGCTGAAGCGGCCAGAGCCGGGACCTGCGCCTGCGGAGTCGTCTCATGCACTCCCGGTCCCGGGGAAGGAGCTTCCTGCTCCTGCTCAGCAGAACAGACCTGCCGTCGAGGAGAGGCGCGCGGCTCCTGTTCCCGAGACGAGGATTGAGCCGAGGCCGGCAGCCGAGCCGGCGCGGCCTGCCGTCCAGGAGAACAGGCCGGCGGTGGAAGAGAAGAGGCCTGCAGAGGTGCGCAAGGAGGAGCCGATCGCGCGACCCGAACCTGCGGCGAGGCCCGAAGCACGACCGGAGCCCGCGGCACGGCCTGAAGCGCGGCCGGAGCAGATCGCCCGGCCCGAGGCGCGGCCCGCTGCGCCGGCGCCGAAAGTTCAGGCGGCTCCTCCGCGTCCGCCGGCTGGTCATCCGGCTGAAGAGAAGCGGCCCGAGCAACGTTAAGCATGGTGTCCGCGCTCCGCCGGTTTCCGGCGGGGCGCGGTATTTTTTGAACGGTGCACTCGCAGGATAAGCGGAGCCGCGAGCCGTCTTGCAAATCGTCCGGTTTTGCGCCCTCATGATTTCGCGCGAACTCATTTTCCTGCGGAGGAGCTCGTGAGAAATCCGTACGAGGTTCTCGGTGTTGACCCGACGACGTCGTCAGCCGAGATCCAGAAAGCCTATCGGAAGCTGGCGAAGAAGCTGCATCCGGATCTCAATCCGGGCGACAAGGCGGCCGAAGAGAAGTTCAAGGAAGTCGCCGGCGCGTATGATCTGCTCAGCGATGCCGACAAGCGCAAGCGCTTCGACGCCGGCGAGATCGATGCGAGTGGTGCCGAGCGACCGCAGCAGCATTTCTATCGGGATTATGCCGCCTCGGACGCGGCACATCCCTATGCCGACAATTCCGGCTACGCCGACTACATGGATTCGGATGATGCATTCGCCGAACTGTTGAGGCGGAGCGAGCAGGCGCGCGCGAACCGGCGTGGACGCGATCTGCACTACAGTCTGGCGATCGATTTCGCCGAATCGATCACCGGTGCAAGCAAGCGTCTGACATTGCCCGACGGCGGCACGCTCGACGTGACGATTCCGCCGGGCTTCATCGACGGGCAGATGATCCGTCTGCGCGGCAAGGGCGCACCCGGCACCGGCAAGGGCGGCGCTGGCGACGCGCTGATCGAGGTCGAGGTCCGCCCGGATCCGCGTTTCACACGCGAGGGCGATGACATCGCGCTCGAATTGCCAATCTCGCTGTCCGAGGCCGTGCTCGGCGGAAAAATTCGCGTTCCGACGCCGACCGGCGACGTCACGATGACGGTCCCGAAGGGATCGAACACCGGCACGACGATGCGGCTGAGAGGCAAGGGCGCGCCCCGCCACGGCGGCGGTCACGGGGACGAATTCGTCAAGCTGAAGGTTGTATTGCCCAAAGGGCCCGATCCCGAACTCGAGGCGTTCGTTTCGAACTGGGATCGAAAAGGATTCAACCCGCGCGAGGATGGCGCATCATGATCATGACCAAGCAGCAATTCCTGTCCAATGCGGGTCTCGAAGTGCAGACCCTGGAGGTCTGGATCGAGCAACAATGGCTCATTCCGGATCGGACCTCCGAAGAGGTGACCTTTTCCGACACCGACGTGGCGCGGGCCCATCTGATCCGGGACCTGAAAAGAGATTTCGGGGTCAACGACGAGGGCGTCGACGTCATCCTGCATCTCGTCGATCAGCTTCATGGCCTGCGCGGCGCATTCGAGCAATTGCACGAAGACCTCAAGCGACCCGCTGGCGAATAACGAGGCCCAACGATCCGGGAGACGATCATGGTCGAAAAGGCGATGCCGCTTGCACATGGCGAAATCGATGTTCTGATTCTGCAGGCCCTGGTGCGCAAGCTTGTTGCGAAGGGCGTGCTTACGCCGGACGACGTCCGGGCACTGCTGTTCGAAGCCGCAAAGGGTCTGGATCCGGTTGGCGGCGAGCTGACGTCGGAAGCAGCCCAGATCATCGTGCAGGAAGACCTGGCGCCGGCATTTCTTGGCGGGTGATGCCGACCTCAACGGTTGGCGGTGAGCTGCTGCCGGTAATGCTCGGCATCCCAGTTCAGCAGCGCCTGTTCGCTGACTTGCGACAGATAGATGACGTCGGCGGCGAGCGGGATGCGGCCGGTCACCAGGGCAAGGCAGCTCAACATGGCTTCCGCACCGGCGCTGACATCGTTGCGGATCACTGCGCCTGCGCCGGGTACCAGATATGCGACCGGTGGCGGCAAGCCGCCGGCCGTGATGCGTGTGGTTTCGGCCGCCAGATTTGCATTATCAGTCAAGACCGGCATCGCCGGCCCAAGAAAGACGACATGATCCGGATAGAGCGAACCCCCGGTCGCGATCGAGAGACTGTGCGGGTCGGTGGCAGTGCTGTGGCTGAGCGGATCGTTGGGTAAGCGATAGTCAGTACCAACGCAGATTCGCTGAAGTGCGTCTTGATCCGCGATTGCAGCGTCGCGCGGCGCCAACGCCAGGCGCCTCTCCACGTCGGCAACGAGTGCTTCCGCCTCGGCACAGGTCGCAGCACCCACCACGAGGCCGTGATTGCCCAGGATCAGCACGTCGAAATTACCTTGCGCGATCGCCTTGTGCACGGCCTGCGCCAGCGGCAGGCCCGGATGATGATAGCCGAGGCGGCACCACGACAATCCCTGTAATCTCGCGGCAAATTCCTCGCCGGAATCGGTTCGCACCGCCCATGCGATGGTGTTGACCGAGTGGACATGCAGCACGACCGGGTGCGGCATCAGGGCATGCAGCGCGGTCTCGATCGAGGCGCGCAGTGTCGTCTGCGCGCCCGACGCCAGCGGCGCCCGTTCGTCGCCCGCGGCCAGCGCCGCACGCGCTGCAGCCAGCGCGACCGGCACGAAAATGTCCTTATTCTCGGCGTCGGACAGCCAGGTGCCGGACGCCTTCACCCACAGCACGTCGCCGTCCTTGATCGATGAATTGCCGCCGGCGCCTTGCACCAGCAGGATGTTCCGGCCGACGCGCGCCGACATGCGGCGAAGTTCGTTCAGGATTGTGGGCTGTTGCATCGCCGTTTTCTCACCAGGCCAAATGTTGCATCGTCCAGTGCGGCATCCGGGCTTCTGCGCCGGCTGCATCTCGGGTCGCGTTTCGCGCGTCGTCCGATTGCGCCAAGGTCTCGCGGTGGACACCCGAACCGATCAGCAGGGTCAACATCCCTGCGGCGCGCCCGCCGGCGATATCGTGATCGAGGGAGTCGCCGATGACAAGGACCCGTTCCGGTCGCGGGCGCTCCAGTCGTTCGAGCGCGGCCGCGAACATCGGCGCATGTGGCTTGCCGACGAACATCACGGTGCCGCCGAGCTGTCGATAGAAGGCCGCCAGCGCGCCCGGCGCGGGGACCAGTCCGGTGACACCGAACATCACGAGATCGGGATTGGCGCACAGCATCGGCAGCTTGCGCGCTGCGGCCTCCGTCAGACGGTCGCGCCATTGCTCGGGCTCGGCGGCGCTGTCGTCGAGTCCGGCCAGCAGGATGAAATCGGCGTCGTGAATATCGGCAGCGACTGTAAGGTCGAGCCCATCGACGATCGAGCGGTCACTGTCGCGCGAGATCAGAAAGCAGGCGCTGCCGAGGCCGGCAAAGGGCCCATATTCGCGCGACTGCAGGCCGCGCCAGGTGACTTCACCCGAAGATAGCACGCCGTCGTAGGTGTCCGGCGCAAGGCCGAGCGCGGCGAGGCGGCGCTGGTTGCTGTCGGCGCGCTTGCCGGAGTTGGAGAGAATCAGGATGCGCTTGCCGGCTGCGTGCAGTTGCACCACGCAATCATGGGCTGCGGGAAACACCGCCATGCCTTCGTGCAGCGTGCCCCATTGGTCGAGCAGCACATGATCGAAGCGGTCGGCGATGGCGCGAAGGCCTGATATCGCGGTGGCATCGGCCTTCATGGCGGACCGCCCTTCAAGGCGAGCAGCGCGGCGCCGTAGCTTGCTTCAGACTGTTCGGCGACGGAGACAGGGACGCCGAGAGTTCGGAGCCTGATCCTGGTCCACGCCTCGTTCTTCGCGCCGCCGCCGATCCCGATGACGCGACGCAGGCGTGGAGCGCCGAGCCCTGCCAATTGACGATAGGCGAGCGCTTCGACCGAGGCGATGCCCTCGAGCAGGCCCTGGAAGAACCGGTGATCTTCCGCAGGGCGCGGCGTGATCCGCGCGGCGAGCGCCGGATCGGCGATCGGGAAACGTTCCCCGGGCTTGGGCAGCGGATAATAGTTGAGCCCGGTCGGTTGATCCGGCTCGACCTGCGGCGTCAGTCGCTCCATCTCGTCGGCGCTGAAATGCATCAACAGCGCGGCGCCGCCGGAGTTGGAGGCGCCGCCGGCAAGCCAGCGATCGCCGAGCCGGTGTGAATAGACGCCCTGATTGGCCGCGAAGATCGGCTGCGTCGCGAGCTGTTTCACCACCAGCGTGGTGCCGAGCGAGGTGACGGCATCTCCCGGCTGGTCGGCGCGCGTCGCGATGAAAGCGGCGACGCCATCGGTGGTGCCCGCGGCGATCTGCGCTGATGGCGATAGGCCGAGCGTCCGCGCGAGTGCCGGGTCGATCTCGGCGAAGGGCGTTCCCGGCACCAGAACCTGGGGAAGCAGATCGCTGTTCACGCCGAGCTGGTCGAGCCAGGCCGGCCAGCTGCGCGCGACCGGGTCGTAGCCAAGCTTCAGCGCATTGTTCTCGTCACTGATGCCGTAACGGCCCGCGAGCCGGCCGGCGATCCAGTCCGCCTGGTGAACCGCGTGGCTGATGTCGCCGCTCGTGCCGTTATCAAGCAGATAGAGCAGCTTGGCCAGCGCGCTGCTCGCGCCATGCGCGCCGCTTTCCGCCGGGGCGATCGCAGCAACGCGCGCGGCCTGCCGCGTCGCGCGGGCATCGTTGTACATCAGCCCCGGCGTGCAGGGGCGGCCGGCTGCATCGGTCAGCAACAGCGTTCCCGATGTGCCATCGACGACGATGCGTGCGATCTCGCCGAGATCGACGGTTTCGCCGAGCTTGCCGATCGTGTCGACCGTCGCCTGCCACCAAAGCTCAGGCGTCTGGTCGATGGCATTGCCGTCGACGCGCGGTGCGGGCAGTGCGGTCGACGCGAAGCCGCGAATGCCGGCCTGCGCATCGATGGCGCAGGCGCGGACTCCTCCAGTTCCGACATCGATGCCGAGGAACAAACCTCCCATGTGGCTCCACCGTGATCTGGTGCCCGCGCTCCGCCGCTTTGGGTGTTCGGTTGCGCTGCAGCACGTTTAGGGGGTTGACGCCCCGCCCGGCCTCTGCAATTTTTTGCAGGCCGTGAAGAAATTTGCAAGTGGGACTTTTCCAGGAATGGCTCCCCCGACCGACAGGCTGCCGGTGATCGATGGCGAAGCGTCGCTCGCGACGCGCGCGGCGTGGCTGTATTTCGCAGCGGGGTTGACCCAGTCGGAGGTCGCCGATCGCCTCAACATCCAGAGCACCAAGGCACACCGGCTGATCGCGCGCGCCAGCCGCGAGGGCATGATCCGCGTGTTCGTCGAGGGGCCGGTTGCCGAATGCGTCGCGCTGGAGAACGAACTCGTGCAGCGCTTTGGTCTGTCATTCTGCCGGGTCGCGCCGGATCTCGGCGAGGGCGAGTTGCCGTTGAAGGCGCTGGCGCTGGAAGGCGCGAGTTTCCTGCGCCAGACGCTGGAGCGCGGCGACGACAAGGTGATCGGCGTCGGCCACGGTCGCACCCTTGCCGCCGTCGTCGAGCAGATGCCGCAGACGCCGGCGCGCGACGTGCAATTCGTGTCGCTGCTCGGCGGACTGACCCGGAAATTCGCCGCCAATCCGTTCGACGTGATCCATCGGCTGGCGGAGCGCACCGGCGCGGAGGCCTATCTGCTGCCGGTGCCGGTGTTCGCCAATTCGGTCGCCGACCGCGCCGTGCTGATGCAGCAATTCGGCATCGCCGAGGTGTTCGCGCTGGCGCGCAAGGCCTCGCTGCTGTTCGTCGGCATCGGCCAGATCAGCCGCGAGGGCTTCCTGGTGTCGAGCGGCATGATCAAGCCCGATGAAGTGACCGAGCTGAAGCGCGTCGGTGCCTGTGCCGACCTGCTCGGACATTTCTTCAGCGCCGACGGAGCGGTGCTGGACACCGATCTCTCGGCGCGTGCGACCTCGATGAGCGTGCCCGACCTCAGGAAGCATCGCATCGTCGCGATCGCCGGCGGCACGGCCAAGGTGACGGCACTGCGCGGCGTGCTGCGCAGCGGCGTGCTGCATGGTTTCATCACCGACGAAGTGACCGCGAAAGCACTCGCCACCGACAAGCCGGAGACCACATCCGGCAGGACGAGAAGCAAGACCCGGAAGGAAACGTAACAAGCGTCAACAAGGAGAGGAAATACATGTTCGATCGCGAGAAGAATCTGTTCGACTCCTACGCCGCCAAACGCATCAGCCGCCGCGACCTGCTCGACGGTGCCGCCAAGCTCGGCATCGCGGGCATCGCCGCGAACGCCGCCTTCGCGTCATCGACGTCGAAGGCGATGGCCGCGGACTTCAACTGGAAGGCGCAGAGCGGCAAGTCCATCAAGCTGCTCCTGAACAAGCATCCTTACGTGGATGCGATGATCGGCGATATCGAGGCGTTCAAGGCCCTGACCGGCATGAACATCACCTACGATATTTTCCCGGAGGACGTCTATTTCGACAAGGTGACCGCGGCGCTGTCGTCCAAGTCGGATCAGTACGACGCCTTCATGACCGGCGCCTACATGACCTGGACCTACGGTCCGGCCGGCTGGATCGAGGACCTCAACACCTACATCAAGGATCCGGCGAAGACCAATCCGGCCTTCGCCTGGGACGACGTGCTGCCGGGCCTGCGCGCCTCGACGGCATGGGACGGCGTCGCCGGCTCCGAGCTCGGTTCGGGCAAGGCCAAGCAGTGGTGCATCCCCTGGGGCTATGAGCTCAACAACATCACCTACAACCGCAACATCTTCGACAAGGTCGGCGTCAAGCCGCCGAAGAATCTCGACGAGATGCTGGAGGTCTCGGCCAAGATCACCAAGGACGCCGGCGGTCCCTACGGCATCGGCGTGCGCGGCTCGCGCTCCTGGGCGTCGATCCATCCCGGTTTCCTGTCGGCCTATTCGAACTTCGGCCAGAAGGACTTTGTGATGGAAGGCGGCAAGCTGAAGGCCGCGATGAACACCAAGGCGTCGAAGGATTTCCACGAGAAGTGGGTCAAGATGATCCAGGGCTCCGGCCCGAAGAACTGGTCGACCTATACCTGGTATCAGGTCGGCACCGACGTCGGCGCCGGCGCCTCCGGCATGATCTTCGACGCCGACATCCTCGGCTACTTCATGAATGGCGGCGACAACAAGGAGCAGGGACATCTCGGCTATGCGCCGTTTGCCGCCAACCCGGCCGCCAAGGCGCCGACCCCGAATGTCTGGATCTGGTCGCTCGCGATGTCGACCTTCTCCAAGCAGAAGGACGCGGCGTGGCTGTTCATGCAGTGGGCGGCGTCGACCGAGCACGATCTGTTCGGCGCCCGCAAGATGGACTTCGTCAACCCGGTGCGGGCCTCGGTGTGGAAGGACAGCGAGTTCCGCGACCGCATCGCGAAGTCGTACCCCGGCTATCTCGAGCAGCATGACGTCTCGGCGCCCGGTGCCAAGATCTATTTCACCGCGCAGCCGCTGTTCTTCGACCTGACGACCGAATGGGCCGCCTCGTTGCAGAAGATGGTGGCGAAGGAGGTCACCGTCGACGAAGGGCTCGACAAGCTCGCCGACAGCATCAACCGCCAGCTCAAACAGGCTGGTCTCGGTTGACCCCATCGCGTGGTGCCGCTTCCTCCGCACCACGCCAACCCCGCCGGCTCGGACCCTGGCCCCATTCCGAGCCGGCGGCTTTGCCTCCTGCAAGCGATCCCTTATCATCATGAGCATGGTCCAACTTCTTCAGACGAACGCGCAGGCCGCGCCGGCAAGACCAAAGCCGCGCGTCCGCTGGCTGCCCTATCTCCTCAGCCTGCCGGCGCTATTGATCTGCATCGCGATCCTGGTTCCGTTCGTGACCGCGGCGATCTATTCGCTGCAGCGCTACCGGTTGAACCTGCCGTATCTGCGCGGCTTCATCGGCCTCGACAATTATATCGACTTCCTCTCGGATCCTGCGTTCTGGAACACGCTCCGCATCTCGATCACCTATACCGTGCTGACGGTCGTGCTCGAGCTCTTGCTCGGCCTTGCGATCGCGCTGCTGCTGCGCCGGCCGACCCGATTCCACAACGCGGTCTCGATCATGCTGCTGTTGCCGCTGATGACCGCGCCGGCGATCGCGGCCTTGATGTGGAAGCTGATGACCAATCCGAGCTTCGGCATCCTGTCCTACCTGGTCAGCCTGTTCGGCGTCACCGATTTCAAATGGGCCTCCGATCCGTCGACCGCGCTGTTCACGGTGGTGCTGGTCGATATCTGGGTCTACACGCCGTTTATCATGATCCTGCTGCTCGCGGGGTTGCGCTCGCTGCCGCGCCAGCCGTTCGAGGCGGCGGCCCTCGACGGCGTGCCGGCAACCTTCGTGTTCTTCCGCATCACGCTTCCGATGCTCACGCCCTACATCATCACCGCGTCGCTGTTTCGGTTACTCGATTCGATCCAGCAATTCGACATCATCTACGCGATGACGCAAGGCGGCCCGGGTGACCGGCTGATGGTGTTCCAGGTGCAGGCCTATCTCGAGTTCTTCCAGTACACCAATGTCGGCCGGTCGGCGGCGCTGCTGATGATCCTCTGGCTCATCACCAACATCCTGTCGAACATCTTCATCAAGAACTGGCTTCGCCTGCGCGCGCGTGCGCACGGCCACGCGTGACGCCGGGAGGATTGTGATGGAACACTCCAGCCTTGCCGGCCGCATCTTCCGGGGCGTGGCGCTCACGCTCATCGTGCTGTTCTTCATGTTTCCGATCGTCTGGATCTTCATGATGTCGTTCCAGAACAACGACCAGATCTTGCGGATTCCGCCGCGCCTCCTGTTCGAGCCGACGCTGTCGAACTACAAAGCGCTGATCTCGGGCCAGTTGCACACCGCTGCGGGTAATCTCCAGATTACGTTCATGCGCAACCTGTTCAACAGCGTCGTGCTGTCGAGCGCGGCGGTGGCGCTGGCGTTGCTGCTCGGCGTGCCGGCGGCCTATGCCTTTGCCCGCTTCAAGTTTCGGCTCGGCGAGACAATTGCCTTCACGCTGCTGTCGTTCCGCTTCGCGCCGCCGCTGCTCGTGCTGCTGCCGCTGTCGCTCTACTATCAGGAGCTCGGTCTCAACGACACCTACTTCGGCATCGTTTGGGTCTACCAGCTGATCGCGCTGCCGCTGATCCTGTGGATCGTGCGCGGCTATTTCGAGGACATCAGCCCCGACATCGAGCACGCCTATCGGCTGGCCGGGCATTCCTGGTGGGAGGCGTTTACCCGTATTGCGGTGCCGCTGGCGGGACCGGGCATCGCCGCAGCCGGGCTATTGTCGTTCATCTTCTGCTGGAACAATTTCGTCTTCGCGCTGATCCTGGCGTCGGCCGACAAGCAGCCGGTGACGGTGGGCGCGCTCGCCTTCGTGACCGCGTCCGGCATCCAGTACGGCCAGATCGCCGCCGCGATCGTGCTGTCGGTGACGCCGACGCTGCTGCTGGCGCTCTACGCGCAGCGCTATCTGGTCGAGGGCTTGTCGCTCGGCGCGGTGAAAGGCTGATCCGATGGCGCGTCTCGATATCAATTCGGTTAGCAAGGCATTCGGCGCAATGCGGCCGGCCGATGGCCTGTCGCTGACGGTCGAGTCCGGCGAGATCGTCGCCGTGTTCGGTCCGTCCGGCAGCGGCAAGACCGTGGTGTTGCGTATGATCGCCGGCATGTTCGAGCCCGACGACGGCGACATCCAGGTCGGTGGCCGCTCGATCGTGGGTGCCGCGCCCGAGCGGCGCGGCATCGGCATGGCGTTCCAGAACTTCGCGCTGTTTCCGCACATGACCGCACGCGACAACATCGCAAGCGGCCTGCGCGCCAAGGCCGCCGAAGTCACGGCCCGCGTCGCTGCAATCAGCAAACTGCTCAAGATCGAGCACGTGCTCGGCCACACGCCGCGCGAATTGTCGAACGGACAGAAACAACGCACCGCGCTCGCCCGCGCGCTGATCGGCAATCCCGACGTGCTGCTGCTCGACGACCCCCTGCGCAACGTCGACGCCAAGCTGCGCTACGAGATGCGGCTCGAGTTGCCGAGCCTGCTGCGGCGCGGCTCGGCTGCCGTGCTCTATGTGACGCAGGACTATCGCGAGGCGATGGCGATCGCCGACCGGATTGCTGTGCTGATCGACGGCCGTTTCGCGCAGATTGGGACGCCAGACGAGATCTACGCGCAGCCGGCCTCCGTCGCCGTCGCGCGGTTGTTCGGCGACCCCACCATCAATCTTGCGGAGGTCACACCCGTCGCCGAGCACGGCGCGCTGTCGGCTGTTGTCGCGGGTGCGAGGACGTGGCTCGGTTCGGCCGTCGGTGTCGCGCCTGATGGTCCGTGCTGGCTTGGGGTCCGGCCGGAAGATCTCGTGATTTCGTCCACACCTGGCGACGACGCCATCCCGGGGCGGATTCTCGCGGTTACACCGATGCACGAGAAGGCGGTGCTGCTGCTCCGTCTCGCCGATGGAACGGAGTGGCTGGCGGCGCTGCCGCACGACGCATCTCTAGGTGTGGCCGATGATGCCGTCTTCGTCCGCTTCGCCCCTGAAGCGACGATGCTGTTCGATCGCGCGACCGGGCTTTGGATCGGCCTGTCGCATCGCCGCCAGGCGGCATAGGGAGCGGATGACCATGGACATGCTCGAACTCAGGGGCATCGACAAAGTCTACCACAGCCGCGGCAAGCCGCCGGTCCAGGCCGTGTGCGCGCTCGACATGGTGGTCGAGAAGGGCGAGATCGTGGCGCTGTTGGGGTCGTCGGGCTGCGGCAAGACCTCGACCTTGCGCATGATCGCAGGCTTCGAGGATGTTTCGGCCGGATCGATTGCGCTGCACGGGCGGCAGATCCACGAATTGCCGCCGGCGCGGCGGAAGGTGGCGATGGCCTTTGAAGGCTATTCGCTCTATCCGCCGCTGACGGTCCGCGAGAACATCGCGTTCGCGCTGAAATCCACACAATTGTCGCGAGCTGATGCTTCGCGCCGCGTCGACGAGATCGCCCGTCTGATTGAGATCGACGACATCCTCGACAGCTACCCCCGCGCGATTTCCGGCGGCCAGCAGCAGCGCGTCTCGCTGGCGCGGGCGCTGGTGCGCGATGCCGATCTCTATCTGCTCGACGAGCCGATGGGACAGCTCGAGCCGCAGCTGCGCGCCGTGCTGCGCGGGCGGATCAAGAGCCTGCTCGCCGAACGCGGCATGACGGCGATCTTCGTCACGCATGATCAGACCGAGGCGAGTGCGCTGGCCGATCGCATTGCGGTGATGGAGGGCGGTCTGCTGCAACAATTCGCCAGCGAAAAGGAGCTGAAGAACCGGCCCGCAAACCTGTTCGTCGCGAGCTTCATCGGCGAGCCGCCGATGAACCTGCTCGACGCGGACGTTATCAGGTCGGATGGCGGCTTCCGCCTGTCGATCGGTTCAGGCATGACCTTCGATATCGGCGCGTCCGCGCTAAGCCGCGAGGCGGCGAGGACGCTTGGAGAGACGACCAAAGTACGGATCGGCATCCGGCCGCAGAAGATTGCGGTCGGCACGGGGAATGTCCCGGTCAAGGTCGTTTCCAACCAATGGCTCGGCGATCAGTCGCATGTCGCCGGCGACTGCGGCGGCCGCATGCTGATTGCGGTGACGCAAGGCCGCGTCGCGGCGCGGCCGGGCGGGATGGTGCCGTTCGCGCTGGAGCCGCGTCATTTTCATCTCTTCGGGGTGGACGGGACCTGCATTCGACACGCGGAGGTGTCCTGACGATGGTCGCTTCCGTGAACCGCGACGTCATCATCGGCATCGATGCCGGCACATCGCTGATCAAGGCGGTGGCGTTCACGCTGGCCGGCGAGCAGCTGGCCGATATCTCGCTGCCGAATGCCTACAGCACCCTGGGCGGCGGCCATGTCGAGCAGGACATGGCGCGGACCTGGCGCGATACCGTGGCGGTGATTCACGGACTCGCGAGCGCCGTACCTGAACTGTCTTCACGGGTGGCGGCGATCGCGGTGACCGGGCAGGGCGACGGCACCTGGTTGATCGATGACGACGGCCGGCCGGTCGCACCAGGGCTGCTCTGGCTCGACTCCCGCGCCGGCCCGCTGGTCGAGGAGATCCGTGCGAGCGAGCACAATGCGCCGCTCTATCGGCGCACCGGTTCGGGGCTCAGCGCCTGCCAGCAGGGGCCGCAACTGGCGTGGCTGCAGGCGCACGCGCCGGACACGATCGCAAGGGCTGCGACCGCCTTTCATTGCAAGGACTGGCTCTATTTCCTGCTCACCGGCGAGCGCGCGACCGATCCGTCGGAAGCGACCTTCACATGCGGCGATTTCCGCAAGCGGAATTTTGACGTGGAAGCCGCGCGATTGATCGGCATCGCCGACCTGGTGCGGCTGTTTCCACCAGTTATCGACGGATCAGCGGTGACGCATCCGCTGACTGCGGCGGCCGCGATCGAAACCGGCCTGCCGGAGGGCGTGCCGGTCTGTCTCGGCTATGTGGACGTGCTCTGCAACGCGCTTGGTGCGGGTCTCTACGACCCGGTGCCGGATGTCGGCTGCACCATCCTCGGTTCAACCGGCATGCATATGCGTCTCGTCAGGAGCGCCGACGCGGTGACGCTGAACCCCGAGGCGACCGGTTACACGATGCCGTTCCCGGTCCCGGGGCACTATGCCCAGATGCAGTCCAACATGGCGGCGACGCTGAATATCGACTGGATGCTCGACCTGGCGCGCGATGTGCTGGCGGCCGAAGGTGTGACGCGTACGCGCGCCGATCTGATCCGCCGGCTCGACGATCAGGTGCTGGAGGCAAAACCTGGCGAGGTGCTGTTTCATCCGTTCATCTCGGATGCCGGGGAGCGCGGCCCGTTTGTCTCGCATGAGGCCAGCGCGCAATTCTTCGGCCTGCGCTCGCGCCATCGCTATGGAGACCTGATGCGCGGTGTCATCGAGGGGCTCGCCTTTGCCGCGCGCGATTGTTACGCCGCGATGGGCCCGCTGCCGCGCGATGTCAGGATCACGGGCGGCGCGTCGCGCAGCCGTGCGCTTGGCGCTATTCTCGGGGCCGCGCTGGATTGTAACATCCGCGTCTGCAGCCGCGCCGAGGCCGGCGCGGCGGGCGTTGCGATGATCGCGGCCGTTGCGATCGATGCCTATCCCGACATGACCGCGTGCGCGGAGCGCTGGGTGGCACCACATCTCAGCGCCCCGCAGCCGCCCGACGCTGATCTGGCGAAGCGCTACGCCAGGATGTTCCCGACCTACCGTGATGCGAGGCTGGCGTCGCGGCCGGTCTGGAAGCAACTTGCCGCGCTGCGTGCCGGAGACGACCATGTCTAGATCCATTGCCATCATCGGCGACCGCTTCATGCTGCCGTCGATGTTCGCCGAACGCATCAATTCCGCCTGTGGCAATGGCGTCGATATCCGCACCCTGGAGCAGCCCTGGCCGGACGAGCCGATGGAGCACGGCTATGCCGGATCGAAGCTCGACGGGCTGAAGGAATTCATGGGGCAGCCGGACGAGATCACAGCCTTCATCGGCGACGCAGGACTCCTGGTCACCCATCTGGCGCCGATCTCACGGTCGATGCTGGAGCGCCTGCCGAATCTGAAATTCATCGCGGTCTCGCGCGGCGGACCCGTCAATATCGACCTGCAGGCCGCGCGGGATCACAACGTGCTGGTCGTCAACACGCCCGGCCGCAACGCCAGCGCGGTGGCGGAGTTCACCATCGGCGCCATCCTCGCCGAGACCCGCCTGATCCGCAGCGGTCATGAGGCGTTGCGCGCGGGCGAGTGGCGCGGCGATCTCTATCGCGCCGACCGCACCGGGCGAGAGCTTGGCGAGATGACTGTCGGCATCGTCGGCTACGGCGCGATCGGCAGCCGCGTGGTGAAGCTACTCAAGGCGTTCGGCTGCAGGATCCTGGTCGCCGATCCCTATGTCCAGATCAGCGCCCAGGACCGCAATGACGGCGTCGAGCACGTCGCGCTCGGCGAATTGCTTGCGCGCGCCGATGTCGTCACGCTGCACGCGCGGGTCACGCCTGAGACCACCGGATTCATCGGGCGGGATGCGCTGGCGCAGGTCAAGCAGGGTGCGTTGCTGATCAATACTGCGCGCGGTCCGCTGGTGGACTATGCGGCGCTTCACGATGCGCTGGCCTCGGGACATCTGGGCGGCGCCATGCTCGATACATTCGCCGTCGAGCCGGTGCCGGCGGACTGGCCGCTCTTGCAACTGCCCAACGTCACCCTGACGCCGCACATCGCCGGCGCCTCCGTGCGCACCGTCACCGTCGCCGCCGAGCAGGCGGCCGAAGAGGTTCGCCGCTTCCTGGCGGGCGAACCGCCACTCCATCCGTGCTGAAGAGGAAAGGCAGTCCGCATGACCCGTGAGGAACGACAATTGCGCGAGGCAATCATCGCCAAGTGCCGATGGATGAACGCGTCGGGTCTCAATCAGGGGACATCTGGCAACATCTCCGCCCGCTACAAGGACCGGATGCTGATCACGCCGTCGGCGACGCCCTATGATGCGATGAAGCCCGAGATGATCGCGTCGATGCCGCTCGAAGGCGCCTATGGCGACTGGGACGGCCCGTTGCAGCCGTCCACCGAATGGCGCTTCCATCTCGACATCATGCGCGCGCGGCCCGATGTCGGCGGCATCGTCCACACCCATTCCACCTATGCGACTGTGCTTGCGATCGCGCGCAAGCCGATCCCGGCCTGCCATTACATGATCGCGGCGTTCGGCGGCGCCGATATCCGTTGCGCGTGCTATGCGCGCTACGGCACCAAGGAATTATCGGAGCACGCGATATCAGCGCTCGAGGGCCGCAACGGTTGCCTGCTTGCCAATCACGGCATGATTGCGCTCGGCGCCAATCTCGACAAGGCGATGTGGCTGGCGGTCGAACTCGAGACCATCGCACGGCAGTACTATCTCTCGCTTGCGCTCGATTCGCGCGTCGTCCTGTCCGACGAGGAGATCGCCGAGACGGCGCAAGGGTTCTCCAGCTACGGCCTGCAGACGCCGAAATCGAAACCGAAGATGCGCGCGGCGGCGAAGGCGGCGCCTCGCCGTGCCGAGAAGAGGCGTAGCAGCAAGCGATGAATGGCGCTGCGCCGGCCGCAGGCAGGGATCACGGGCTGGTCGATATCGCCGTCATCGGCGGCGGCATCAACGGCGCCGGCATCGCACGCGACGCCGCGGGCCGCGGGCTGAAGGTGCTGCTCTGCGAGAAGGACGATTTCGCCGAAGGCACCTCGTCGCGCTCGGGCAAGCTGATCCATGGCGGCCTGCGCTATCTCGAATATTACGAGTTCCGCCTGGTACGCGAGGCGCTGATCGAGCGGGAGGTGCTGCTGGCCTCCGCGCCGCACATCATCTGGCCGATGCGCTTCGTGCTGCCGCATTCGCCGGAGCAGCGGCCGGCCTGGCTGGTCCGCACCGGACTGTTCCTCTACGATCATCTCGGCGGCCGCAAGCGACTGCCGTCGAGCCGCAGCCTTGATCTGTCGCGCGCACCGGAAGGCGCGCCGCTACGTTCGGAATTTCGCCGGGCCTTCGAATATTCCGACTGCTGGGTGGATGACGCGCGGTTGGTCATCCTCAATCTGATCGATGCCGCCGGCCACGGTGCCGTGATCCTGCCGCGCACCCGCGCCGTCGGCGCGCGCCGGGAGGGTGATCGGTGGCGGCTGGAGATGCGGCGCGACGATGGCATCACTGAGGTCGTGCGCGCGCGGGCGCTGGTCAACGCAGCCGGGCCGTGGGTGCAGGACGTCGTGCAAGGAGTCGCCGGTCTCAATTCCGGGCACAATGTGCGGCTGGTCAAGGGCAGCCATCTGGTGGTCCCGAAATTCTGGCGCGGGCCACAGGCCTATCTGCTGCAGAATGACGATCGCCGCGTGATCTTCGTCAATCCCTACGAGAACGATCTCGCTCTGGTCGGCACCACTGACATTCCCTACGAGGGCCGCGCCGAACAGGTCGCGATCGATCAATCCGAGATCGCCTACCTGTTGCAGGTGCTGCAGCGTTACTTCAAGAACGCGCCGCAACAATCCGACATCGTGCACGCCTTCTCGGGCGTGCGGCCGCTCTATGACGACAATGCCGAGAATCCGTCCGCGGTGACACGGGACTATGTGTTTGAGGTCGACGGCGCGACCGATATTGCGCCGCTGCTGTCGATCTTCGGCGGTAAGATCACCACCTATCGGCGGCTCGCCGAACACGCGCTGCAGCGCCTCGAACCGTGGTTTCCGAAGCTGTCGCCGGCATGGACATCCGGAAAGTCGCTGCCGGGCGGCGACATCGGCGATTTCAGCGATTTCGCAAGCGAACTTGCCGGCGACTATCCCGATCTGCCGCGCGAACTGGTGCTGCACTATGCGCGGCTCTACGGCACCCGGGCGCGCGCGCTGCTCGGGCCGGCCCGTAGCTGTGCCGATCTTGGACGCCATTTCGGCGGACAGCTCTACGAGCGCGAGGTCGCCTATCTGCGGGAAACCGAATGGGCGACGACATCAGCGGATATTCTGGACCGCCGCACCAAGCACGGCTTGCATCTGACACAAGCACAGCGCGACGCCTTCGAAAGCTACATTGCGGGCAACTAGAGTGGAGGCAGGAGTTCAGGCGCGCGGGCTTTCACCAAGCGTGCCCGCTACCGCGGCGATGGATTCGCGCAGCCAGCGATGCGCAGGCAGGTCGTCGAAGCGGCGGTGCCATAGCATGACGCTGCGGAGCCGGGGAGCTTCGAGCGGAAGGTCCCTGATCTCGATCGGATGCGCCCGGCGAAACTCCTGCGCCAGATTTCGGCTGAGGATCGCGACCAGGTTGGACTGCACGAGCACGGCGCCCGCCGCAAGATAGGGCACGTCGAGAGCCACCCGGCGGGCCGCGTTTCGCGCCTGCATCGCCTGGTCGAGAAAGCTCATGTCCTCGCCGCTGGAGGAAATCGCGAGATGCTCCAGCTCCGCCAGTGCCGCGAACGTCAATTTCTTCTTCAGTGCCGGATGGCCGCGTCTCAGCACTGCGACGTAGCGGTCCTCGATCAGCACCTTTGAGGCGAGCCGCTCGGCATCGGCTTGCCGTGCCGATATCACGAGGTCGAGCTCCCCGCGATCGAGCCTGTCGGTGAGGTCGAGCGTGCCGCTCGGCACCAGCGAGAGCCGCACGTTCGGCGCCTGCGCCCGCGCTGCCGCCACGATCGGTCCGGCGAGCACCACCGCGGCATAATTGTTCACCGCGATCGCGAAACGCCGCTCGGCGGTTGCGGGATCGAAGCTGTCTCCGGCGATGGCGACCTGCAGATCGTTCAGCGCCTTTCGGACGGGCAGTGCGAGCTGCTCGGCCCGCGGCGTCGGCATCATGCCCGCGGGGGTGCGAACGAAGAGCTGGTCGTCGATCGCCTGCCGCAACCGGTTCAGCGCGTGGCTGACCGCCGGCTGGCTGAGCGCAAGCGCATCAGCCGCGCGCAGTACGCTGCGTTCGCGCATCACGGCGTCGAACACGAGCAGCAGATTGAGATCGAGATTCCTCACCTTCATGGCGCGCCATATTCGTGTTGTGCATCTCCATATTAGATCAATTCATTTGATTAATATAGCCGTCGCGCCCACCTTCGCGGCATGCTCATATCAGGTAACCCACAGACCGGTCGTCACGCACCCGAGACGACAGCGCGGGTGCTGGTGACCGTCGTCAGCGACGCCAATGCGCCTGCCATGTCGATGGCGGCGGATCTCCAGCGTTGGCGACAGCAGAATCCCCTCGCGGTCTGGGCTCGCGCCGACGTGCCGGGCGGTTCGGCCGAATTGCGGCGCGCAGCGCTGATCGCGGCCGTCACTGCCTCGCGTGACCGGTGGCACAAGCATCCAACCCATTTGATCCTGCTCGGAGCCGGAGCAGCCGGCCGGCTGGCGCTTGAGCTGGTGCTCGAGGACGTTCTCGCCTGCGCCGGCATTGTCGTCGCCGATATTCCCTGCGCGCCGCCGCGATTGCCGATCGTGTCGAGCACCACCGCGGTGCGGCTGGTCGTGCGCAAGGATGGGCCGGTACCGGCGGATGGCCTGATCGATGCGTTGCGCGCGGCCGATCTCGACGAGCGAATCTTGATGCTCCCGCCGGGAGCCACCCGCGACGCCCAGGCGATCGCGAGCGCAACCGGAACCTTCCTGCTTGAGCTGGTCGCCACCATCAGCCGTCAGGCCAGCAATGGAGTTCGATCGCATGATGACTAGGACGAAGACAATCAGCATGGCGGCTCTGGCGATCGGCGTTCTGATCGCCGGGAGCGCCTATGTCCGCTATCGGCCGGCTTCGCACCCAGGCGGAGACGGTCTCTCTCAAGCCGTAAGTGCGGTGCCCGTCACCGTCGCGCATGTTCGGCAGCACGACGTGCCGATTGTGCTCGAAGGGCTCGGTACCGTCACGCCAATCAACACCGCGACCATCCGGACCCAGGTGCAAGGCACGCTCGAGAGCGTCGACTTTGTCGAGGGGCAGCCGGTCAAGCGCGGGCAGCCGCTCGCGAAGATCGATCCGCGCGTCTACCAGGCCCAGGTGGATCAGGCCGCCGCGGCGCTCACCCGCGACCAGGCGACATTGAAGAACGTGAAAACCGACCTTGCGCGCACCCTGCCGCTGGCCAACCGCGGCTTCGCGACCCAGCAATTGCTCGATACCCAGACCTCACAGGTGGCGCAGGGCGAGGGCACGCTGCAGCTCGACCAGGCGGCGCTGGAAGCTGCGCGCACCCAATTGGGCTTCACGTCGATCGCGGCGCCGTTCGACGGCGTCACCGGGATCCGCCGGATCGACCCCGGCAACATCGTCGCGCCCACCGACGTCAACGGCCTGGTCATCCTCACCCAGTTGCAACCGATCTCGGTGATCTTCACCTTGCCGTCGACGCAGATCCCCGACGTGCAGCGGGCGATGACGGCAGGCAATGCCTCGGTCGACGCGTTCGATGCGCAGAACCGCAGGCAACTCGACCAAGGCAGCCTGATGCTGATCGACAACCAGATCGACGCTTCGACCGGCACAGTGCGGCTGAAGGCGTCCTTCCCGAATGCCAACCGGACGCTGTGGCCCGGCGCCTTCGTCAACATCCATCTGACCATTGCCGTCAAGCCCAATGCACTCACGGTGCCCCTGACGGCGGTGCTGCAGGGACCGAACGGCCCGTTCGTCTATCTGGTCAAGCCTGATCACACGGTCGAGGTGCGCAATGTCACCGTCGGTCAATCGCGGGCGGGTGAGGCCATGATCGAGCAGGGCGTGTCAGCATCCGACACGGTGGTCGTCGCCGGCCAGTATCGCCTCGCCAACGGCGCCGCGGTGGAGGCCGTTCCCGCCGACCAGGAATCGCGGGTGCAGAATGCATCGACTGCGAGCGCGGGAATGCTGCCATGAACATCTCCAGAGCCTTCATCCTCAGGCCGATCGCGACCGCCTTCCTCACCATCGGCATCACGCTGGTCGGCATGATCGCGTTCTTTCAACTTCCGATCTCGGCGCTGCCGTCGATCGATACGCCGACGATCCAGGTGACCGCGCAATTGCCCGGCGCCGATCCGCAGACCATGGGCTCCTCGGTCGCGACCCCGCTGGAACGGCAGTTCGGGCAGATTGCCGGGCTGACCGGCATGAGCTCGAGCAGCGGGCTCGGCAACACCCAGATCACGCTGCAATTCGCCTTGAACCGCAGCGTCGATGCGGCGGCTCAAGACGTCCAGACCGCGATCAATGCCGCGGCGGGGCAGTTGCCGAAGACCCTGCCATCGCCGCCGACCTACAAGAAGATCAATCCGGCCGACGTCCCGGTGCTGCTGATCGCGCTGATGTCGGACACGCTGCCGCTGACCAAGGTCAACGACTATGCCGACAGCATCCTGGCGCAGAAACTGTCGCAGGTGCCCGGCGTGTCGCTCGTCACCATCGGCGGCGCGCAAAAGCCCTCGATCCGGGTGCAGATCAATCCAGCCAAGCTCGCGGCCACCGGCCTCGACCTCGAACAGGTACGCTCGGTGCTCGGGGTTGCGACCGTCAACCAACCGAAGGGCGTGCTCTATGGCAACCAGCAGGCCTATACGCTCGCGACCAACGACCAGGTCCTGAAGGCCGACGATTACGACAATCTGATCATCGCCTATCGCAACGGTGCGCCGCTCCGGCTGCGCGACGTCGGCCATGCCGTGGTCGACGCCGAGGACATCACGCTGCACGGCTGGTACAACGACAAGCCGGCCGTCGTGCTGGCGATCCAGCGTCAGCCGGGCGCGAACGTGATCGCCACCGTGGACCGCATCAAGTCGATCCTGCCGCAACTGATTGCGGGCCTTCCGAGCGACATCCAGGTCAAGATTGCTTCGGACCGCACCCTGACCATCCGCGCCAGCGTCGCCGACGTCCAGTTCACGCTGCTTCTGACCATTGCGCTCGTGGTCGGCGTCATCTTCCTGTTCCTGCGCAACGTCTGGGCCACCATCATTCCCGGCGTCGCGGTGCCAATTTCGCTGATCGGGACCTTCGGCGTGATGTACCTGTTCAACTACAGCCTCGATAATCTTTCGCTGATGGGGCTGTCGATCGCGGTCGGCTTCGTGGTCGACGACGCCATCGTCATGATCGAGAACATCTCGCGGCATATCGAGGAGGGGCTGTCGCCGCGCGAGGCCGCGCTCAAGGGCGCGGGCGAGATCGGCTTCACCATTATTTCGATCTCGGTGTCGCTGGTCGCGGTGTTCATCCCCTTGCTGCTGTTGGGCGGCGTGATCGGCCGCATGTTCCAGGAATTTGCCGTCACGGTGTGCGTCGCGATCGCGGTCTCGGTCATCGTTTCGGTCACGCTGACGCCGATGATGTGTGCCTATCTGCTCACGCCGTTGCATGATGCACGGCCGGGTGCGGTGTCGCGATGGCTGGAAAACGGCTTTGTCGCGATCCAGTCCGGCTATGAGGCCGTGCTGCGGCTGGCCCTTCGCTACAAGCCGGCGACGATGTCGGTGATGCTCGCGAGCATCGCGCTGACCGGCGTGCTGTTCGTGGTGATCCCGAAAGGATTCTTTCCGCAGCAGGATACCGGCATGATCGCCGGCATCACGGAGGCGTCCGCGGACGTCTCGCCGGCGCAGATGGCCAGCCTGCAGCGCAACGTCATCGACATCATCGCGCGCGATCCCTCGGTTGCGAACGCGACGGGCTATATCGGACCGGGCGGGCCGACTGTGACCGAGAACAATGGCCGCCTGTTCATCCTGCTGAAGCCGCGCCAGCAGCGCGACTTCACCGCCGACGAGGTGATCCGCCAGCTCAATGGCAAATTGCAGAAGCTTCAGGGCATTCAGGTGTTCATGCAGGCGACGCAAGACATCAACCTGGCGAGCCGCCTGTCCAAGACGCAGTACCAGTTCACGCTCACCGACGTGAACCAGGACGAGCTCAACACCTGGTCGGACAGGCTGTACAACAAGCTGAAGACCTTGCCGCAGCTCGCAGACGTCGCGAGCGACCAGGCCAATGCCGGACGGCAGCTCAAGCTCAAGATCGACCGTGACGCCGCCTCGCGCCTCGGCATCGATCCCGCAACCGTCGACAACACGCTGTACGATGCGTTCGGCCAGCGCCACGTGGCGCAACTCTTCACCACGCTCAACACCTATTACGTCATTCTCGAGGTCGATCCGTCGTTCCAGCTCGGGCCCTACGCGCTGAACCGAATCTATGTCCGCTCCGGCAGCGGCACGATGGTGCCGCTCGGCCAGTTTACCTCGATCGAGTATGGCACCGCGCCGTTGGCGGTGAATCACCAGAGCCAGTTCCCGTCGGTGACGCTGAGCTTCAACCTGTCGCCCGGCACGGCGGTGGGCACCGCGGTCGCCGCCGTGCAGAAGGCGACGGCGGACATGCACATGCCGACGACGGTCGCCACCAGTTTCCAGGGCAACGCGCAGGCCTTCCAGGCGTCGCTCGCCAGCACGCCGATCCTGATCGTGGCAGCGCTGGTCGCGGTCTATCTCATCCTCGGCATGCTTTATGAGAGCGCGATCCATCCGATCACGATCCTGTCGACGCTGCCGTCGGCCGGACTTGGCGCGCTGGCGGCATTGATGGCGTTCGGCTTCGGCCTCGACGTGATCGGGATCATCGGCATCATCCTGTTGATCGGCATCGTGCAGAAAAACGGCATCATGCTGATCGACTTCGCATTGGAGGCCGAGCGGAATCGCGGATTGACCGCCGAGCAGTCGGCGTTCGAAGCCTGCAAGACCCGCTTCCGCCCGATCCTGATGACGACGATGTGCGCGATGCTCGCTGGCGTGCCGCTGATGGTCGGCGCCGGCACCGGTGCCGAGCTCCGGCAGCCGCTCGGCTACGCCATGGTCGGCGGGTTGATCGTCTCGCAGCTCCTAACGCTGTTCACCACGCCGGTGGTCTACATCTATCTCGATGGGTTCGCGCATTGGATCAGGCAAAAGCGCGGCAGCCGTTCGACCGAGCCAGCCGCGCACCCATCATTGTCCGGCTGAACCGGAGCCGAGCCGATTCCGGTGCTCGACGATCGACATTCCAGCCTGTTCGCTAGCGTGGAGCCAAGCATGGAGATGGGTCAGGAAAAGGTGCTGGGGACGACCGGATATTTGAGTGGAATCCCCGAGATCACATTCAGATTTTGGGTGATGCAGACCGGTGCAACGGCGTTGGGCGAGATCGGCGCCCATGGCGTCGCGGCGGCGGGGAGCTATCGCGTCGCTATCACCTGCGCTGCGTCGGTCGCAGTCCTGTTTGCGGTCGATCGGGTCGGTCAGGCCGGCTTCTGGCTCGCAATGGTCGCCGTGACCATCGTTAGCGCGGTGCTGGCGCATGCGACAGACCGCTCGCTCGGCATCGGCGATTTCTTCGCGTCCGTTCATCTCGCTGCGCTGCTCGCGGTTTCGCTGATCGTGTGGTTTCGGAGCACCGGAACGTCGCGATCGGCTCCATCGGTTCGATCCGGAATAGCGTTCAGGTCTGGATCGTTGTGATGCTTGCGCAGACATACGCCAGTGCGCTGGCCGATTGGGTGATCGATCCCGGCCAGATCGGTTCGGCCATCGTGCTGGTCGCGATCGCGCTCGGCCTGCCCGCGCTGGCCGCGGCCTTCCGGTGGGCGCGGATATCGCACCCCGCGCTGTTCTGGATCGCCTTTGTGCTGACCGGAATCCTGGGTGCGCTGTGCGGCGACCTGCTGATACGCCTGCTCGCAAATTCTGATCTATTGCTCATCGTCTGAGCATATGATCTCATGGCGGAATGGACTCCCGGCTGCCCGAGACCGATCTCGTCATCTTCGACTGCGACGGCGTCCTCGTCGACAGCGAGGAGTTGAGCTGCCGCTGCCTGTCCGACGCGTTGGGGCAAATCGGCGTCGAGATGAGCACCGAGCTGGCGCTCAAACTGTTCCTCGGCCGCAGCACGGCGGCCGTGGTCGAGTATTGCCGGACCGCCGGACAGCCCGTGCCCGCAAACTTCCTGACCGATCTGGCCGGACGGGTCCGTGAAACCTTCCGATCCCAGCTTAAGCCGATACAAGGTGTCGGAGCAGTGCTCGCGGAGTTGTCGCTGCCGCATTGCGTCGCGTCATCGAGCGACCTCGAGCGCGTCCGGTTTTCGCTGGAGTTGACCGGCCTTGCGGCGTATTTCGGGCAACGGCTCTACACCTCCCAGATGGTCAGGCGCGGCAAGCCGGCGCCGGATCTGTTTCTGCATGCAGCAGCCGAGATGGGGTGCGAGCCGCACCGGGCACTGGTGATCGAGGACAGCGTCAGCGGCGTGATGGCGGCCAAGGCGGCCGGCATGAAAGTGTGGGGATTTGTTGGCGGCGCCCACTATCGCGCGCACGATGGCAATAGTCTGTTGCGGGAAGCCGGAGCGAGTCGGATATTCGCTTCCATGACGGATTTCTGGATCGAAAGCTGACGCACGATCATGGCGACGCCCGACAACGAAAAGTCCCGCCTCGACGATGCGGCGCGCGCCGGCTGGCTCTATTTCATCGCCGGCCACACCCAGGATGAAATCGCGAAAATGCTGCAGGTGTCGCGCGCCTCGGCGCAGCGCCTGGTGTCGCTCTGTCTCGCCGAACGGCTGATCACGTTTCGTCTCGAGCATCCCATTGCGGCCTGCATGGAATTGGCCTCCCGGCTGAAGGACCGCTTCGAGCTGGCGCATTGTGACGTCGTGCCGACCGATCCGTCGGCGCCGCTCTCGACCGCCGGGATCGCCGAACGCTGCGCGAATGTTCTGGAGAGGACCCTGCGTTCGGAAACGCCCGTCATCGTCGCGCTCGGCACCGGTCGCGCCGTGCGCGCCGCGGTCGAGCGCGTCTCGCCGATCGAGCGGCCCGATCACCAGATCGTCTCGCTGGTCGGCAACATCTCCGCCGACGGCTCGGCGAGCTTCTACGACACCGTAGGGCGGCTGGCCGACCGCACCGGCGCGCGCCACTATCCGATGCCGCTGCCGTTCCTGATGTCGAGCGAGGACGAGCGCAATCGCATGGTCCGCATCGAGCCGATCGCGCGGGTCAAGGCGGTCGCGGCCAGGGCCGATCTCAGGCTGATCGGCATCGGCCAGATGGATCAGAAGGCGCAGATCCATGTCGACGGGTTCGTCACCCGCGAAGAGCTGCTGGAGATGATGCGGCTCGGCGCGGTCGGCGAGGTGACCGGCTGGGCCTACGACGCCAAGGGAAAGCTGATCAAGGGCGGCACCAACAAGCGGTTGACCAGCATTCCACCGCAGATCCCCGCGCAATCTGCCACGATTGCCGCAGCGGTCGGCACTGGCAAAGTACCGGCCATCAAGGCCGCGCTGGCAGGCCGGGTCATCAACGGCCTGATCACCGACGAGGCGACCGCGCGGGCGATCCTCGAGCGCTGAGCGCGGCGAGTTTGTCGAATTGAGCAACGGGCAAGCTTGACCTCGCCCCGCGTGCGGGGAGAGGTCGGAACGCATCGTTAGATGCGTTCCGGGTGAGGGGGAGTCTCCACGTATTAATCTGCCGCCGTATGCGCGGAGAGAGCCCCTCACCCCAACCCTCTCCCCGTAAGAACGGGGCGAGGGAGCGCAGTCCCGCGCCACGGCAGATGACGATGGGCACTACTGCTTCGCCGTGGCGCTATGATGCCGGAGCCTGCCACGCGCTCCAATCGGCAATACCGCGACGACCTGCGAATTCGCGCTACGCCTGCGGCGGCCCAAGCCTCTGACATCTTCGCGGTCTTAGACAAGCTACACGCTCGGCACGCCGCATGATGCAACCCGCCCTTCGCGGCCGTCCGTCGGGGGTGCGTCCTCGATGCCGAAGGTTGTGGCGAGTCCACTAACACCAACAGGGGTCACGACGAGCGCGCGGCTATCCCGGACATGCTCGACCCAATCGTGATCGAGAGCGTGTCGAAGAATGGCAGCACCGACCGCCCCGGCCAGATGCGGCCGGCGCTCGCTCCAGTCGAGACAGGGTCGGCAGAACACTCGGCGCTTGGAGGTGAGGCGAAGATCGACGCCGACCTCATCGAAGAACGACCGACCGGCATCGGTTAGTTGTCCGCCATCCTCGTCGAGGAGAATAAACGACTGTTGGGCCAGCCGGTCGGCGATCGCGACGGCAATGCGGCCGGCCATGTGGTCATAGCACGTACGCGCGTGTCGGAGCGTCTCTCCACCGCGCCAGAGATTGCGCTGCCGGGCGGGGCCTTCCTGCGCCAAGACCATGAGACCTTCCAGCATGCGCGCGACGAGCGGAGAGGCCAGGCGAAAATATCGTCGTCGGCCCTGCCTTTCGAGCGCTAGCAATCCGGCGTCGCTGAGTCTCGCAAGATGGCCACTCGCTGTCTGCGGCGCCACGCCGGACACATAGGCGAGTTCCGTGGCGGTCAACGTTCGGCCATCCATCAGCGCGCTAAGCATGTTGGCGCGCGCCGGATCGCCGACGAGTGCCGCGACCTGGGCGATTTTGGGTCCCGTGTCCATGTCTCCTCCTACGCCGATGAGAACGCACCGCCAAGCACAAATACTACGGCCAGGACGGTAGCAGTTCCGCGAGACTGGTCCGATCGCGGAACATAGATTGCGCAGACACCGATGTGCCCCGCGAAAGCAAGCGCCGCCATGAAGCGAAAGATCATCCCGCGCTTCGACAATTCGATTGATATCGAAGGATAATCGCAAAATCGGGCCTATCTGAGCCGCAAAATTCCCGAGATAACTGAGGATGACCCATGCAAACAACTTCGCCCAACATTCGCGCAGTCGCGGGGCGGCCGGAACAAGCCCACTCCGACAACACGTCATCCCGTTCGCCGCTCGCGACGGCGCTGGCGCTTGCCGCCATGAGCCTCGGCCTTGGCGTGGTGCAGCTCGACATCACCATCGTCAATACCGCCCTGAGCAGCATCGGCGCCTCGCTCGGCGGTAGCGTCGCCGAGCTGCAATGGGTCGTGACCGCCTATACCATCGCGTTTGCCGCCTTCATTTTGACCGCCGGCGCGCTCGGCGACCGTCTCGGCGCCAAACGGATTTTCATGGCGGGTTTTGCGATCTTCACGTTGGCGTCGCTCGCCTGCGCGCTGGCGCCGTCGGCGGTGTTCCTGATCGTCGCGCGGTCCGTGCAGGGCCTGGCGGCGGCGATCCTGGTGCCGAACTCGCTGACGCTGCTCAATCACGCCTATGCCGATCCGAAGGAGCGCGGCCGCGCGGTCGGCTTCTGGGCCGCAGGCGCGAGCGTCGCACTCACCTCAGGGCCGTTCGTCGGCGGCGTGCTGATCGCGCTGGTTGGCTGGCGCTCGATCTTTCTGGTCAACCTGCCGATCGGCGCCGCCGGCCTCTGGCTCGCCTGGCGTTATGCCGAGGAGACGCCGCGGCTCTCGCAGCGCGAAATCGATCTGCCGGGCCAGATCGCGGCGATCACAGCGCTCGGCACGCTGGCCGGCGCCCTGATCGAGGGCGGCAGGCTCGGCTGGAGCCATCCGCTCGTCATCGTGGGCTTCGTGGCGGCGGCCGTAGTCGGATTCCTGTTCGCGTGGCGCGAGGCGCGCGCGCCACAAGCGATGCTCCCGCTCTCGCTGTTTGCCCATCGCATGTTCGCGCTCACCGCGCTGGTCGGGGTTCTCTTCAACATCGCCTTCTACGGCCTGATCTTCGTGCTGAGCCTCTATTTCCAGAATATCCGTGGCTGGTCGCCGTTCGCAACGGGCCTCGCCTTCGTGCCCATGATGGCCATGGTGCTGCCCGCCAACCTCGTCGCCGCGTCGGTCAGCGAACGCCTCGGCGCGCCGCAAACCATCGCGCTGGCTTCGGTGATCACGGCCGCGGGCTGCGTTGCGCTGCTGCCCATGGCCTCAGACACGAGCTACTGGGCGATCGGCGCTCAGCTCCTCGTCCTTGGCGGCGGGCTCGGCCTGCTAGTGCCGCCCTTGACCTCGACGCTGCTCGGCAGTGTAGATAAGTCGCGATCTGGCATCGCCGCGGGTGTGCTGAACGCGACGCGGCAGACCGGCAGCGTGCTTGGCGTTGCCCTGTTCGGCTCGCTGGTCGGAGGGGGCAACGAGTTCATTGCGGGCGCGCATGCCTCGCTTGTGATTTCGGCCGCCGTGCTGCTCGCAGGCGCGATCGCGATCTCCTATGGCCGCGCGAGGGAACCGCGGTGAGGGGCAACAGGGCCGGGTCTTCAGGTCTTGCACCGGTGGTGGCACCGCGCGGGAGCTGGAGCCTGACCCTGGGCTTGATCGTCGCGACGCTGCGCGAGCGGCGCCGCCGCCACGTGGGACGCCGCGAGCTCGCGAAGTGCGACGAGCGGACACTGCGCGACCTCTGCATCGATCCTGGCGTCGTCAACCACGAGGTGTGCCAGCCGTTCTGGCGGCCCCCTCGCGATTGGCGAGATTGATGGCGACGGCAAGATAAAAGCGACGATGTCGCCCCGCGCCGTCGGGGGTCGTAAGTGTTTGTCTGGACAGTGTTTGGCATTGCAGCGGCACCATATGAAGCCGCGGCCACGATTCGAACTGGCCTGTCCGTACTCAGCGCGTCCTTCGCACCTGCAATAACTCAAGCTGTGACGACGTCAACAATCGCGCGCCACGGTGCATTCGCGCGCTTGACAAAATTCGGCGACAGGGTGAACATACGCTCAACACGTGGGCATATGCTCAACGTGGCTATGGGAGGTTACCTTGAAAAACGTCCTTCGCGCCGTTGCGGGCGCCGCTGCCCTTTTGTTATCCGCCCCCTCGCTTGCCCAGACCACGCTGACGATCGCGACGGTCAACAACAGCGACATGATCCGCATGCAGGGGCTCACCAGCGAATTCACCGCCAAGAACCCCGACATCACCGTGAAATGGGTGACGCTCGAGGAGAACGTGCTGCGTCAGCGCGTCACCACCGACATCGCTACCAAGGGCGGTCAGTTCGACGTGCTGACCATCGGCACATATGAAGTGCCGATCTGGGCCAAGAAGAGCTGGCTGGTGCCGCTCGACAAGCTCGGCGCCGACTACGACGTTGGTGACCTTCTGCCGAAGATCCGCGACGCCGTCTCGGTCGATAGCAAGCTCTACGCCGCGCCGTTTTATGGCGAGAGCTCGATGGTGATGTATCGCACCGACCTGTTCGACAAGGCCGGCCTGAAGATGCCGGACAGCCCGACCTGGGACTTCGTGGTCGATGCCGCCAAGAAGCTAACCGACAAGTCGGCCGGCACCTACGGCATCTGCCTGCGCGGCAAGGCCGGCTGGGGCGAGAACATGGCCTTCCTGACCGCGATGTCGAATTCGTTCGGCGCGCGCTGGTTTGACGAGAAGTGGGAGCCGCAGTTCAATTCGCCGGAATGGAAGAAGACGCTTGAGACCTATGTCGACCTGATGAAGCAGGCCGGCCCTCCCGGCGCCTCTTCGAACGGCTTCAACGAGAACCTCGCTTTGTTTAGCGCCGGCAAGTGCGCAATGTGGATCGACGCCACGGTGGCGGCGTCCATGGTGACCAACCCGAAGGATTCCAAGGTTGCCGACAAGGTCGGCTTCGCGCTGGCGCCCAACACCGGGCTCGGCAAGAACGCCAACTGGCTGTGGGCGTGGAGCCTCGCGGTCCCCGCCGGCTCCAAGAAGGTTGACGCGGCCCAAAAGTTCATCGCCTGGGCGACCAGCAAGGATTACTCCAAGCTCGTCGCGGACAAGGAAGGCTGGGCCTCGGCACCTCCCGGAACGCGCATCTCGCTCTACAAGAACCCCGACTATCTGAAGGTGGCACCGTTCGCCAAGATGACGCTGGCCTCGATCGATGCGGCTGATCCGAGCCACCCGACCGTGAAGCCGGTGCCTTATGTCGGCGTGCAATATGCGGCGATCCCTGAATTCCAGGGCATCGGCACCTCGGTGGGCCAGCAGTTCGCGGCTGCGCTCTCGGGCAACACCTCCGTGGACGCCGCGCTCGCGGCGGCGCAGATCTCGACCGAGCGGGAAATGAAGCGGGCGGGCTACATCAAGTAGCGCAAACGAAAAGCCAAGACGCAATGCGGACTAGCGCCTTGGCCTTCTGACCAGCTCAATCCTCCCGAGCTGGGCCACTCGCGACCATCCTGTTCCGCAACGGGATGGTCGCACTTTCCCAAAAGGAGGCGGAGATGGCGACCCGGCAGACCCAACTGCTCGCGCGAACACTGCTCACTCCTGCCGTGGCGCTGCTGTTCATCTGGATGATCGTGCCGCTCGCGCTCACGATCTATTTCTCGACGTTGCGTTACAACCTGCTCGATCCCGGGTCCGAAGCGTTCGTCGGCCTCGAGAACTTCCGCTACTTCCTGACCGATCCGGCGTTCCTCGCCTCGCTGCAGAACACACTGGTGCTGGTCGGCTCGGTGCTCGCGATCACGATCCTGCTCGGCGTGCCGCTGGGCCTCTTGCTCAATCAACATGTGGTCGGGCTCGGTATTGTGAGGCTGATGGTGATCGCGCCGTTCTTCGTGATGCCGACCGTCAGCGCGCTGGTGTGGAAGAACCTGCTGATGCATCCGGTGTCGGGCCTGTTTGCCTGGATCGCGAAATTATTCGGCGCGACGCCGATCGACTGGTTCACCGACGCGCCGCTGCTTGCGGTGATCCTGATCGTTTCCTGGCAATGGCTGCCGTTCGCCACCCTGATCCTGCTGACCGCCCTGCAGTCGCTCGATGAAGAACAGAAGGAGGCGGCCGAGATGGACGGGGCGAGGGCGATGTCGACCTTCATCTACATCACGCTGCCGCATCTGGCGCGCCCCATCACGGTGGTGATCCTGATCGAGACCATCTTCCTGCTGACGGTGTTCGCCGAGATCTTCGTCACCACCGGCGGCGGCCCCGGCCTGCAAACCACCAACATCGCCTTCCTGATCTACTCACAGGCGTTGATCCAGTACGATATCGGCAGCGCCTCGGCTGGCGGCCTCGTCGCCGTGGTGATCGCCAACATCGTCGCCTTCTTCCTCGTTCGTATCGTCGGCCGGAATCTGGAGGCGTAACGTCATGGCACGGATGGTCACGACACAGAACAAGGTGATCTCGACGGCGGCGGCGTGGCTGGTCGGCTTCCTGATCTTCTTCCCGATCCTCTGGATGGTGCTGACGAGCTTCAAGACCGAACTTGATGCCTTCTCGATCCCGCCGTCGTTCCTGTTCTTTCACTGGACGACCGAAAATTACGTCACGGTACAGGAGCGCAGCGACTATCTCCACCATGCGCTCAACTCGATCATCATCGCGGGCGGATCCACATTGATCGCGATGGTCATCGCGGTTCCTGCGGCGTGGTCGATGGCGTTCTCGCCGACCAAGCGGACCAAGGACATCCTGCTCTGGATGCTGTCGACCAAGATGATGCCGCCGGTCGGCGTGCTGGTGCCGATCTACCTGATCTACCGCAATTTCGGCCTGCTCGACACCCGCGCCGGGCTGGTCTTCATCCTGTGCCTCGGCAATCTGCCGATCGTGATCTGGATGCTGTTCACCTATTTCAAGGAGATTCCGAAGGACATCCTTGAAGCTGCGCGAATGGACGGTGCCACCATCGGACGCGAGCTCATCTATGTGCTGACGCCGATGGCGATACCGGGGCTCGCCTCGACCATGCTGCTCAATTTGATCCTGGCCTGGAACGAGGCATTCTGGACGCTGAATCTATCGACGCTCGATGCCGCGCCGCTCACCGTGTTCATCGCATCCTATTCGAGTCCGGAAGGGTTGTTCTGGGCCAAACTGTCCGCGGCGTCGACACTCGCGATCGCGCCCATCCTCGTGCTCGGCTGGTTCAGTCAGCGGCAACTCGTCCGCGGTCTGACCTTCGGTGCGGTCAAGTAGCAGAAAGGCTTTTGCCATGGGTCAGATTACGCTGCAGGGTGTGCAAAAATCGTTCGGGCCGGTCCACATCATCAAGGGGGCCGACCTCGATATCACCGACGGCTCCTTTGTCGTCTTCGTCGGACCGTCCGGCTGCGGTAAGACCACGCTGCTGCGGCTGATCGCGGGGCTCGAAGACGTCACCGGCGGCGCGATCCTGATCGATGGACGCAACGTGGTCGACGTGCCGCCGGCCAAGCGCGGGCTGTCGATGGTGTTCCAGTCCTACGCGCTCTATCCGCATATGAGCGTGCGCGGCAACATCGCCTTTGGCCTCAAGATGGCCGGGTTGCCGAAGGACGAGATCAACCGCAAGGTCGAGGGCGCCGCGTCGACGCTCAATCTGACACCGTATCTTGATCGCAAGCCGCGCGAATTGTCCGGCGGCCAGCGGCAGCGTGTCGCGATTGGCCGCGCCATCGTGCGCGAGCCGAAGGCGTTCCTGTTCGACGAGCCGCTGTCGAACCTGGACGCCGCACTGCGGGTGCAGATGCGGCTTGAGGTGACGCGGCTGCAGAAGCAGCTCGGCACCACGGCGGTCTACGTCACCCACGACCAGGTCGAGGCCATGACCATGGCCGACAAGATCGTGGTGCTGAACGCCGGCAAGATCGAGCAGTACGGCTCTCCGCTCGAACTCTATGAGAAGCCCGCGAACCTGTTCGTCGCCGGCTTCATCGGCTCGCCCAAGATGAATTTCGTCACTGGCGAGCCGGCGAAACAGCAGGGCGCCACCACCATCGGCGTGCGGCCCGAGCATCTGAAGGTCGAACCGAACGGGAAGGGCGGCTGGCCCGGGACGGTCGCGGTTGCCGAGCATCTCGGCAGCGACACCTTCCTTTATATCGACGCCGGACCGCTCGGGACATTGACGGCGCGCTATGTCGGCGAGCTCGGCCTGCACCCGGGCGACAAGGTGTCAATGATCCCGGAACCGTCGCGGGTCTATCGTTTCGACGACAGCGGAAAATCGATCCACGCGTAAGACGCGGACGAGGGTTGGATACGCTCAGGCCGGGGCGACGCGCCCGCTGTTCGCGGGCACAGGCAAAGGAAGAAGAAAATGTATCTCGAGAAGTTCAGATTGGACGGCAAGACCGCGATCATCACCGGTGCGGGCCAGGGCATCGGTCTCGGCTGTGCCGAGGCGCTGGCCGAAGCCGGCGCCAAGGTCATCATCGGCGATCGCGACGCCAAGGCCGCCAATGACGCCAGGGCGGAGCTGAAGGCCAAGGGCTTTGACGCCGATATCGCCGTGATGGATGTCACCGATTCCAAACGCGTGTCCGAGGTCGCGGACGAACTGGTCAAAAAGTATGGAAAGGTCGACATCCTCGTCAACAATGCCGGCATTGCCCGCAGCGAAACGCCGGCCGAGACCGTGACCGACGAGCATTGGCTCAATGTCGTCGACGTCAATCTGAACGGCACGTTCTGGTGCTGCCGGGCCTTCGGCAACCACATGCTGAAGTCGAAGTCGGGAACCATCGTCAATGTCGGCTCGATGTCCGGTTTCATCGTCAACAAGCCGCAGGAACAGTGCTTCTACAATGCGTCCAAGGCCGCAGTGCACCACCTGACCAAATCGCTGGCCGCCGAATGGGCGGCGCGCGGCGTCCGCGTCAACGCGGTGGCGCCGACCTATATCGAGACGCCGCTGAACGCCTTTGTGAAGAACAGCCCCCGGATGTATGACGCCTGGATCGGCGGAACTCCGATGGCCCGGATGGGCCAGGTCGACGAGATCGCCTCCGTCGTTCTGTTCCTCGCCTCCGAGGCCGCCAGCCTGATGACCGGAAGCATCGTTTTGGTCGATGGCGGCTACACTTGCTGGTAAGCTCGCGCCGAAGCTAGAGCATGCTCCGGAAAAGTGGCGACCGGTTTTCCGAAAAGAGCATGCTCAAAACGTAGAGCGCGACTATGCGGCAAGCCTATATCGGGGTGGACGTCGGGAGCACCAGCGCCCGGGCGGGGGTATTCGACGAGGCCGGACAATTGCTGGGCGCGGCCCGGCATCCGATTCGCGTCTGGCATGAGACCGGCGACATCGTCGAGCAATCGTCCGAGGACATCTGGGCGGCCTGCGTCGCTTCCGTCCGCGGTGCGATGCGCGAGGCCGCGGTCGCGGCCGAGCACGTCAAGGGCGTCGGCTTCGACGCGACCTGCTCGCTCGTGGTGCTCGACAAAACGGGGCGGCCGCTCACCGTCAGTCCGTCGGGCGATCCTGCGCGCAATGTCGTGGTCTGGATGGATCATCGTGCGATGGACGAAACCCAGTTCGTCAACGCAACCGGCGATCGTGTGCTGCGCTACGTCGGCGGCGCGATCTCGCCGGAGATGGAAATCCCAAAGATCCTCTGGCTGAAGCGGCATCTGACCGCGACCTTCGATGCCGCGGGGCATTTCTTCGACCTTGCCGACTATCTCTCGTTCCGCGCCACCGGCTCGCTGGCACGGTCGACCTGCACGGTGACCTGCAAATGGACCTATGTGGCCGGCGAGGGCGGCTGGAGCGAAGCCTTCTTCAGGCGGGTTGGGCTCGAGGATCTCGCAGCCGATCGTTTCGCGCGGATCGGCACCGAGATCGTCCCGCCCGGGTCGCCGCTCGGACGGGGACTATCGGAAGACGCCGCCCGCGATCTCGGTTTGATGCCGGGGACGGCAGTCGGCGCCTCGCTGATCGATGCCCATGCCGGCGGGGTTGGCGCGATCGGCGGTCGCGACGGGTCCGGTGCCGACGTCGATGTCTGCCAGCGGCTCGCCTACATCATGGGAACGTCGGCCTGCATCATGGCGACGACAGTCGAGCCATGTTTTGTGCCCGGCGTCTGGGGGCCGTATTTCGCAGGCATGGTGCCGGGCTTCTGGCTGAACGAGGGTGGTCAGTCCGCGGCGGGTGCTGCGATCGATCATCTGCTCCGCTCGCATCCGGCGCATGCCGAGATTCTGGCTGCGGCGAAGAGCGACGGCGTCGATGTCATCGAGTTCCTCGAGAAGCGCATCCTTGCGCGCGCGGGCAACGCCGGCGCCGCGGCGCTGCTGGCGCGCAACGTTCACGTGCTGCCGGAATTCCTCGGCAACCGCTCGCCCTATTCCGATCCGGGATCGCGCGCCGTGATCGCGGGACTCGATCTCGATACCGACGCGTCGGCGATGGAGCGGCTGTTCATCGCCGGCCTGTGCGGGCTCGCTTATGGCCTTGCCGATGTCATCGACGCCTTGCAGGCCCACGGCGTCGACGGCAAGACCATCGTGATCGGCGGCGGCGCCAGTCGCAGCCCGCTGGTCCGCCAGATCATGGCCGACACGACAGGTTACACCGTGGCGCTGCCGCAGACCCAGGAGCCGGTGTTGCTGGGCGCTGCGATGCTGGGTGCCGTCGCAAGCGGTGCGCACAACTCGATCAATGCAGCGATGGCCGGCATGTCGGCTTTGGGCCGATTGAGCGAGCCGACCAGGCCCGAGATGGCCGAGTTCCACCGCCGGAAGCGCGGCGTGCACAAGATGCTGCGGGAGGTCGATCGCAGCACGCGCGAGGCGATGAAGCGGGCGCCCGGCGAAGCACTATCGACTTAGGACGTTTTGAAAGATGCTGCTGAGTTGCGGAGATGCGCTGATTGATTTCCTGCCGTCGAAGACGGCAGATGGCCGCGAAGCGTTGACGCCCGCGGTTGGTGGCTCCTGTCTCAACATCGCGATCGGCTGTGCGCGGCTCGATGTCCCGACAGGCTTCGTCGGCGGCATCGCTAACGATACGTTCGGCAAGATGATCGCCGATCACGCGCTGAATTCGGCGGTGGATCTTCGTTTCGCGACTCGAAGCGATCGCCAGGCGACGCTTGCGTTTGCGCGCGTGACCGGAACCGAGACCCAATACGCGTTCTATGACGCTGACACCGCGTCGCGAAACTGGGTCTATTGGCGTGATGCGATAGCGCTCGGAGGCGTTGAATGCATTCACACCGGCTCGACAACGCTGGTTCATGACAGGGGCGCGGCCGAAACACTGGCTCTCATCGAGGACGCCCGGCCGAGCGCGACGATTTCGCTCGATCCGAACTGCCGGCCAAACCTGGTCAAGGACAAGGAGGCCTATCGCGCGCGGATGATGACCTTCTGCGGCAAGGCCGACATCGTAAAAATGTCCGACGTCGACTTCGCCTATCTGTTCGGCGACGAGCCATATGCTGACAGGGCGGAGAAACTGCTTTCGGACGGCTCGTCCCTCGTCGTCGTGACACGCGGCAACCACGGCGCCTGCGCCTGGCCTCATCAGACGGGATTGATCGAGGTCGACGCGCCCGTAGTCAAGGTGGTCGATACGATCGGCGCCGGCGATAGCTTTCAGGCCGCTTTGCTGGCCGCACTGCATCGGCTCGGGCGGATCGACCGGCAGCGGTTGCGAGACATCACCGCGGCCGAGCTCAAGCGCGCGCTGTCCTTTGCCTGCAAATGCGCCGCCTTCACCTGCACGCGCGCCGGTGCCGATCCGCCGCGCAGCCGCGAGCTACCCGTGGATTATTGGTAGGCCATGCCATCCGACGGCGCCGGATGCGGGCCTCAGATCCGTGCAACCACTTTCTCCGCGCTCTTGAGGAAGGTCCGGATCAGTTGGGACGAGGAATCCCGCCGCCAGCACGCCGCGATCTCGATCGTGTCGGCGGCGTCGAGGAAGGGACGAAACACGATGCCGGGCGGCGCTCCCAGTTTGGCGCAGGCCGGCAGTATCGAGAGACCTTCCCCGGCGAGAACAAGACCGAGTGCCGAATGCACGGTTTCAACCCGGCTGGCGATCGGCATCACGACCTGATGCCGCCGAAGTAACGCCGCCACCGCGGACGAGGTCGGCTCTTCCTCCGGTCTCGGCAGCGCGATCAGAGGGCGTCCCTGCAATTTGTCGACGGGCACGGCGGTGAGGCGCGCCAGCGGTGAGCGGGCCGGCACGGCGAGCATCAGCTTTTGCGTGCCGATCTGGGCCAGTTGGATCTCCGGGTGATGAATCGCCGGCATGCAGAGCGCGACGGCGACGGCACGGTCGAGCAGCAAGGGCTCGCGCGTCGACGCACTCAGCTCGACGAAGTCGAGATCGACGCCCGGTAGCGACCGGCGCAATTCCGGCACCAGCTGCGGCAGCACGGCGCTGGCGAGCACGAACATGTATCCGACAGACAACCGTCCGCGCCGCCCGGCCGCGACCGCACGCGCCGCTTCAACACCTTCGGCGGCGAGCGCGAGCGCTTCGCTCGCCCGTGACATCAAAGCGAGGCCGGCTTCGGTCAAATCCATGCCGCGCGTCCCGCGGCGAAACAGCGGCGTGCCCAGTTCAGCCTCGAGCTTTCGGATTTGCACGGAGAGCGGCGGCTGCGCCATCCGCAGCCGTTCAGCCGCCTTGCCGACGCTGCGCTCCTCAGCCACGGCCACGAAGTAACGAAGCCGACGGAGATCCATAGGCATACCAAAAACGTATGGGTTGGTCTTCAAATTCGTATTGGACGGCGAGTTAACAGGAGTGTCATTCTGGCTGTCAATGCCGTCGCTCTTGCGAGGCGGCCTTGACGGAGAGTTCTCGACGATGAGCGGCGATCCTTGCTTTCTCTCTGCGACCGAGCTTCGCGCGCGCATTGCTCGCAAGGACGTCTCGCCCGTCGAGATCACCCGCGCCGTGCTGGCCCGGGCCGAGCGGTTGCAGCCGGAATTGAACTGCTTCATCACACTGTGCGGCGACGAAGCGATGGCGCAGGCCAAGGACGCCGAGCGCCAAATCATGGCCGGTGCGCCGCTCGGCCTGCTCCATGGCATTCCCTTCACGGTCAAGGATCTCGTCAACACCAGGGGTGTGCGGACGACGTTCGGCGCGGTGCCGTTCCAGGACAATGTGCCCGATCACGATGCGGTGGCGGTAGCTCGATTGCGCGCGCAGGGTGGAATCCTGATCGGCAAGACCACGACGCCGGAGTTCGGCAGCAAGTGCCTCACCGACTCGCCGCTGTTCGGCCGCACGCGCAATGCGTGGAGCGCTGACCGCTCCAGCGGTGGCTCAAGCGGTGGCGCGGCGGTGGCGGTCGCAAGCGGCATCGCGCCGCTGGCGGTGGCGAGCGATGGCGGCGGGTCGACACGGATTCCGGCCGCTTGCAATGGCGTCGTCGGCTTAAAGCAAAGCAACGGCGTGATCCCGCACAGCCAGGTGCAGGATGCCTTCGGCAACCAGACCTATGTCACGCCGACCACGCGTACCGTCGCCGATACCGCGCTGATGCTGCAGGCGATGGCGGGCGAGGACGCCTCCGATCCCTGGTCGATCGGCGTGCCGGTGCCGGACTATCCAGACGTCGCCGCGCCGCGCGGCGATCTCAAGGCTAAGAAAATCCTGTTCTGCCTCTCGCCGCCGGGACGTCCGGTGACCTCGGACGTCGCCGCTGCGTTCAAGGCAAGTCTCGATCGGTTGGCCAGTCTGGGTGCCGAGCTCGAGGAGTTTTCCGGCGAGGGCTTTGATATCGAGCCGATCTGGCGCGCGATCAACCACACCGCCTGGCGCACCCGCTTCGAAAAGCTCGCGGCCGATCATCCCAACAACCTCAGCGCAACGTTCCTCAAACAGCTCGCGCTTGCCGAGAAGGTCAGCGGCGTCGATTACCAGCAGGCCATGTTCGATCGCACCGCGCTGTTCCGCCGTGTGCAGTCGATGCTTGCAACTGCCGACTGGCTCGCGATGCCGACCCTCACGCGCACTGCGCTGCCGATCGACCAGGACCTGTTCGGCACCATCGATATCGACGGGCAGATTTTTGACAGCGTGCGGCCGCACTGGTTTCCCTGGACCATGCCCTTCAACATGACCGGGCACCCGGCGATCAGCCTCCCGGCCGGCTTTGGCCGCGACGGCCTGCCGATCGGCCTGCACCTCGTTGGGCGCTTCCGCGACGATGCCGAGCTTTTGCGCGTCTCGGCGCTGTTCGAGGCCGCGAGCGATCTGCTCGGCCGCTGGCCGGCCTGATGTCATGCGGGGCTTGCTTTCGGCGGCGAACATGTTGAAACGTGCGGGTCCATTCACTGAATCCGGAAGCGCATGAGCGTATTCGTCCTACGGCGGATCTTGACCCTGGTGGCGACGCTGTTCGCCGCCTCGCTGATCATTTTTCTCGTGCTCGACGCGCTGCCCGGCAATGCCGCCCAGATGCTGATGGGGGCGGACGCGTCACCCGATGCGGTGCGTGCGCTGACCGTCAAGCTCGGGCTCGATCAGCCGCTCGCGCTGCGCTATTTGCTCTGGATCAAGGGCATGGCGGTCGGCGATCTCGGCAACAGCTATGTCTACGGCACGCCGGTGGCCGGATTGATCGCGGAGCGGCTGGTGCTGACCATTCCGCTTGCGATCATGTCGATGTCGATCTCCGTCGTGCTGGCGCTGACTGCCGGCATCTACACCGCCGCCAACCATAACAAGCTCGGCGACGTCGGCGTGATGTCGCTGACGCAAGTTGGCATCGCGCTGCCGAACTTCTGGTTCGCGATCCTCCTGATCCTGCTGTTTGCGGTGAAGCTGCAATGGCTGTCAGCCGGCGGATTCGCCGGCTGGGACGACGGCATATGGGCCGGCATCCGATCGCTGCTGCTGCCGGCGATCTCGCTCGCCGTGGTGCAGGCCGCGATCCTCGCCCGCGTCACGCGTTCGGCCGTGCTCGAGGTGCTGCGCGAGGATTTCGTGCGCACCGCGCGCGCCAAGGGGCTCGGCAAGCGCGAGGTGCTGTGGCGTCATGTGCTGCGCAACGCTATGATCCCGGTCATGACGGTGATGGGCCTGCAATTCGCCAATCTCTTGGCCGGCACGATCGTGATCGAGAACGTGTTCTATCTGCCGGGGCTCGGCCGCCTCATCTTCCAGTCGATCGCCAACCGCGACCTGATCGTGGTGCGCAATTGCGTGATGCTGCTGGCGGCCATGGTCGTGACAGTCAACTTCGTGGTCGATGTGCTCTATGCCTTCATCGATCCACGCATCAAGGTGGCTAACCTGTGAATACGCCGCTGACCGCTGCGGCCGGCGAGCCGGCGATTGTTCCCGGCGCCAGACCGGCGATCGGCTTCTGGCGGCGCGCGATGCGCCATCGCAGCTTTGTGCTCGGCGCTGTATTGAGCCTGCTGGTGCTGGGAGCGGCCCTGCTGTCACTGGTCTGGACGCCGTGGTCGGCCTACGACATCGATGTCGCCGCAAAGCTGCGGCCGCCGTCGGCCGCGCACTGGCTCGGCACTGACGTGCTCGGCCGCGACATTGTTTCGCTGCTGCTGGTCGGTGCCCGCGCCACCATCATGGTCGGAATCATCGCTGTCGGCATCGGCCTGACGTTCGGCGTTTGTCTCGGCCTGGTCGCGTCCGCCCGCAAGGGCTGGACCGAAGAGCTCATCATGCGGCTGAGCGACTTCACCTTTGCCTTTCCGGCCGTGCTCTCGGCGATCATGCTCGCCGCCGTGGTCGGTCCGGGCATGGTGACCTCGATCATCGCCATCGGCATCTTCCAGATTCCGACCTTTATCCGCGTCACCCGCGGATCGGCCAATGCGATCTGGGCGCGCGAATTCATTCTCGCGGCGCGTGCCGCGGGCAAGGGCAAATTCCGCATCACCATCGAGCACGTTCTGCCCAACATCCTGTCGATCCTGATCGTGCAAGCGACGATCCAGTTTGCGCTGGCGATCCTCGCCGAAGCTGCGCTGTCCTATCTCGGGCTCGGGACACAGCCGCCGCAACCGTCCTGGGGACGCATGCTCAACGACGCGCAGACGCTGCTGTTCCAGTCGCCGATGCTTGCGGTCTATCCGGGTGTGGCGATCGCGATCGCCGTGCTCGGCCTCAATCTCCTCGGCGACGGGCTGCGCGACCTGTTCGATCCGCGGCTGGCGCGGGAGCGATGATTGTGAACGACGCCAACGCACCCCTGATCGAAGTCAAGGATCTCGGCATCCGGCTCAACACCAGCCGCGGTCCGGCACAGGCCGTCCGTGGCGTCAGCTTTGCACTGAGGCGCGGCGAGACACTCGGGCTGGTCGGCGAGTCCGGTTGCGGCAAGTCGATCACCGCGCTCGCTTTGATGGGCCTGTTGCCCGACAGCGCCGTGGTCAGCGGCAGCATTCGGCTCGAGGGCAGCGAGCTGGTGGGGCTGCCGGATGCGAGCTACTGCAAGCTGCGCGGCAATCGAATCAGCATGATCTTCCAGGAGCCGATGACCGCGCTCAATCCGATGCACACGATCGGGCGGCAGGTTGCCGAGCCGCTGCGGCGTCACACCGGCTGCTCGGCGGCGCAGGCGCGGAAAGAGACCATTGCCTTGCTCGATCGCGTCGGCCTTCCCGACGCTGCCAAGCGCGTCGACGCCTATCCGCACCAGTTCTCCGGCGGCCAGCGTCAGCGCATCACGATTGCGATGGCGCTGGCCTGCCAGCCCGACGTGCTGATCGCCGACGAGCCGACCACCGCGCTCGACGTCACGATCCAGGGACAGATCCTCGATCTGATCGCCGATCTCGTCGCCGAGCGCGGCATGGCGATGATCCTGATCTCGCACGACCTCGGCGTGATCGCCGAGAACGTCCAGCGCATGATGGTGATGTATGGCGGCACCGTCGTCGAAAGCGGCGTCACCAATGCCGTGTTCACGCGGATGGGGCATCCCTATACCCAGGGCCTGTTCCGCGCACGGCCACGACTTGGAGCAAAGAAGGGGACGCGGCTGACGACCATTGCCGGCACGGTGCCCGAGCTTGCCGATTTGCCGGCCGGCTGCACCTTCGCCGATCGCTGCGCGATCGTCGAGGCGGGTTGCCGCGCGGCACTGCCAGTCGTGGTGGATGTCGGCGCCGGCCATGGCGTGCGCTGCGTCAGGACGGATGTGTCGATGGCTGACGCGGCCGGAGTGCTGAGCGCATGACCTTGCTCGACCAGTCACCGTCCGCGCGCGCCGCGCCACTGCTCGAGGTGAAGGACCTCGTGCAGCGCTACACGCTGCCGCGCGAAAGCCTGTTCAAACCGGCGCCGCAGGTGCACGCGCTCAACGGCGTCACGGCTCAAGTGGTGTCGGGCAAGAGTCTCGGCGTCGTCGGTGAGTCCGGTTCGGGCAAGTCGACCTTCGCGCGGGTCGTGATGGCGCTGGAGCGGCCGTCGTCGGGGACGGTCGCGCTGCTGGGGCGCGACCTGAACCAGATGCCGGCCGACGAACTCCGTCACGCCCGGCGCGATTTCCAGATGGTGTTCCAGGACCCTTATGGCTCGCTCGATCCGCGGCAGACCATCGCCCGCATCGTCGCCGAGCCGCTCACGGCGCTGGGGCGAATGGACGGGAGCAGTTTGCGCGATCGCGTCGCCAAGGTGCTGCGGCAGGTCGGGCTGCGCGACGCCGACATGGACAAGTTCCCGCACGAATTCTCCGGCGGCCAGCGCCAGCGGATCGCAATCGCGCGGGCGCTGATCACCCAGCCGAAGCTGATCGTCGCCGACGAGCCGGTCTCCGCGCTCGACGTCTCGGTGCAGGCGCAGGTGCTCAATTTGATGCAGGACCTGCAGGACGAGTTCGGTCTGAGCTACGTCCTGATCAGCCATGATCTCGCTGTCGTCGACCTGCTCTGTGACGAGATCGCGGTGATGTATCTCGGCCGGATCGTCGAGCAGGGGCGTTCTGAAGATCTGTTCGCGCACTCCGCCCATCCCTATACCCGCGCGCTGCTGGAGGCGGTGCCGCGTATCAGGGCCGGCGGCGTCCGCCGGCGCCGCGGGGCGCAGGCGATCGCTTCGCAGTCGACGGGTGCGACGGGGTGCCCCTATGCGTCGCGCTGTGTCCTGGCCGACCAGCATTGTCGCGAGACCGCGCCTGCGCTACGGACAGTGGGACAAGCCCATCTGGCCGCGTGCCACCACGCCGAGGCCGTGATGACGCTGCCGCCGGCGGCGGCTGAGTGAGGTTAGTATTTTGTGCGGGACCGGCCTAAACTGGTCGCGCAATAGGTCCGGAGAGCAAGCGTATGTTGAAGAGATTGACTGTTTTCGCCGTGGCCGCCGCATTCGCCGCGGTGCCGCTGCCGAGCCTGGCGCAGGGCAAGAAGGACGGCGTCGTCGTGGGCATGACGCTAGAGCCGCCGGGGCTCGATCCGACCAATGCGGCTGCCGCCGCCATCGCCGAGGTCACGCTCTATAACCTCTATGAGACGCTGACCAAGATCAATGAGGACGGCTCGGTGTCGCCCTTGCTGGCCGAGAGCTGGCAGGCCACGCCGGACCTGAAGACCTACACGTTCAAGCTGCACAAGGGCGTCAAATTCCACAATGGCGAGCCGTTCGATTCCGCCGCCGTGAAATTCTCCTACGAGCGTGCTGCAGCGCCGACCTCGACCAACAAGGACAAGAGCCTGTTCCAGGCCTTCGAGACGGTAACTGCGCCCGATCCGGAAACGATCGTGGTCGCGCTGAAATATTCCGAACCGAACCTGCCGTTCCTGCTCGCCCAGGCGTCCGCCTCGATCGTCGAGCCGAAGAGCGCGCCAACCGATGTCACCCAGCCGGTCGGCACCGGACCCTACACGCTCGGCGCCTGGGCCAAGGGATCGTCGATCACGCTGAACAAGTGGCCGGACTATCGCAACGCCGCCGCGATCAAGCTGTCCAAGGTGACCATCCGCTTCATCAGCGATCCTGCGGCGCAGGTCGCAGCACTGCTGTCGGGCGACGTCGACGCGTATCCGCGGGTCGCAGCCGCCCGCAGCCTGGCACAGTTCAAGGCCGATCCGCGTTTCAACGTGCTGGTCGGCGGCTCCAAGGCCAAGACCATCGTCGCCATCAACGAACGCAAGAAGCCGCTCGACGACGTACGCGTCCGCCGCGCCATCCTTGCCGCGATCGATCGCAAGGCGATGGTCGACGGCGCCGTCGATGGCTTCGGCGCACCGATCGGCAGCTTCTATACGCCGGGGTCGCTTGGCTATATCGACACCACCGATATCAATCCCTACGACCCCGAAAAGGCCAAGAAGCTGCTCAGCGAGGCCGGCGTCACCACGCCGCTCGAGCTGTCGCTCAGGCTGCCGCCGCCGCCTTACGCGCGGCAGGGCGGCGAAATCCTCGCGGCCCAGCTTGCCAAGGTCGGCATAACAGCCAAGATCGAGAACATCGAATGGGCGCAATGGCTGTCGCAGGTCTTCGCCCCCAACGGCCCGCATAATTTCGACCTGACCATCGTGTCGCATGTCGAGCCGTTCGATCTCGTGAAGCTGACCGAGCCCGACTTCTATCTCGGCTACCAGTCACAGGCGTTCAACGCGCTCTACAAGCAGATCACGGCGACGCCGGCCGAGGCCGACCGCGCCAAGCTGCTCGGCGACGCGCAGCGCATGCTGGCGACCGATGCGGTGGCCGGCTTCCTGTTCCAGCCGCAATGGATCACGGTTGCCAGCAAGAAGCTGAAGGGCGTGTGGAAGGAAGTCCCGCAATTCGAGAACGATTTCTCGACCTGGTCCTGGGAGTAGCTGAGTGCCCGGCGGGACGCAGACGCTCCCGCCGGCTACCTCCTGTTTCGATACCGTTACTTGACGCGCAGTCTCATTTTGATTGTTGCGCCGCAAAGAGTCTTGCGGCGTCACCACGTGATTGCGATGTGGTGAGCCCTTTATCCGGGCTGAATGGCGTGAATTTCCGTCTGCCGCGAGGATGACGCAGGTGCGCGTGCGGTTTGCGCTTCGCATTGCGCGCATCAGTTGTCTTTGCGCAAGACGGCGGTAAGGTGGAACCCGTCCATATTGCTTGCCGTCGTTTTGATTACCTATTGCAGTGCAAACAACCCAACGGTTGTCGCCTATGTAGGCAGCTCACCTCGGTCAGGTTTGGACAGGGTAGAAACAGAAACCATGCATAACGCTGCAACCAACAACCGCGGTGGGGAAACATGAAGAATGTGAAAGCGCTTGCGGCATTCGCCGCGGCGGTCGGCGTTGGCCTGTTGTCAGGCGCTGCCGTCGGACAGGAAGTCAAGCAGGACCAAAAATCCCAGATCGGCAATGCCAACGTCGCTCCGGTGACGCAGGAGCAGCTCAATGCGGCCGACAAGAACACGCGGGATTTCCTGCTGACCAACGGCAATTATGCCCAGACGCGTTTCTATCCGGGCAAGCAAATCGGCCGCGACAATGTGAAGAACCTGCACGTCGCCTGGATCTTCCAGACCGACGTCAAGGAATCGCTGGAGACATCCCCGATCGTCGTCGACGGCGTGATGTATGTCACGACGTCGTTCAGCCATGTCTACGCGCTCGATGCCAAGACCGGCCAGCAGCTGTGGCACTACGCCCACAAGATGGGGCCGATCACCACCTATTGCTGCGGTCCCAACAATCGCGGCGTCCAGGTGCTGGACGATCGGGTCTATCTGGCGACCCTCGATTCCAAGCTGCTTGCGCTGAACTCCAAGACCGGTGAAGTGGTGTGGACCACCAACATTGCCGATCCCGAGGCCGGCTACAGCGAGACGATGGCGCCGACCGTGGTCAAGGACAAGGTGCTGATCGGCACCAATGGCGGCGAATACGGCATCCGCGGCTTCGTGCGCGCCTATGACGCCAAGACCGGCAAGCAGCTCTGGAATTTCAACACCATTCCGGACAACTCCGTCGGCGTCTGGGCGACCAAGGACGCCACCGGTCGCGACATGCATCGCAATATCCAGGCCGAGAAGGATACGCTTGCCAAGATCGGCGATCCCTTTGCCAAGCTCGGCGGCGGCGTGTGGCAGAACCCTTCGGTCGACCTTGCGACCAACCGGATCTATTTCGTGGTCGGCAACCCGTCACCCGATCTCGACGGATCGAATCGGCCCGGCGACAACCTCTACACCAACTCGCTGGTTTCGCTCGATCTCGACACCGGCAAGTATGTCTGCCACTCCCAGTACATCGCCCATGACGTGTGGGACCTCGACGCGGTCAGCCCGACCGTGCTGGTCAACGTTAAGGACAAGGACGGCAAGACCATTCCCGGCGTCATCCATGCCGGCAAGACCGGGCACATCTATGTGCACGATCGCAAGGACTGCAGCCTGATCCGCTTCTCCGAGGCGATGGTGCCGCAGGAGAACATGTGGGTGCTGCCGACCAAGGAAGGCGCGCGGATGCTGCCGGGCGCCAATGGCGGCGTCGAATGGTCGCCGATCGCGACCGATCCGGGACAGGAGCTGGCCTACGCCATCAACCTGCACCAGCCGATGACCTATCACGTCGAAAGCTCGGCCTATCCGAACGGCAAGTTGTGGCTGGGCGGCGCCTTCAAGGTTATCCCGAGCGAGAAACAGTCGGGCAACATCACCGCTGTCAACTACAACACCGGCAAGATCAAGTGGCAGGTCAAGACGCCTGAGCCGATGATCGGTGGCATTCTCGCCACCGCCGGCGGCCTGGTGTTCTCTGGCGAAGGCAACGGCAAGTTCGCAGCCTACAACTCCTCCAATGGCAAGGAATTGTGGAACTTCCACGCCGGTGCCGGCGTCAATGCACCGCCGTCGAGCTACATGATCGGCGGCAAGCAATATGTCGTGGTCGGCGCTGGCGGTAACACCCAGCTCGATTTCAAGCGCGGCAACAACATCATCGCCTTCACGCTCGACTAAGAAGAAGAAAATAATGACTATGAAGCGGGACCCGGTCGGTCCCGCTTCCGTTTTCTCCGGCGGAAACGTCCATCCACGTCATTGCGAGCGAAGCGAAGCAATCCATCGCGCAGCGTACACGGAAACATGGATTGCTTCGCTTCGCGCGCAATGACGAGGCATAGTCTTTCGGGATCAACCGATGTTCGATAAACTTGCGATTTGCGGTGTTGCGCTGTTGCTGATTGCGGCACAAGCGCATGCTGAAACGATCGAGGACAAGGTCCAGATCTGCGCCGGGTGCCACGGTGCGGACGGCAAGCCGATCGACAAGACGATTCCGACGATCTGGGGCCAGCAGGCCGGCTATCTCTACATTCAGCTCCGCGACTTCAAGCGCGGCGACCGCAAGAGCGACATCATGCAGCCGATCGCGTCGCAGTTCGAGCGCGACGACATGCTGGCGATCGGCGAGTATTTCTCGCAGAAGCCGTGGCCCGATCTTGGCCAACCGCGCGCGCCCAAGGACGTCGCGGCGAAGGCGGTCAGTGCCAGCGGCTCGGTCGGGTGCCCGGCCTGTCATCTCGACCACTTCCAGGGCGACGGCACGGTGCCGCGCCTCGCCGGCATGGGACGCGATTACCTCGCCAGGACCATCGACGATTTCCGGACGCGCGCGCGCGGCAACAACCCTGGTATGTCCGACCTGATGCTGGCGACCTCGCCCGACGATCTCGCCGCGCTGGTGGACTATCTGGCGGGGCTCTGAGTACGCGCGCTGAGTTCCTCGCGCAGTGCCGACAGCACCGTGAGATCGGCGGCATGCTTGCCGGCCTTGTCGGTCAGCGCTGGATCTGCGCCACGCGCCAGCAACGCCTTGACGATCGCGGGATGATTGCCTTCGGCTGCGATCATCAACGCCGTGCGCCCGCGCGCATCGGAAAAATCGATCTTCGCACCGGCGTCGAGCAGATATGAGACGATGTCGAGCGCCTGCGCCTCCGCCACGGCCTCGTCAGGGCCCGAGGCCCACATCAACAGCGTGAGATCGTTGGCGTAGCGCGCGTTGACGTCGATATCTGATACCAGCAATTGCTTGACGATGCCGAGCTGGCCGCCGGCTGCCGCATACACCACCGGCGGCTTGCCGGTATCGTCAGCCTTGCGGCCGTCTGCGCCATGCGCCAGCAGCAGTCGCACCACCATGTCCCGGCCGGCATAGGCGGCAGCTGCGACCGGCGAGGCGCCGCTTTGTCCGGTGAGGTTGACGTCGGCGCCGCGGTCGATCAGCCGCTGCACGATCGCGACATGGCCGCGCTCGGCAGCAAAATACATCGCCGTCGATCCGGCAAGATTGCGCGCATCGACCGGCGCGCCGCGCCCCAGCAAGAGATCGACCATGTCGAGATGGCCGGAGCGGGCGGCGTGGCTCAGCGGCCGCGCGCCGAGCCGATCCCGCGCATCGACCGAGGCGCCCCGGTCGAGCAGCTCGGTCGCGAGGTTGAGGCAATCGGCGTCGGCGGCGGAGAACAGCGTCAGCGACACCTCGATCGCGGTGAACTGCGCCTTGTCGGTCTCGTATTTGCGGATCAGCTCGCGGCACCGCGCAGGATCCGGTGCGGCGAGGCTGCTGTGGATGCTGCCGGCGACAAGCAGCGCGGCGAGGCCGATGCGGCGATACAAGACGTCTTCCTCCGGCATGGCGCTGCTAAGCGCATTGTCATGTCGGTTCAAGGTCGCATGATCCTCCTCCGCTGCCAAGCTGCGTTGCGAAACTGAGCCGCGCAGCGAAGTTGAGCCGTGCAGCTTTGTCGTGCCGTGCCAGGACGCGGACTCATTAAGGCGTAGCCACAACCGGATTGACGCGAGTTGAACAAATCCAAGGTAGTTGGCGGCCAGCCTGTCGTAGCGCGTCGCCACCTGACGGAATTGCTTGATCCTGTTGAAGAACCGTTCGACCTGATTGCGAGCGCGGTGGAGGTGCGGGCTGAAGCAGATCGGATCGCTGCGATTGCTTTTCGGCGGGATGTTGAGTTCGTAGCGCATGATCGGCCCCTTCCGTCTGGTGGCTTGAATCATGGCTCGGCTGTCAGGCTCAACTGGTCGCTATGCACCCGAAAGCGGACCTACTATGTTTACCTTCAGTTTTGTCGTTCATGACCCGAACCGGACATCGGGCATTCGACTAAGGACATCAGACTTGGTACATTTCTTTTCCCCGATTGGCTTGTAAGGAACCGATTACGGTCCCGGCTTGACGGCGGCCCCCAACCGGCTCGGAAATGCCTATCAACGGTAGCGAAGGGAGCACGCACATGAAACTCAAAATGTTTATCGGTCCGGATGCCAAAGACATTGAACGGCAGGTAAACATTTGGCGTCGAGAATCGCCAAATTGCAGCATTATCAAGAGCGAAACAAACATCTCCTATCACACCATCCCGAACCTATCGGGGAACACTGCACTTCAACAAAGAATTTCAATCGCGATTTGGTATGACGACGACGGCACCGAAACACAGTCAGTGTCTTCTCCTTCACTTCCACCTCACCTCAGAAATTCGAATTAAGGGTATCGACCTGGTTCGGAGGCAGAGCTTTGGTCGCCTTTTGTGAAGGGTTTCGGATGCCGGCCGCATGAATGACGTGGCCGCGAGTTCGGCGGCCGGCGTCCGAAAGCCTCCAAGGGAGGAAAGCGCGCTTGGGGAACGTGCGGCGGTGCCGCAGGCGCTATGGCGATTTGAGCGCCACGGGTGAGCCGACTGATTGGAATCGCGCCGATACAACGAGATGTTCGGCAGTTGAGCGGCTGACCAATGAGCTGCGGATGGGGTCGCACGCGATGAATTGTCGGACGATTTGAGGCGACAA
>NZ_JYMU01000003.1:0-4657 GCF_000938235.1 Bradyrhizobium sp. LTSPM299
ATGGAAAGGGACATACGGTCTAAACCGCTCGCGCGGTAGGGCGCTGCGGCAGGCATACGGCCGAGAGGATAGCGCAACGGGGCGTCCTGTCTTGAGATGAGGGGTTCGCAACCTTCACCCAAGACAGGAGCATCCCCATGACCGACGAGGCAGGAAGCCCGTTGCGCCGGCGCATGATCGAAGACATGACGATCCGCAAGTTAGCGCCAAAGACCCAACATGACTACGTGCAAAGGATCAAGAACTTCGCGGCGTTTCTCGGACGATCACCGGATACGGCTGACTTCGAGGACGTGCGGCGCTATCAGTTGCACCTGGCGGCGAGCGGCGTTGGCGTGCCGACCCTCAATCAGACCGTATCGACGCTGCGGTTCTTTTTTAAGGTCACGCTCAGACGTCACGAGATCGTCGAACACACCCATGTCATTCATGAGGCGCGCAAGCTGCCGTTGGTGCTCAGCCCCGAGGAAGTGGCGCGGCTGCTCGATGCCGCACCCGGGCTGAAGTACAAGGCGGCGCTGAGTGTGGCCTATGGCGCCGGCCTGCGCGCCACCGAGGTGGTCTCGCTCAAGGTCTCCGACATCGACAGCAAGCGGATGATCATCCGCGTCGAGCAAGGCAAGGGCGGCAAGGACCGTAACGTCATGTTATCGCCGCACCTGCTCAACGTGCTGCGCGCCTGGTGGAAGGCGGCGCGTCCGCAGGGCTGGCTCTTCCCGGGTCGCGATCCGGCCCAGCCGATGACCACGCGCCAGCTCAACCGCGCCTGTCAGGCGGCTGCGCAAATGGCTGAGATCAACAAGCGCGTCTCGCTGCACACCCTGCGGCACAGCTTCGCCACCCACCTGCTCGAACAGAACATCGACGTCCGCGTCATCCAGGTGCTACTCGGAACAGCGACATACTGCCCGCGAACAACAGACTGAAGCACGCATCACCTACAGATTTCATCCTCGCTTTGGCGAGACGGTAGGTGTCAGGCGACGGCTTGAGCGAGGCGGGGCCGCGTTTCTCGTTGTGCACCAACTTGACGACACCTTTGCCTGCCTCCCGGCGTGGATGACTGACGAGGCTGCGTCCCGATTCCAAATCGGCAGTGAGCCGCGTTTTCTCCTTGATGTTCTTCGCTCCCTCCGCAACGAGGTCGATGCGCTTCTAGGCTTTCTGGCGGCCGAATCAAAAACGGAGCGACCAGAGAATGACGCACCGATTCGAGAATCTCCAGCCAAGCTTGTTCCAGACCGAGCCGTGCGTCGAGCTGCATGCAGCTCGAAAGAACGAGCTCGCGACGGTCATCGAGGTGCTGCTGCGCGAGATCGCAGCCGCGTTGGCAAAGGCGGCAAGCGGGGGAAGCGGCGATGACCAAGATCACGACTGAGCATCTCGCCCGCAGCGCCTGCGTCTATATCCGGCAATCGACAGCAGACCAGCTCGCGCATAATCATGAGAGCAGACGGCGCCAATATGGCCTCGTCGATCGCGCCAAGCAGCTTGGCTGGAGCAACGTCGAGGTCATCGACGACGACCTCGGCCGCTCCGGTGGCGGCATCGCGCGTCCTGGCTTCGAGCGGCTGCTGGCAACGATCTGTGACGGCCGTGTCGGCGCTGTACTCGCGATCGAGGCGTCGCGTCTTGCCCGTAATGGCCGTGACTGGCATACCCTGATCGAGTTCTGTGGATTAGTCGGCACGCTCATCGTCGACGAGGACGGAATCTACGATCCTCGACATCCCAACGATCGGCTGCTGCTCGGTATGAAGGGCACGATGAGCGAGCTTGAACTCTCGATGTTCCGTCAGCGCTCGCAGGAAGCGCTGAAGCAGAAGGCGCGCCGCGGCGCGCTGGTCCTTGGTGTCGCCGCCGGCTATGTGAAGATCGGTCGCGATCGCATAGAGAAGAATCCTGACAAACGCGTGCAGGACGCACTGCAGCTGGTCTTCACCAAGTTCGCCGAGCTGCAAAGTGCACGACAGGTGCACATCTGGCTGAGAGATGAGGGCATCGAGCTGCCGGTCAAGTCGCGCCAAGGCGAGGCGCACGGCGTCGTGTGGCGACTGCCGGCCTACAACATCGTGCACAACATCCTGACCAATCCGATCTATGCAGGTGCCTACGCGTTCGGGCGCACGACGAGCCGTGTGAGTGTCAAAGGTGGGCGCAAGCATGTCCGGCGTGGTGTGCAAAAGCCCATGGCCGAATGGGATGTCTTGATCAAGGATCACCACGGGGCCTATATCACCTGGGACGAGTTCGAGCGCAACCTCCGGGTAATCGCTAACAATGCGACCGGCATGAGCAGCGCACTCGCTCGCGGAGCAGCTCGTAAAGGCGAGCTGCTGCTGCCCGGACTGCTGCGCTGCGGCCACTGCGGCCGCAAGCTCCATGTGCACTACAGCGGCAAGATCGGCCGCTACAATTGCTACGGTGCGCGTACGAACCACGGTGCCGCGCGCTGCATTTCGATCAGCGGATTGAGCATCGATACGGCGATTAGTAACGAGGTCCTGCGCGTTCTGAGGCCGCTCGGCATCGAGGCCGCACTCAAAGCGATCGAGGCGCAATCTGGCACGACGACGGCGGCCGAGCGCCAGTTGGAGCTGTCGCTACAGCAGGCGCGCTACGAAGCCGCGCACGCGCGCCGACAGTACGACGCCGTCGACCCCGCAAACCGTCTGGTCGCCGGCGAGTTGGAGCGCCGCTGGAACGAAGCATTGCAGGCTGTCGCTAGGGTCGAAGGAGAGATCGCCGCCCTGATTGCGCGTCGTCCGCCGCCGCTCGGCGAGCCGGAGCGCCAGCAATTGATGGCGCTCGGTGCTGATCTGGAGCGCGCCTGGTTGCATCCCGCTGCAACGGCCGCAACGCGCAAGCGTATCCTTCGCGCGGCACTTACGGAGATTGTCGTGCGCAAGGACGGCGCAATCATCCATGCGGTCCTGCACTGGCAAGGCGGCGACCATACCGAGTTGCAGGTGAAGCAGCGCCTGAATGCGGCCGGCCGGCACAATCCCCGCATCCCCGACGACACGATCGCGCTGGTGCGTGAGCTGGCGCGGCTGATGCCCGATCGGCAGATCGCGCGCCTGCTCAATCGGACCGGCGTTGAGACCGGGCACGGCAATGCTTGGACGCAGGAACGCGTGTGCGGCTTCCGTAATCATCACGACATCGCCGTCTTCCGCGACGGCGAGTGGGCGGAGCGCGGCGAGATTACGCTCGAAGCGGCAGCAAAACTCATCGGCGTCTGCAAGATGACGGCGTTGCGTATGCTTCGCCGCGGCGACATCAAAGGCCGACAAGCTTGCGCGGGCGCGCCTTGGGTGATCAGGGCTGAGGACTTGGCAGGCTTCGCCCGCGGAAAGCGTCAAAAACCTCCGCTAACACAAAATGTCACCCAGCAAGTCTTTGACTTTCAATGAGTTAGCCGAGGTGCATTATGACTCATGACTACTCGGTCACGCCAGGCTCGATACCACGGCACTCTATACCCGCGTCGCCACCAAGACGATCAGCGAGGTCATGAGCCCGCTGGAGCACATCGCGCTCAAGCTCAAGGAGATCCGGCCGCCCGGCTGACCCGGCGCACATGTCGCGCCCGGCCCTGGAGGTTGCGGATATCTTCCGCGACCGTGGACCGGCATGGCGCAAGGCCCATGCCGGCCATGTCAGCCTCGAGCAGCTAAAGGTGATGTCGGCGATCGAGCGCTGTCGCACGGCGGAACTCGGTGGCCATGTCGCGCGCTGCGAGGACTGCGCCTATACCACCATCGCCTACAACTCTTGCCGCAACCGCCACTGCCCGAAGTGCCAGGGTGCCGCCGCCAAGCAATGGCTCGCCGACCGCGAAGCCGAGCTGTTGCCGGTGCCGTACTATCACGTCGTGTTCACGCTGCCTGCGGCCATCGCCGACATCGCCTACCAGAACAAGGCCGTCCTCTACGATCTCCTGTTCAAGGTTTCGGCCGAGACCATGCTGACGATCGCCGCCGATCCGAAGCATCTGGGGGCCAGGATCGGCATCACCTCCGTGCTGCACACCTGGGGCTCGGCGCTCACCCATCACCCGCATGTCCACATGATCGTGCCGGGCGGCGGCATCTCGCCCGACGGCCAGCGCTGGGTGTCCTGCCGGCCGGGGTTCTTCCTCCCCGTGCGCGTGCTCTCGCGCCTGTTCCGGCGACTGTTCCTGCGACTGTTCCTGGAGAAGCTCGTCGCGGCCCACCAAGCCAACCGCCTGAGCTTCTTCGGCGACCACATCCATCTGGCCGATGCACAATCCTTCGCGGCTTATCTCGCGCCGCTGCGCAAGGCCCAGTGGGTCGTCTACGCAAAGCGCCCGTTCGGTGGCCCTGAGGCAGTGCTGGCCTATCTGTCGCGCTATACCCACCGCGTCGCCATCGCCAACGGCCGCTTGATCACCAGCGACCAGCGGGGTGTCACCTTCAAATGGAAAGACTACCGCATCGAGGGCCGCAATCGCTACAAGCAGATGACGCTCGCCACCTTCGAGTTCATCCGCCGCTTCCTGATCCACGTGCTGCCAAAAGGCTTGCATCGCATCCGCCACTACGGCCTATTCGCCAAAGGCTCGCGCGCCGACAACATCGCACGCACCCGTGAGCTGCTCGCCATTGCAAAACAGGAAGGCCAACCCACCGCT
>NZ_JYMU01000030.1:0-56268 GCF_000938235.1 Bradyrhizobium sp. LTSPM299
GCCACTGAGCGCGGATTACAATGGCGGCCCGCGGTTCCCGGTAACGGCATCAGCGGGCAGCTTGTCGGCTCAACTCAACTGTCCGCCGGCCGGTTTGCGATGATCGAGAGCCTTAGTGGAGACGGCGGCCTTGGCTTCAGCATGGTGCCGTGGCAGCCCGTCCTCGACAAGCGCATCGGGCAGCACATCTCGGGCATCGCCACGCCAGGCGGCGGGGTCGACTGGTCATTCGCACGGTCGCGAGGACCGGAGCTGTGAGCGGGGCTAGCCTCTATGGTCAAGGATAAGCATGCCGTTCCGGCGTCACCCGGTAACGCCTGGCGCGCTCCCGGCCACCGTTTCAAGGTTTGGGGTCTTGACCGGCTAAGGCCTAATTGGCGTATACCCGTTTGCCTAGTTGGAGGCACCGCCACGCAGCAACTCTCGATATCCGTGCTCGGTCATCCATTTGGCACGCGCCAAATGGCTGTCGAACGCGTGGCGCGCGCGGTCTGGCTCTCTAGTAGGGTCGATGCCTAACACGAGCTGCGTGACCTCGCGCCAGTCGGCCCCATCGGCGTCGGCATCGAGTAGACGCAGATACGTGATCAAGTGCCGCTCATCATAGACTGTGAGCGTCGGGTCGGCTGGAGCGCTGTCCGCGATAGCGGGGTCGAGCGGCGGTTTCCGCATAGGGGTCCTCATTGAATACCCACGCATTCAGGGTTGGTCGTCAAAGCACAGCGGTCGGTGAAATACCAATCGCTATCGTTTACTCCATCTACCTCGGTCGTATTGCTCATTGCTGTCTCAGCTTTCTCACCTTCTTAGTGTTCCAAGGATGTCGTTGATTCATCCAGGGGTGGCCGATGTTTCGCGCTAGCTCATGGTCGGGTGAACAAATGTCCGAACGCCGCTTGCTTGTACGTGGGGTACAAATACCGATTTTATCGGTATCTGAAAAGTAGTTCTAAGTCTCTGACCCCCTCCGGGAGGCTGGATGCCCAAAACGGTCACCTCACCGCTTCAAAAGAAGCTCGCGGCCATGCTGGTTGAGTTGAGAAAGGAGGCTGGCTTGCGTCAGGTCGACTTGGCCGAAAAGCTGGGAGTTTACCAGTCCTGGGTAACCCATTTGGAATCTGGCCAGCGTCGAATCGACGTGGTCGAACTGATCGAGTTAGGACGGATCATTGGTTTCGACCCGGCCGAGGTCGTACGAAAACTCAACAAGCGCTGATCAGAGCGCACCGGCAAGGAGGAGAATTTCCACTGTTGGCGGGTTGGTAAAGCAATGCCGCCGTAAATGACCCGTAGCTCGAATGGTGGGTTTTGGCCCCGGAAGGTCGACAATGCATCATCTTTCTATGGGGATTGACTGACACTCTCTCCGCCGCTCGGGCCGGCTATTTCGTACCTCGAAATGGAGAAGGGTTCAAAAATCCGGCCATTTTCTTGCGTTTTTGACGCAGGGAGAAAACCGCCACCGGTCAGTTTGAGCCCTGGAAGCGCCTGGAGAATGGATTTTTCTCCGAATCTTAGTACCTCGCGAATTGGTACGGTACGGCATTCTCCGGGAAAAAGAGGCCTTAATTGGTCGAGCAGTTTGGATCTCTCTCGCTCAAACGAAACGGGCTCGGATCAATGTGCTCGGTTAGCGTTCGGCAGCGATCAGTTCAATTCCCGCGTACGGTCACGGAAATATCGGCTCACGTTTTTGGTTTGTAGCAGAGCGCGCCAATAAGTGCGGCCAATGCAGGAGGCGTCTGCCTCCGACTGGGGTGATAGAGATAGTAGCCAGGGAAGGTCGGGCACCACTTTTCCAGAATCCGCTTGAGACGTCCGGCCTTGATATCAGCCACCACCTCATCCTCGTAGACATACGCGACGCCTTGGCCCGCCAGGACTGCCTCGCGGATCAAGTCTGCGTTGTTGAACACAAGGGGGCCGTCGACGCGAACCTCAAAGGGGCGCCCCTTCTCCTCGAAGTCCCAGGCATAGAGCCCGCCTGATCTGATGAGCCGGTAGTTGATGCAGCGGTGAGCGGCGAGATCGCGGGGGGTCCTGGGCTGCGGGTGATCGGCGAAATACGACGGCGCGCCGACCACGGCCATTCGGATGTCCGGACCGATCCGGACTGCGATCATGTCCTTCTGGACGATGTCGCCGAAACGGATGCCGGCATCGATCCGTTCCGCGACGATGTCGGTCAGGTTGTCATCGATGATCACGTCCACCCGGATATCGGGATGGGACGCGAGGAAACGTGGCAGGACGGGCATCACGACGGACGAGACGGCGTGTTTAGTTGCCGTGAGGCGGACCGTACCGGATGGCTGGCCTCGCAGAGCGCCCACCGCGTTTACACCCGTGGTGATTTCGTCCAGTGCGGGACGCAGCGAGTGCAACAGCGTGTCGCCTGCTTCGGTCGTCGACACCGAGCGCGTGGTCCGCGACAGCAGCCGCACTCCGAGCCGCTCCTCCAGCGCCTTCATGGCATGGCTCAACGCTGATTGTGACATGCCGAGCTCCGCCGCCGCCCGGGTAAAGCTGCCATGCTCGGCAACGACCGCAAAAGCGGCGAGGTCGTACAGATCGTTTCGCTTCATTTATGCACCAGATACATAAGCTTAAGCGAATTATAGCGGCTAATCGAAATCGACAACCAGGGTTATCTGGTTGTCAGCGCCCTGAAGTTTCGGGACGGTGCCGATTCGGCAGTTCCGACCGCGAAGAACGCTTGGCGCCGCCTCAAGGCCAGCCACCCGCAAGGATCAGAGTCATGAAGCTTACCGTGAATAACCGGGACGTCACGATCGACGCTGATCCCGCGATGCCCTTGCTTTGGGCGCTGCGCGATGTCATCGGGCTGACAGGCACGAAGTTCGGCTGCGGCGCGGCGCAGTGCGGCGCCTGCACGGTGCATCTCGATGGCGAGGCCGTCCGCTCCTGCATCACGCCCATATCCGATGCCGAGGGCAAGAAGCTCACCACGATCGAAGCCGCGACAGATGGTGCTGACCGCGTCGGTGCGGCCGTGCATGCGGCCTGGGTCAAGCACGACGTGGCGCAGTGCGGCTACTGCCAGAGTGGCCAGATCATGAGCGCCATCGCCTTGCTCAAGTCGCTTCCCCCTGGCCAGCAACCCACCGCCGACAACATCGACGCGGCCATGGCCGGCAATATCTGTCGCTGCGGCACTTACGTCCGCATCCGCGCCGCCGTGGCTGATGCCGCCCGTACGCTGGCCTGAAGGAGCCGCTATGTTGCCCAACATCGACTACAGCGAATTGCCGCGCGCGCTTAAGCACATGCTGGAACGGGACCAGACCGCGACGAGAACACTGCCGCGCCGCAGCTTCCTGAAACTGGCCGGAGCTACCGGGCTGGCGCTCGGCGCCTTTCCTCACATCGCGATGGGCGACACAGCCGCTGGCGGCAAGGCCGCCAGCGCCCTCAAGCCGACGCAACAGCCGTCAGCGTTCGTTCAAATCGCCGGCAACGGCGAGGTCACTGTGACCATCAACCGGCTTGAATTTGGACAGGGCGTGCACACCGCATTGCCAATGATTCTGGCGGAGGAACTCGACGCCGACTGGAGCCTGGTACGCAGCCGGCACGGCACCAACGATCCGGCCTACGCCGATCCACTGTTCGGCATTCATCTCACCGGCGGCTCACATTCGATCAAGAACAGCTTTTCGCAGTATCGCGAACTCGGCGCACGCGCACGGGCCATGCTGCTCCGCGCCGCCGCGGCGCGCTGGAAGGTGGACGTGGCCACCCTACGCACGCAGGCCGGTACCGTGCTCGGTCCCGGAGGCGGCAGGCTTGGTTACGGCGAACTGGCCGAGGCCGCCATGGCGCAGCCGGTTCCTGAGACAGTTGGGCTGAAGGATCCGAAGCATTTCCGCATCATCGGCCGCCCCACATCGCGTCTCGATGCGCCGGCCAAGTGCAGCGGGCGGCAGGATTTCGGCATCGATATTCGCCTGCCCGATCAGTTGACCGCTGTCGTGGCGCGTCCACCGGTGTTCGGGGCGCGCCTTGCCGCGATGGACGACAGCGCCGCGCGCGCCGTCATGGGCGTGAAGGACGTGCTGCGCGTGCTGCTGGATGGCGGCGCCGAAGGCGTCGCGGTAGTGGCGGACGGATATTGGCAGGCCACGCAGGGCCGCGACGCCCTGAAGCTGACGTGGGACACCGCGAAGGTAGAGAAGGTCGACAGCGAACGGCAGCTGGCCCAGTACCGCGAGCTGGCCGGCCGCTCCGGCCCGCGCAAGCTCGACGCTGACATGGCGCCGCTGGCCAAGGCCCCGCGGCAACTGGAAGCCGAATTCGTGTTCCCCTATCTCGCCCACGCAGCCATGGAGCCGTTGAACTGCACCGTCGCACTCAGCGAGCAGCACGCCGAGCTGTGGATGGGCAGCCAGTGCGCCGGATTGGACGCAGCCGCAGCGGCGCGCATACTGGGCCTCAAGCCCGAGAAGGTGACGGTGAACGTGCAGATGGCCGGCGGCGGCTTTGGCCGGCGCTTCTCGAGCACGAGCGATGTCGCGGTGGAGGCGTGCGAAATCGCCAAGGCCGCACGCGCCGCGGGACTGACCGCACCGGTGCGCACGCTGTGGAGCCGCGAGGACGACATGCGCGGCGGCTTTTACCGTCCCATGCACCTGCATCGCGCGCGCATCGGCTTCGACGACCACGGCAACGTTCTGGCCTGGGACCACGTCATTGTCGGCCAATCCATCACCACGGGTTCCGTGTTCGAGCAGTTCCAGGTGAAGAACGGCATCGACGATACAGCAACCGAAGGCATGCGCGATCCCTATCCCCTGCCGATGCGCCTGACCGTGCATCATCCCAAGCTCAACGTGCCGGTGCTGTGGTGGCGCAGTGTGGGCTCCACCCATACTGCCTTCGTGATGGAGACCCTGCTCGACGAGATCGCCCGCGCGACCCAGCAGGATCCGGTCGCCTACCGCATGCAGCTGTTCGGCGACAAGCATCCCCGCCACAGCGACGCGCTGCAATTGGCGGTCGACAAGAGCGGCTACGGCAAGACGCCCTTGCCAGAAGGCCGCGCTTGGGGCGTGGCCGTGCACGAATCCTTCGATTCCGTGGTGGGCTATGTGGTGGAAGCCTCGATGAAAGACGGGCGGCCGGTGCTGCACCGCGTGACGGCCGGAGTTCATTGCAATCTGGCAGTGAACCCGCGCACAGTGGAGGCGCAGGTGCAGGGTGCCGCAGTCACGGGTCTGTCGATGTGCCTGCCGGGGTCGGCCATCACGCTGAAAGACGGCGTCGTCGAACAGAGCAACTTTGACGACTACACCGTCGTGCGAATCACCGACATGCCCGAGTTTGCTGTCCACATCGTGCCCAGCGCCGATCCACCCACGGGTATGGGTGAACCCGGTCTGCCGCCGCTCGCACCAGCATTCGCCAATGCCATCGCCCGGCTGACCGGCAAACCGCTGCGCCAGCTGCCTTTCAAACTTGCCTGAACGGGTGGCGACTAGTTCGGTGGATTTTGCGACGACACACATCATCACACAGTGAATGAAGAGGCGACGTCATGACACCAGAAGCAAGCAAGCAAATAATGATTCGTTTCACGGAGTTCATCAACACAGCCAGTGAAACGCTGGCCGCAGAACTCATTTCACCGGATGCGACCTTCCACGTGCCGGGACGCAGCGAGCCGATGCGGGGCCCAACTGGCTATCTTGCAATCATCCAGATGATGCGGGGAGGTTTCCCGGATATTCAATGGACGATCGAAGAGATGGTCGCCGAGGATGACAAGGTGGCTGCTCGCTTCACCATGCGAGGCACTCACCTCGGCAACTTCTTTGGCACCCCGTCGACGGGGAGGAAAATCGCGGTCCAGGCGCTGAATATTTATCGTCTTTCGGGCGGGCAGATCGTCGAAGAAACGGGTCAACCCGATCTGCTCGGATTGCTTCAGCAAATCGGCGCGGTCCCTGCAAATTAGCGGCTGACCGGCAATCGGCGGCGCCGGCTACCTTTCAACATCGAACACAGGAATTAAGCATGAGCAAGATCTGGTTCATCACCGGTGCCGGCAGTGGTATCGGCGCTGCAACGGCCAGGGCGGCATTGAAGGCGGGCGACCGCGTCGTCGCAACCGGTCGCAATCCCGACAAGCTGCGCAATGCGCTGCGCGATGTCGCAGGCGACAATCTTGCATTCGTCCAATTGAATGTCGCAAGTGAGACGCAGGCGAGGCCGGCAGTTGACGCGGCTATCAAGGCATTTGGACGCATCGATGTGCTCGTCAACAATGCGGGCTATAGCCTGCTCGGCAATTTCGCGGAGTTGAGCACCGCCGAAATCGAGCAACTGATCGCGACCAACTTCTACGGCGTAATGTATGATGCGTGCGGTCCTTCCGGTGATCCGCAAGCAGCGGTCGGGGCAGATCATCAACGTCAGCTCGCTCGCAGGGATCGTCGGCTTCAAGCATTGCGGGGCCTACAGCGCCGCGAAGTTCGCCGTCGACGGCCTGTCCGCATCCGTGGCCCAGGAGGTTGAGCCGTTCGGCATCAGGATCACGACGGTCGAACCCGGCTTCTTCCGGACGAACCTGCTGGATGCGCACAACGCTAGATACGCCGACAGCACCATCGAGGACTACACTGCGGAAGGCAAAGCCGAAGCCATGTGGTCAGGCTATCACGGCACCCAGCAGGGCGATCCCGCCAAGCTCGGCAACATCCTTGTGAAGATCGCCAGGATGGATAATCCACCAAAGCAATTCGTGGCCGGCAGCGACGCGCTAGCGGTGGTCAAACCGGCGCTTGAAGCTCGCATTGAGGAACTGCGAGCATACGAGGACCTGTCCAAGTCGACAGACGGCTTTGTCTGAATCGGTCTGAGAGCCACACACGGCTACCTAAGTAAATCGGTGGGGAAAAGAGGACAAACCCGGATGAAAAAACGGAAGCTCGGAAACTTGGAAGTCTCGGAAATTGGAGCTGGTTGCATGAGCATCAGCGCCAACTACGGGCCTTCCGCAGACATGCCCCAGGGCATTCGAACCATTCGCGCCGCGTTTGATAAAGGCGTCACGTTCTTCGATACAGACGAGGTATATGGACCGCATACGAACGAAGCGCTTGTCGGCGAAGCGCTCGCGCCGTTCCGCGACAAAGTTATCATCGCCAGCAAGTTTGGTTTCGCGATTGATGGAACAATAGGACTGAATAGCCGACCTTATCACATCAGGAAGGTGGTTGAGGACTCGCTCAAGCGCCTGAGAACGGATCGTATTGATCTCTATTACCAGCACCGGGTCGATCCTTCCGTGCCGATCGAAGACGTTGCTGGTGTGGTCAACGACCTCGTGAAGCAGGGAAAGGTTCTGCACATGGGCCTCTCTGAGGCCAGCCCGCGAACAATTCGCCGCGCCCATGCTGTCTTGCCGATCGCAGCAGTTCAGAGCGAATATTCGCTCATGGAAAGAAGTGCGGAACGGAACGGCGTACTTGAAGCTTGCGAGGAGCTCGAAATCGGCTTTGTGCCATGGGGCCCGGTTGGACTGGGTTATCTGACCGGCAAGATTGATGTGCGCACGAGGTTTGAATCGAAAACGGACCTCCGAACGGGGTTCGATCGCTTCTATTCTGAAAACCTAGTAGCCAACAAGCCGATCATTGATTTGCTGAAAAGTCTCGCAGAAGAGAAGAATGCTACGCCCGCGCAAATCGGACTAGCTTGGGTGCTCGCGCAGAAGCCGTGGATTGTTCCGATTCCTGGTACGCGCAACCAAGATCACCTAAGCGAGAACCTAGGTGCAGTCGATGTCAAATTATCGCCTGCTGATGTGGAAGCGATGGAGACCGCGTTATCCAAAATCACCGTGCACGGGGGCCGCATGAACGAAACGCAGATGCAGCAGGTTGACCAGACGTTTTAACGGCAGCACGCGGCAGTGTCCGCTTCTGGTCCCATCGCGCATTTCATCCTTTGCGCGTGCACGCGCCTAGTTATCGAACCCGACGAACACCGTAGCTTCTTCGACAGACTTTCGCTCCGACACGACCGCATTTGCCGGAAAGGTTTCATCCGGCCAACCCAGCGCGATGCTTTTCATGATGACCTGATCGTCGGCTATTCCCGCGTGCTCGCGTACCACGGGGGATTGCATGATGCCCTGGCTGTTGATCACGGCGCCCAGCCCGCGGGACCAGGCGGCATTGACCAGAGCGGTCGCCACAGCGCCGCAATCGAAGGGCGTGTCGTCGCTGCCGTCCAGCACCTTGTCATAGGTAATGATCACGCATACCGGCGCGTCGAATTGACGAAAGCCGCGCATCACCCAGTCCTGACGCTTGTCCTTGTTGTCGCGCTCGATCCCCATCGCGGAGAACAATTGCTTGGCGACGCCGACCTGCCTGTCGCGGTGCTGGCCCGCAAAGGCCTGACCCGTGCGGAATTCGCGCGACTGCGGAATGCCGGCCATCATCCGCTCGGTGTTGCCGGCGCGGATCCGATCCAGCGGTTCGCCTGATATGACGTAGAAATTCCAGGGCTGGGTGTTCATCGACGACGGAGCGCGCATCGCCAAACCAATGATTTCCGCAATCAGCGCCTTGGGTACTGGATCAGATTTGTAACCGCGGATACTCCGGCGACCGAGGATAACGTCATCAAACTGCATCTGTGTGGGATTCCCCGGATAAGTCCTGAACCAGCTTTCGCTTGACGCTACAGCGGACAGCATCCGTTGCGTGCCCGTGGTCGTTTAGCGGATTTGGTAATGATGAAATTGTGCCGCTGAGTTGCCCGACGTGTCAAGTATTCGGTCCAAACCGTCGGTTGCGACGGCCGCCGGCTACTTTGCATGGGGTTGTTTTCGATATTTTTGGTGGGAGCCGCGGCGACCCGGCACGGCACCCTCCGGAAGGCGCGCAGGCTCTACAGGCTGTTCCTCAAATCGTGGGTTCTGGTCTGGAAAGGTCGAATATTCTTGATCTTTCAAGGGGGATTGACTGACACTCTCTCCGCCCCACTGACTTCGCCATCATATCCGCTCGCTCGAAGTGACAGCAATGCATTTGATGTCGCGCGACAACGGCTGTTGCGATTAGTTCCGAGATGCCACCCGTAGTCACCGCGCAAACCGTAGCTGCGGAACGTGGGGTCGGAGGACGGATTTCGCGTTGAAGAACATAACGTGCAAAGCTAAAGCCGCTCGACGTCTGGCGTGAACAACCGCCAGTTTGATCGCAACCCGAACTCAATATCGGAGGCATTCTCAGTATCAAACCACCAACGCGTGTGAGCCGAGCCAATTTAGGTGGATGGCCACTTGCGCGCTATCTCGTCTAATAGACTTAGATAGACGCTCTTCGGGCCATGACACGTGATGGTGCGTTTGCCTCCAACAAGTTCGGATTGATCAAAGGCCACCCCAAATATTCTTTTCTCTATTGCGGTCGGCTGACCATCCCTGCCTTGGGTGATGTAAACTCGCCATAGCGCGCCCCCGCTCCAGCCTCGGTAGTCGATCGGCGCATTCTTCTTCTCGTCACGATCCGTTTCAAAACTAAGGAGGTCGTATCCGTCATGATCATGAACTCCAGATACACAGCTGACAAAAAACAAGCCTCGAAATCCTGTGCGGTGCTGAACTCGAGCTTCCGCCTCACTGCGATTGATTGTCCATTCAGCTATAATTCCAGGCCGCCCTGGTATCGAGCAGAGGTTCGATGGCTGTCGATCAAGCGACCTTTCCGCGCGCCTTGTTCGCGGCTGACCACCGACGCTCGATATCCTTCACTGCCACCTTCATACTTGGCAGATACTTTCGCGCGGCCACCTCGGGCGTCATTGACGACGAGAAGAAGATCAGGTTGAGACTGCCGAGCACTGGACCGCCTCCCGGGATTGCCAGCGCGATAGCACTAATGCCAGCCTCTGATCCGCCGACCGATGAAGCGTAACCGTCCTTTTTCGTTTGAAAGAGTATGTCATCGATGAAGCGACGGTCCTTAGCCAACCCTGCATCCTCTTCGACGAGTGAAGCGGCTAATTCGAGCATCTCGCGCCGCAGCGCCGGCGCCGACGCGGCCAAGATAGCTTTCCCAAGCGCGCTGCGGACCAGTGACCTCCTTCGGCCGACCATCGAGCGATGAACCGAGAATGGGCTGAACGGATGCGTACTCTCGCGGATAAGCACCGAACCAAGTTCGAAGACTCCAAAGTCGCTTGGCCAAGACACGTCGTCCAGCAGGCTGAACATCGCGGGAAGGGCAGCCTGGCTCGACAGATCGCGCGATGACACCCCTTCGCTCAAGGTGCGCACCTGGGGCGTTAAACCGAACAAGGCGTTCGTTTCATCAAAGGTCACGTAGCCGTCTTCGCACAGCGTATCGAGCAGGCGATAGCAGGTCGTCCGGTTCAGCCCCGTCCGCTTCGCGATCTGTACGACGTTTGAGGGCCCGCTCGCGTTGAGTTCGTTGATCAGCGCCAACCCGCGGGAAAGTGCCCTTACGCTGCGGTGCATGATCCCTCCGGCGTGTTCGCACTGCGAACATTTCACAGACTCAGATGGAATCATAGTTCAATCGGCGGCAATCCATCCCGGCACGCTCAAACAGCGGCGACGGGAGGAAACGATGGTTCATTCAGACCTTTATTTGTCCGCGGCCGTGTGCTTGGCCCTCGCGGCGCCGGCCTCCGCGCAGACCGCCGGCGGCCCCCCGAGTCTCAGCGGGGGCAAAGTCAAGGTGGGTGTCCTGACCGACATTGCTGGGCCCACGGCCATGGCAAACGGCAAGGGCTCGGTGATCGCGGCTGAAATGGCCGTCGCCGACTTCGGCGCCGGCCTTAACGTCGAGGTGATCTCGGCCGACCATCAGGGCAAGCCCGATGTCGGATCGCAGATAGCCGGACGCTGGTTCGACGTCGAAGGCGTGGACGTGGTCGCCGACATGCAGGGATCGCCGATTGGCTTCGCAGTACAGAACATGGCGGCGCAGAAAAGCAAGATCCTGTTGCTGTCCGGTTCGACCTCCTCGGACTTCAACGGCAAGGCTTGCTCGCCGCTTACGGTTCAGTGGACCGTCGATACCTACAACCTCGCGAAAGGCGCCGCCAAGTCCGTGATCGAGGCCGGCGGAACGAAGTGGTATTTTCTGACGGTGGATCAGGCATATGGCAATGCCCTGACGCGCGATACGTCGGAGCAAGTCAAGCTCAACGGCGGCCAGGTGGTCGGCAACTCCGTTTTTCCGCCGAACACGTCCGACTTTGCGTCATTCCTTCTGACCGCATCCAATGGCGGGGCCAACGTGATCGCCATCGCAGCGTCGAGCGGCGATACGGTGACCGCGATGAAGCAGGCGGATGAATTCGGTCTGAGCTCCACAGCCAAGATCGTTCCGCTTCAGTCGGTCCTGACGGACGTCTACGCGGTAGGGCAAAAGATCGCTCACGACGCCTACGAAGTGTCGCCGTTTTACTGGGACAGGACGCCCGAAACGCGCGCTTGGGCCGAACGCTTCTTTGCAAAAGCCAAGATCATGCCGACCGGATTCCACGCGGGCGTCTACTCCTCCGTCGCGCACTACCTGAAGGCGGTCAAGGCAACGGGTACCGACGACGCCCCGGCAGTCATGAAGCAGATGGAGAAGGAGCGCGTGCACGACTTCTTCGCGGCCGACGGCTACATCCGTGCCGACCGCAAGATGATCCACGACATGTACCTGCTTCAGGTCAAGAAACCCGGCGAGAACAAGGGTGCTTGGGATCTCTATAACGTGATCCAGACGTTGCCCGGCGAGTCCGTGAACCGGCCTCTTTCCGAGAGCCCGTGTCCGTTGGTGAAGAAGTAACCGGCGGTAATCGATCGAAACCCAACTCCGCGTTCGAAGGAATCCAATTATGTCAGTGGCCATCGTCTGCGCTTCCCATACTCCCCTGATGTACAAGGGGCCGGCCAGCAACGAAACCGAGCAACGCGTACGAACCGCGTTCGGACGGCTCGGGAATTTCGTGAAGGAGTTCGCACCGGACTACATCGTCCAGTTCGCACCCGATCACTTCAACGGCTTCTTCTACGATCTGATGCCATCGTTCTGCGTCGGGGCCGGCGCAGTCTCCCTGGGCGACTGGGGAGGCGGGACGGGACCGCTGGATGTTCCGGAGAACACGGCGCTCGAGCTCCTCGACCACGTGAGGGCCGAGGACTTCGACGTGGCCGTGTCGTATCGCATGCCGGTCGATCACGGCTTCGTCCAGTTGTGGGAGGCGATGCTCGGGGACTTCAAGTCGATCCCGATCCTGCCGATCTTCGTCAACGCCGCTGCGCCGCCCGTTCCGACCTACCGCCGCGCCCGGCAACTTGGTGAATCGGTAGGGCGGTTCGCGGCACGTTCCGGCAAGCGGGTCTTGTTTGCCGCGTCGGGCGGACTCTCGCACGATCCGCCGCTGCCATCGATCAAGGACGCGCCGCCGGAGATCCGGGAGCGGCTGATCAATGGGCGAAATCCGACCGCGGAAGCCAAGGAAGCCCGCGAGAAGCGGGTATTCGAGGCGGGCGTTCTCGCAGAGGCGGGAGAGGGGCCCTGCCAGCCGCTCAATCCGGATTGGGACGCGGAGTTCATGGGGATCCTGCGCAGCGGTCAGATCTGGCGTGCCGACGCGCTCGACACCGGCAAGGTCCGCGAAGTTGCGGGACGCGGTGCCAATGAAGTCCTCGCATGGGTCGCTGCCTTCGGCGCCTTCTCAACCGGCGGCCACTTCAAGATGGAGCAGGAATTCTACGAAGCCATTCCGGGCTGGATCGCCGGCATGGCGATGATGGCGGCCAAACAGGCCGACGGCACTCACTGATCACGAAACCCCGCGCGAATGCGGAAGCATCGCGGAGCAGGCAAATGGCATACGAAACAGACGTGCTCATCATCGGCGCCGGCCCGACAGGTTCGACGACCGCGCTGGCGCTCGCGAACTGCGGCGTTCGAAGTCACATCGTGTCGCGCGGCAATTGGATGGCCGACAGCCCGCGGGCCCACATCACGAACCAGCGTGCCAACGAGGTCTTCCGCGACCTTGGGATCGCGGACGACGTGGCCAGGTACGCGAGCCCGTGGGAGCTGATGGGCGACACGACCTTCGCGACAAGCCTGGCCGGCTCCGAGTTGATCCGGATGCGGACGTGGGGAACCGGCGACGATCGGCGCGGCGACTATCTGCGCGCGAGCCCGTGCGGCATGGTCGACATCATCCAACCGCTGCTCGAGCCCATCCTGTTCCTGAAGGCGGCCGAGAAGGGCGCGACCTTTGCGTTCAACACCGAGTACGTCCGTCATGAGCAGGACGCGGACGGCGTGACAGCTACGCTGCGTGATCGCCTTGACGGGCGAGAGTACACCGTCCGCGCGCGCTATATGGTCGGCGCGGACGGCGTGCGGTCGATGGTGGTGGACCATCTTGGCCTGCCGATCGAAGGTCAGATGGCACGGGCCGGGACCGTCTACACCGTCTTCAATGCCGATCTCTCCAGGTACAGCAAACATCGGCCGAGCATCCTGAACTGGATCGTGACGCCGGATGCGAGTTTCGGTGAGATCGGCATGGGGCTGCTGCGGGCCGTGCATCCGTGGACGCAATGGATCGCCGGGTGGGGCTTCGACATCAGCAAGGGTGAACCGGACTTATCGCCGGAAGCGATCATTCCGAAGATCAAGGTGCTGATCGGCGATCCTTCGGTCGAGATCGACATCTTGAGAACGTCGATCTGGTATGTGAACCAGGCCTACGTGACCCAGTATTCGAAGGGCCAGGTGCTCTGCGGCGGCGACGCGGTCCACCGGCATCCACCATCGAGCGGGCTCGGCAACAACACTTGCGTCCAGGACGGCCACAACCTCGGTTGGAAGCTCGCCTACGCCGTGAAGGGTTGGGCCGGTCCGAAGCTTCTGGAAAGTTATTCGCAGGAGCGGGCGCCCGTCGGAAAGCAGATCGTGCTGCGCGCGAACCAGTCCCGGCTCGACTATGCCCCGCTGAACGCGTGCTTCCGCGTGCCGGGCGCCGAGAATCCGGTCGCCGCCGGCATCGCGCGTTTCCGCGATCCGGGTCCGGATGGTGTCGCGGCTCGGAAGGCGGCGCAGGCCGCACTCGATCTCAAACAGACGGAATACAACGCCCAAGGCACCGAGATGAACCAGCGCTACGAATCATCTGCCGTGATTCCGGACTTCGGTGCCGAGCCTGAGAAATGGCGGCGAGATCGCGGCCTCTACAATCAGCCGACGTCGCGCCCGGGTGCCAAGATCCCTCATGCATGGCTCGTCGAGCGTGACGGCGTGCGGGTATCGACGCTCGACCTAACGGGTAAGGGCCTCTTTACCGTCGTGACGGGCCTCGCCGGCATCGCATGGAAGGAAGCGGCACTGCGCCTTGACCTGCCGTTTCTCCGGATTGTCGTGACGGGCTCACCCGAAGCGCAGGACCTGTATTGCGAGTGGCAGCGCATTCGCGAGATCGAGGAAGCCGGAGTTCTTCTTGTCCGCCCCGATGGTGTGGTCGCCTGGCGCGACATGGAGGGGACTTCCGATACCGGAGAAGCCCTGGACCGGCTGAGCGCTGCGATACGGACGGTCCTCGATGTTTCGGACCTTTCGGCGATCCCGCGCGAGAAGCCACAGCAGCCATCGAAGCCCAGCGGCACCCCGCTCTTCACCTGACACTCAAGCCAAAGAGATCGAATCATGAGCGACACAAGACCAGAGAACTTTTCCAGCGTCTGGGCCGACCTGCGAGGCGTTTCCTTCAAGCAGCACTACATTGACGCCACTGGAATCCGGACCCGCTGCATCGAGTCGGGCGACCCGTCCAAGCCACTCGTCCTGGCGCTGCACGGTGTCGGCGGCCATGCAGAGGCATATTCGAGGAATTTCGGCCCTCATGCCGATAGCTTCTGGTTCGTCGCCATCGACATGTTGGGACACGGTTGGACCGACAAGCCCGCGATCGACTACCAGGTCAAGGACTACGCCGACCACGTGCTCGCCGTCCTGAAGGCCCTCGGCAGGGACAAGGCGATGATCAGCGGGGAATCGCTGGGCGGTTGGGTGGCGACCTATCTCGCCGTACATCGTCCCGCCGTGGTGGAGAAATTGGTCCTCAACACCGCCGGCGGCTGGACCGCGCACCCGCAGGTGATGGAAAGACTGAAGAAGCTCTCAAACGAGGCCGCTTCCGATCCCTCATGGGAGCGGATCAAGACGCGCCTCGAATTCCTGATGTGCGACAAGAGCATGGTCTCCGACGATCTCATCGAGACCCGTCGTGCAATCTACGCGCAGTCGGGATTCGCCGACACGATGAAGCAGATCATGTGTCTGCAGGACATGGAAATCCGCCGACCGAACATGATTACCGCCGACCAGTACCGATCGATCAAGGCTCCGACCATGGTCGTCTGGACCTCGCATGATCCGACCGCCACGCCCGAGGAAGGCAAGCAGATCGCGGACATGATTCCGGGCTCGAAATTCGTCGTCATGAACCGCTGCGGCCACTGGCCCCAGTTCGAAGATGCGGAGCAGTTCAATCGCCTCCACATCGAATTCCTCCGGACAGGCAAGTAAGGATCTTTCAGATGAACCAGCAAACCAAGCACGGCGAGCTCGCCGCCCAGATCCGCGCAGCTTACGTGGGCGGCCCGATCGCGCCCATCCGGACGCAACTTGCAGAGCTCGATGTCGATGCGGCCTATGCCATCCAGCAGGAGAACACTGCGCACTGGGAAAAGGAGGGGCGGCGCGTCGTCGGAAGCAAGATCGGATTGACCTCCCGTGCGGTCCAGAAGCAGCTCGGCGTCGATCGCCCGGACTTCGGCGTACTCTTCGCTGACATGATCGTGGGAGAAGACGAGCCTGTCGCCGCGGGGCGCGTCCTGCAGCCGAAGATCGAGGCGGAAGTAGCCTTCCTTCTCGACCACGACATCGAGGTCGAAACGCCGACCGTGGCCGACGTTGTGCGGGCAGTGGCCTATGCGATGCCCGCCCTCGAGATCGTCGGCAGCCGTATCATCAAGTGGGATATCGGAATCGTCGTTACCGTCGCCGACAATGCCTCGTCGGGGCTCTTCGTTCTTGGAGGACCCGTCCGGCGGCTGGATGGCTTGGACCTCCGCTCTCTCCAGATGCAGATGACGAGGAAGGACGAAGTGGTCTCCAAGGGGATGGGCGCCGCCTGCCTCGGCAACCCGCTCAACGCGATGGCCTGGCTCGCCGGCGAGCTGGCCGGTCGCAAGCGGCCGCTGCGCGCCGGCGACGTTGTTCTCTCCGGAGCGCTGGGGCCGATGGTGCCCGTGAATCCGGGCGACGCATTCGAGGCCAACATCGCCGGGCTCGGGACCGTTTCGGCGCGATTCGCGTAAACACCCCGCACCAAAGGAACACCAGATGAAGCTCGTCCGCTTTGGCAACCCAGGCGCCGAAAAGCCGGGACTCCTCGACGATCAGGGAAGGCTGCGCGACCTATCGGATGTCGTCGCGGACATCACGCCAGCCAACCTGTCTCGTTCGACGCTGCAGAAGATCGCAGCCATCACTCCATCCGAATTGCCGCTCGTCACCGGCGAGCCGCGGCTTGGCGTGCCGGTCACCGGTGTCGGAAAGTTCATCGCAATAGGGCTCAACTACGCCGATCATGCCGCGGAGGCCAATCTTCCGCTGCCGTCCGAGCCAATCGTCTTCATGAAGGCGATCACCTCGCTCAGCGGGCCTAACGACGTCGTCGTCTTGCCGAAGGGTTCGAAGAAGTCGGATTGGGAAGTCGAGCTGGGGATCGTGATCGGCACGCGGGCATCCTATGTCGAGCGCGCCGATGCTCTCGCCCATGTCGCCGGCTATTGCGTCGTGAACGACGTCAGCGAGCGCGAGTACCAGATGGAACGCGGCGGCACGTGGGACAAAGGGAAGGGCTGCGACAGCTTCGGCCCGGTCGGACCGTGGTTGGTGACTACGGACGAGGTCTCCGACCCGCAGGCACTCGACCTCTGGCTCGACGTCAACGGACAACGCATGCAGCAGGGCAACACGCGGACGATGATCTTCGATTGCGCCGAGATCGTCAGCTATGTCAGCCACTTCATGACACTCATGCCCGGCGATATCATCGCGACCGGGACGCCGCCTGGTGTCGGCATGGGCAAGAAGCCCACCGCGCTGTTTCTCAATCCGGGCGATGTCATGACTCTCGGGATCGAGGGGCTCGGAGCGCAGCGCCAGCAAACCCGCGAATTTTCGCCTGCTGCGGGGACGCGGGCGTGACCGTCTATAGCGGAAGGTTCAAAGGACGAACGGCAATCGTGACCGGCGCAGCCTCCGGCATCGGTCGCGAGGTCGCGCGTCGCCTGGTGGCCGAAGGTACCCGCGTCTGCATGTGGGACTTGAACGCCCCAGCCCTCGCCACCGCGGCGGGTGAGGCTGGGGCCGCGAATACGCAGGCAGTCGACATCGCGGCAGAAGACGCCGTCGACGCGGCCATGGGGCGGAGCCTTGAGGCGCTGGGCGGACGGCTCGACATTCTGGTCGCAAGCGCCGGCATCACGGGGCCAAACGGAGCCGTGAAGGATCATTCGGGCAGCGATTGGCGGAAGGTCTTCGACGTCAACGTCAACGGCGCCTTTTACTGCAACCGAGCCGCTGTGCGCGCGATGGAGAAGGGCGGCTACGGTCGCATCGTCAACGTCGCCTCTGTGGCGGGCAAGGAAGGCAACCCGAATGCGTCGGCCTACAGCGCGTCCAAGGCGGCCGTGATCTCGCTGACCAAATCTCTCGGCAAGGAGACGGCGACGACCGGCATACGTGTCAACTGCATTACGCCGGCGGCGATCAAGACGCCCCTATTCGATCAAATGACGGCGCAGCACATCGAGTTCATGCTGTCGAAAATTCCGCTCGGGAGATTCGGCACGATCGAAGAGGCGGCTTCGCTCGTCTGTTGGCTCGCCAGCGACGAGTGCTCGTTCAGCACGGGCGCCGTATTCGACCTCTCGGGTGGACGGGCGACTTACTAACAAGCCTTTCGTCATGTTCGCCTGGCGAACAGTTTACATGAATGTGTTGTGACCCGGATCGGGTCATTCGATAGTCGGAATAAGAAGAAAAAGACGCCGCAGAGCGCTCGGAGGAAACGATGACCAACAGCAGAACTGAAACAGGTTGACGGGCGAAGCTATCGGCACTGCCGATGGCGCACCCGAATTTCGCGACATGAACCGGCGATCCAAGCCACGACCTTATCGGTCGGAGCGGCGACGCCGCATTGCATTCTAGCCATCGCCAGAGACCATCAGGGAGGGAGACCACATGGACACAATGAAAGCCGTGCGGCTGCATCAAGTCGGCACCACTTTCTCAATAGACGAGATCGCCGTTCCCAAACCGCGCCCCAACGATGTTCTGGTCAAGGTGAAGGCGTGCGGGATCATCCCGAACATGAAGAACGTGATGGCGCACTACGCGGAGTGGTTTCCGTTCCTGCCGCTGCCGCCGTTGCCGGCCATCTACGGTCTGGATGCCTCCGGGGAGGTCGTCGAGGTCGGAAACCAAGTCAAGTCCATCAAGACGGGCGACCGGGTCTACGTCAATCCGGGCACCTCATGCGGTTCCTGCCACGCCTGCCGCTGCGGGCAGCCGATCAACTGCGACGCCTAAACGTTCCTCGGCTATTTTGGCTTCGGCCCGCACTCGAGCCAGGTCTTCGTCGACTACCCTTACGCCGGCTTTGCCGAGTACATGACGGCGCCGGCCACGTCTCTGGTGAAGCTTCCCCCATCGCTTTCCTACGAGACGGCCGCCCGCCTCGGTTATCTAGGTACCGCTTATTCCGCACTGCGCAAGGCGGGCGCTCGCGCTGGAACGAGCGTCATCGTCAGCGGCGCGACCGGCACCCTCGGCCCTGGGGGCGGTCATCCTCGCGCTGGGGATGGGTGTTACCAAGATCTTCGGCGTCGCTCGCGACAAAAAGCTGCTCGAGCGCCTGCGTGCAATCGCTCCCTCGCGGATTCACGTAATTTCGGCCGGCGACCGGCCGCTGGATGAATGGGTGCGCGAGCGCACGGACGGTTTGGGAGCCGACATCTTCATCGACGCGGTGGGACCAGGCGCTCCCAGCTCCACATCGCTCGCCGGCATCAACGCGCTGAGACGAGGGGGGCGGATGGTTGACATCGGCGGCATGGCGGAGCCGCTTCCGTTGGAGATGTTTAGGCTGATGTGCTTCCAGATCAGCGTCATCGGCTCGCTCTGGTTCGATGTCGCGGAAGGCCAGGACATGGTCGAGATGGCGGCGGCCGGAACCTTGGATCTCTCGGTCTTCGAGCACGAACGATATCCGCTGCGAGATATCTCCAAAGCGCTCGAAGCGGTCGATCGCAGGACCGGCGGCTTCAGCAACGTCGTAATCGTCCACGAATAGGCAGGAGAGGTCAAATGTCGCGCCTGATTGTTACGACTCATCAGGACGGGAAATCCTCGGTTGGATTGGACCAACCCATACCCGCAATGCCCTTTAAATCGGTGCCGGGGTTCGACACCACGTTGGTGTGGGGCACCGCGACCGATCCATCCATTCCATGGGATGGCCGCAACGCCGCGGATGGGCACAAGAGCGTGCTACCCGACGTCGGAGAAACGCGGTTGATGAAGGTGACCTTTCCGCCCGATTCGGTGATGATGTCGGCAGACTTCGATCCTGCGGCTGCCGGCGCGGAATACATGTCCCGCATACCGGGACTCGCGGAGCGCTTCGAGCCGGATAGCCCGGGCATGCACACGACCGACAGCGTAGATTATGGCGTCCTGATTGAGGGAGAGATCTCGCTCGAACTCGACGACGGGAAGACGGTAGCGCTCAAACCGGGCGACGTCGTTGTGCAAAACGGCACACGACATGCATGGCGGAATCCTGGGACCAAGCCCGCCACCCTGATCTTCGTGTTGATCGGAGCGAAGCGGACCAAGCGCAAGTAACCCCTTAGATGGAATGTATCATGAGGCTTCTCTTGGCCATCGTGAGAGCAGTCGCGGGCGTGCTTTTGCTAGAAGGCGCCTTCGCGCAAACGCAAACCGTGCTGCGCGTCGGGTTCGTGGCCGGTGCGGGAGGTTGCCCGAAGATGGCGGTGACCAATCAAGCCTTTTCGATGGGCTGTCGGATGCGGGCTACAAGGACGGTAGCACGATGGCCGTCGTCTCCCGGACGGCCGAAGGCAACATGAGTCTCATGCCCGAACTGATCGCGCAGGTCTTGGCGGAAAAGGTCGGTTATCTAGTCGTGTCCAGCTCTCCCGGATGTGCAGCGGCGCAGAAAGCGACATCAACTGTGCCGGTTTTGTGCATTTCAGTCCAGGACAGCCCCATCAAAGAGGGGCTGACGACGACGCTCGAGCACGGGACCGGAAATTTGGTTGGGGTGCACAGCTATCTGCCGGATGGCATATCCCAACAGTTGAGGATGCTCCAGCAATTGAAGCCGGGTCTAAGGAGGCTTGGTGTGCTGTTCAATCCCACCCGTAAGCAGTGTCTTAATCGCAAACTTCGCACGGTCGTTCGAGCGTAGCGCCGACGGGATGGTGCGCTGCATCTTCCGATGCAGTAAGCCCAAGATTGACAGAGCGCGCTGCTCGTCCGAAAACTTCGGAAAAGGCTACCGCTTACGGCTGGGGGCGGCGACCAAGCGAAGGCTATTCAGTGAGAATTCTGATCGTTGAAGACGATGCCGCCCTGGCGCGGGGCCTGGCCGAACGGCTCAAGCTGTCCGGGTTTGCGGTCGATATCGAATCCGACGGCGCTTCGGCGGTCCAGACTGCGCTGCTCGAGCCTTACAGCCTAATCGTTCTGGACATCAACCTGCCAAATCTGTCGGGCTTCGACGTCCTGCACAAGATTCGGCAAGCCGGATCAATAGTTCCAGTCATGATTTTGACGGCCCGCTATTCGGTCGACGACAAAGTCAGCGGGCTCGATCTCGGCGCGGACGATTATCTCTCCAAGCCTTTTGACATCTCTGAATTCGATGCCCGTGTCCGTGCCCTCGTGAGAAGAGGGCAGGGGCTGCCTAATCCGACCTTGATCTGTGGTTCTCTGGCGCTCGACCGCGCCGCGGGCACGATTACCCTGGGCGGACGGCCCCTGGAGTTACGGCGGCGTGAATTTGCCGTGCTTGTCGTGCTGATGACCCGCGCCGGAAAACTCGTGTCGAAGGAAAGGCTGATTGCGGAGGTGTTTGGCTTCGACGAGCCTGTGGCGCCGAACACCGCGGAGCTCTATGTTGGCCGTGTCAGGCAAAAACTTGGACCCGATGGGCCGCGGATTCGGACGGTTCGTGGTCTAGGCTATTTATTGGAGGTCTAGTGATCGCCACCTGGCGGCCGTCGTTGAGACGAACTCTCCTGACGAATTTGGTGGCGCCCGCCATCGTTCTCGCCGTTGTGCTTGGCATCGGCGGCATGGTGTTGATCCACAGGGTTGTCGAGACAACCCATGATCGCCTGCTCGACGGATCGGTTCTCGCCATCGCCGAACGCGTCGGCGTGGAAGACGGTGAGCTGACCGTTGACTTGCCCCAGGTCGCGCTCGGAATGCTGGAGAGCCAGTCTCACGATAGCATCTTTTACAGCGTGACTTACCTCGGCGAATTGGTCACCGGATACAAGGACCTTCCACTGTCCGGATTCGATCATTTGAAGGCCGGCGAGACTGGGCATCGCGACGGCGAATACAGGGGTAAGCCGGTTCGCATTGGCGCGCAGGCGCGGCAGGTCTATGGCAGGCCGGGTCCGGTCCTGGTCGCTGTCGCCGAGACCGTTCAGGCCCGCCGTGCCGTCGAGCGCGAAATGCTTGCGGGCCTTGCGGTTCTCGAGGCCGGATTGATTGGCTTGGTTGCTCTGCTCGGCTGGTATGCAGTCGAGCGAGGCCTGCGGCCGCTGGGCGAACTGAAGCAGGAAATCGACGCGCGTGGCATTCAGGGCGGGCCAAATCTCAGTCCGCTCGATCTGTCTCGTGTGCCGCAAGAAGCCCTGGCGCCGGCGATCGCGGTGAACTCCCTGCTGCAACGGCTGGATCTCGCGATCGAACTGATCCGCCGATTCACGGCCGATGCGTCGCATCAGATGCGAACGCCCCTGGCGATATTGCGGACGCATCTCGATCTCGTGCGGCGCCTGGGCTCGGACACACCGGCGGGCCAATCTGCCCTTGGCGAAGTCGATAACGCGATCAACCGCCTTGAAAGGCTGCTCAGGCAACTCGTGACGCTGGCCCGGGCCGATGAGCAAAGCATTGCCCAGCCGGCGGTCGAGAACGTCGATCTGAACGGGATCGCCTTCAATGTCCTGTCGGAACGTGCGCCACAGGCTTTCGCGCGGGATATCGACGTCCAGTTCGATCGATTTGAATCACCGGCCCTGATTCCGGGAAACAGCGTCCTCATCGGTGAATTGCTGGCAAACCTCATCGATAATGCCATCCGCTATAACCGGGCTGGCGGCATGGTGCTGGTTCGCACGGTTGTTGACCCGGCGGTCGCGCGCGTCGAGGTCGAGGATACCGGCCCTGGAATTCCTGCGGCCCACTTGTCGCGCGTCTTCGAGCGCTTTTATCGAATCCCCATGACGAACGGACCTGACGGTAGTGGTCTTGGACTGGCGATCGTGAAAGCGCTGTCAGACCGCCTCGGCGCTCAAATCGTGCTTTCACCCGGCGCAGAGGGGCGGGGCCTTCTGGTTTCGGTGAGCTTTCCTCTTGCCAAGCACGACAGTGAAAGTTCTAGTTGAGGCCGGACCGTATTCACCGCTGGCCATTCGGATGAGCGTGACCCTTGGGGGAACGACACGAGGGTAGGAGCGCGACGATTACGGCCCGGATAACCTGAAGCCCGCGAAGCGGCTCATGGATGGGGAAACGTTACGATGAGGGCTGCGAACGCCTTGGCCCTGTGCGTTGGAATCCTGCTGGCTGTGCCGACCTTGGCCCAGCAGGTGCAGGAGGTTGCCCCTCCCAGGGAGCAGGTGCCCGCTGCTGTCGAAGCCAGGGAGCAGCTCAATATCGTTTCGACCACTGAAGATTCGGAGGTGGTCGACTTGTTGGCTGATTTTCGGGCACGTTATCCCGGTATCGAGACGGTCTATTCCAAGATAAATTCGAACGATATTTATAATCACATCGTGGATCCCTCGTCCTCCAGGGAAGCATCTGGTGACGTCATCTGGAGTTCGGCGATGGATTTGCAGGTCAAGCTCGTCAATGACGGCTATGCCCAACCGTATGAGTCGAAAGAAATTGCACATATCCCGGACTGGGCGACCTGGAAGGACGAAGCTTACGCGATTACCGCGGAGCCGATTGTCATCGTTTACAACAAGAACCTCGTTGCAGAGTCGGATGTACCGCAAACCCGCGCGGAGCTGAAAAATCTTCTGAGCCAGAAGCCGGACACTTATCGAGGAAAGATTGCATCTTACGATCCCGAGCGGAGCGGAACGGGCTTCCTGTTCATTACACGCGATGCCCGGATCACCAGGGCGACGTGGGATATGGTTCGCGCGTTTGGCGACGCTGGCATCAAGCTCTATTCGACTACGGGAACGATCCTTGATCGAATTTCATCCGGCGAACATCTGATCGCCTACAACATGATCGGGTCCTATGCGATCGAGCGGGCCAAGGAAGATGCTTCGATCGGCATCGTCTTCCCGGCCGACTACATCACCTTGATGTCGCGGATCGCGTTCATCCCCGTGGCGGCGCGGCATCCGGAATCTGCAAAGCTGTTTCTCGATTATCTGCTCTCGGAACGCGGCCAGAAATTCCTTCTGGCGCGATCGGTCGGCCCTGTTCGGCTTGATCTGGGCGCGGATGGCGTCATACCGGCGGACCGCGCTGATGCAGTAAGGCCGGTCCATATTGGGCCAGAATTGCTTACCTATCTCGATCAATCGAAGCGGGCCAGCTTTTTGAAGGAATGGCGCCGCGCATTGCAGGATAGATAGAGATCCAAGAATTTGGATTTCACGGCACGCACAACAGCAAAGACGAAGTTCTCAGGACATTCGTCCAACTTGCGATCGACTCGATCGTCGAGCGCGCGTTGGTGCGGCCATCGCTGTGATACCGAAGCTGAGCGCTAACCACACCTTCCTGATCCCGGATTCGATCGGATTGTTTTGCGGCGACGTCGCTGCGACAGGTTGACGACAGGTCAACTGATATACGGTGAACTGTCGGACAACCGAGCGAGAGCGCTCGGGGTCCAGCTTTGAAGCCGCTATCGCGCAAAACCGGGCACATTTCTCTGATCGGGTTCGGCCAGGATGCGATTGCGGTTTGGACGATAGCGGCCCGCCTCCCCGGGGATACTTTGGGTGCGGTCAAGTTTGAAACACCTGCCAGACGGGTGAAAAAGACAAAAGATCATAACGAAAAAAGGGAGGACTGCATGACGGTTACCACCGGACAATCCAAGCTCGGCATGGTGCTCCGCGTCACCAGCGGCAATTTTCTCGAGATGTTCGACTTCTTTCTTTCGGGTGTCTACGCGTCGTACATCGCGAAGGCATTCTTCCCGCTGGAAAATGAATACGCGTCACTGTTGCTGACCTTTGTTGCGTTTGGCGCTGGCTTTCTGATGCGTCCGCTCGGTGCGATCATTCTCGGCGCTTACGTCGATCGCATTGGCCGGCGGAAGGGCTTGATCGTTACGCTGTCCATCATGGCGACCGGCACGGTTCTCATCGCGTTCGTGCCGAGCTACGCGACCATCGGCCTTTTGGCGCCGTTGCTGGTTCTGATTGGACGTTTGCTGCAGGGATTTTCGGCTGGCGTCGAGCTCGGTGGCGTCTCGGTATACCTTTCGGAAATGGCGACACCGGGAAAGAAAGGCTTTTACGCAAGCTGGCAATCGGCAAGCCAGCAGGCGGCGATCATCGTTTCGGCGGCGCTGGGTTTTGCCCTGAACGCATGGCTCGCACCGGCGCAGCTTGATGACTGGGGCTGGCGCATTCCATTTTTCATCGGCTGCCTGATCGTACCGTTCGTGTTCTTCATTCGACGATCCCTGCAGGAAACCGACGAGTTCCTGGCGCGCAAGCATCATCCCACGCCCCGAGAAATCTATCGCTCCATCCTCGCCAACTGGAGCATCGTGCTTGCGGGGATGATGATGGTGATCATGACCACCGTGTCGTTCTACCTGATCACGGTCTATACGCCGACCTTCGGCAAGACGGTCCTCAAACTTTCCGCGGCCGATAGCCTTATCGTGACAATTTGCGTGGGCGTGTCCAACTTCATCTGGCTGCCGATCATGGGCGCGTTGTCCGACCGGATCGGCCGCCGTCCGATCCTGATCGCGTTCACGACGTTGGGATTTATCACCGCCTATCCCGCGCTTTCCTGGCTGGCCGCAGACCCGACCTTTACGAAAATGCTGATGGTCGAGCTCTGGCTGTCGTTCATCTACGCCAGCTACAACGGCGCGATGATCGTCGCATTGACTGAAGTCATGCCGATCGGCGTGCGAACGTCCGGGTTCTCGCTCGCCTACAGCCTCGCAACGACCTTTGGCGGCTTTACCGCGGCAATCTGTACCTGGTTGATCGCGGTCACCGGAGACAATGCGTCGCCCGGCTACTGGATGAGTGCCGCGGCTCTCTGTGGTCTGGCCGGCACCTACTTCGTCTACAAGTCGCAGGAACGCCAGTCGCTTTCCGGGGTCAACGCGGCCGAGAGGATCATCGGGGCGTAGCTCCATCAAATCAGCTAATCGCCTCTCGAGAACCGCCCGGTTTGGGAGGCTGGCGGCTCGTTCCGTCGGTTTGGCGAAACATTCCGCTCCGGTCGTTTCTTCCGCTCCGCTGGTCTCCTGTCGTTGCTTGCCGATCCCAGAATGAAGGGTAACTTCGTGATGAAGCAATATCTCAACAGCTTTGACGCCCGCCAAAATCTCACGGTCGGTGGAAAGAACTACGCCTATTATTCGCTGCACGCAGCGGAGAAGAACGGCCTTCCCAACGTCTCGCGGCTGCCGTTCTCTCTGAAGGTAATCATCGAGAACATGCTGCGCAATGAAGATGGCCGCAGCACTAGCAAGGCCGACATCGAGGATGCGGCGCGGTGGAGTCAACACAAGGGCGCGGCGGAGAAGGAAATCGCGTTCCGGCCGGCCCGTGTGCTGATGCAGGATTTCACCGGGGTCCCGGCAGTCGTTGACTTGGCCGCGATGCGGGACGCCATGAAAAATCTCGGGGGCGATCCAGAGAAGATCAATCCCCTCGTGCCGGTGGATCTGGTCATCGATCATTCGGTGATCGTCGATGTCTTCGGCAATGGTCAGGCGCTGAGCAAGAACGTCGAGCTGGAATACCAGCGCAACGGCGAGCGATACCGGTTCCTGAAATGGGGGCAGGGCGCATTTTCAAACTTCCGGGTGGTTCCTCCCGGTACCGGCATTTGCCATCAGGTCAACCTCGAATTCCTCGCACAGACGATCTGGACCAGCACACCTGAAGGTGGCGGCGTAGAGTTGGCCTATCCCGATACACTCGTCGGCACCGATTCCCACACCACGATGGTCAATGGCCTTGCCGTGCTCGGCTGGGGCGTTGGAGGCATCGAGGCCGAAGCTGTCATGCTCGGCCAGCAAATCTCGATGTTGCTGCCAGAAGTCATCGGCTTCAAGCTGACCGGCCGTTTGAAGGAAGGCGTTACCGCAACCGACCTCGTGCTGACCGTGACGCAGATGTTGCGCAAGCGGGGCGTGGTCGGAAAATTTGTCGAATTCTACGGCTCGGGGCTCGACGACATGACCGTGGCGGATCGCGCTACCATTGCCAATATGGCGCCGGAATATGGCGCAACGTGTGGCTTCTTCCCGATCGACCAGAGAACCATCGACTATTTGACGACCACTGGTCGCGAGCCCGACAGAGTCGCGCTCGTCAAGGCTTATGCCGAAGCCCAAGGCATGTGGCGCACAGCGGACACGCCGGATCCGGTATTCACGGACAGTTTGCAGCTCGACATGACCGATGTGGTGCCCTCGCTGGCTGGACCGAAACGGCCGCAGGACCGCGTTACGCTCGACAGCGCGAAGACCTCGTTTCTGGGTGCCATGGATCAGGAATTCCGCCAGGCGGCGCAGATCGGCAAACGGCATTCCGTCGAGGGTGAAGCGTTCGACCTCGGCCATGGCGATGTCGTGATCGCGGCGATTACGTCATGTACCAACACCTCCAACCCCAACGTGATGCTGGCGGCCGGTCTGCTGGCGCGCAACGCTGTCGCCAAGGGATTGAGTACGAAGCCATGGGTCAAGACATCGCTCGCGCCGGGTTCGCAGATCGTCGAGGAATATTTCAAGAAAGCCGGGCTTCAGACCGACCTCGACAAGCTCGGCTTCAATCTCGTCGGCTTCGGCTGCACCACCTGCATCGGTAATTCGGGACCGCTGCAGGAAGCGATCTCGGAGACGATCTCTGACAACAATCTCGTCGCAGTCGCAGTGCTGTCGGGCAATCGTAATTTCGAGGGGCGGGTCAATCCCGACGTGCGGGCGAACTATCTCGCATCGCCGCCGCTCGTCGTTGCCTACGCGCTCGCCGGTTCGATGGCACTCGATCTGGTGAAAGAGCCGCTCGGAATGGGGAGCGACGGAAAGCCGGTGTACCTCAGGGATATCTGGCCCTCGAGCCGGGAGGTGCAGGATTGCATCAACCGTACCATCGGCAGCGAGCTGTTCAAGTCGCGCTATTCGGACGTCTTCAGCGGCGATGCGAACTGGAAGAGCATCGGCGTCACCAAAGGGCAGACCTACGAGTGGGACGAGGTTTCGACCTATGTTCAGAACCCGCCCTATTTCGTCGGGATGACGAGGGAGCCGACGCCTCCCACTGATGTCATCAAGGCGCGAATCCTTGGCATATTCCTGGATTCGATCACCACGGATCACATCTCGCCTGCCGGATCGATCAAGGAAAGCAGTCCTGCGGGGCATTACCTGCGCGACCGTCAAATCCGCGTAGTCGACTTCAATCAGTACGGCACGCGGCGCGGCAACCATCAGGTGATGATGCGAGGAACGTTCGCCAACATCCGCATCAAGAACCAGATGGTGAAGGACGCGACTGGCAAGGTGGTCGAGGGTGGTTACGCTATTCATCAGCCGAGCGGCGAGCGAATGTCGATCTACGATGCCGCCATGCGCTACCAGGCCGAGAAAGTGCCGTTGGTGGTCTTCGCCGGCAAGGAATACGGCACGGGTTCCTCGCGCGATTGGGCTGCTAAAGGCACCAACCTTCTCGGCATCCGGGCCGTAATCGCCGAGAGTTTCGAACGCATTCACCGTTCCAATCTGGTCGGCATGGGCGTGATGCCGCTGGTGTTCGAGGAGGGGGCCTCGTGGCAATCCCTGGGTCTGAAGGGAGACGAGATCGTCACACTGCGCGGGATCGAGAGCGGACTGGTTCCTCGCCAAAAACTTTCGGTCGAGATCGTTCGGCCTGACGGTTCCGGCAGAACCATGGTTCCGCTGATCTGCCGCATCGATACGCTCGATGAGCTCGAATATTTCCGCAACGGTGGAATCCTCCAATACGTCCTGCGTCAGCTTGCGGCCTGACGATCACCAGATCATTTCATCGAGAGAACAGACATGACCACTGACAAAAGGCTTCCCGCGACACTCATTCCAGGCGACGGCATCGGCCCGGAGATCGTGAAATCGGCCGTCGATATTCTCGAAGCGCTTGGTTCCCCGTTCGAATGGGACATCCGGCAAGGCGGGTTGGCGGCCATCGAGGAAAGTCACGATCCGTTGCCGCAGGCGACGCTCGACAGCATCCGGCGCACGCGGCTGGCATTGAAGGGTCCGCTGACGACGCCGGTCGGCGGCGGATTCAGATCGATCAATGTTCGGCTGCGCGAGGAGTTCGGCCTTTATGCCAACGTGCGTCCGGTTCGAAGCATGGTTCCCGGGGGACGATTCGACGATATCGATATCGTGCTGGTGCGCGAGAATCTCGGCGGCCTTTATGTCGCCTTCGAACACTACATCCCGATCGGGGACGATCCGCACGCAGTCGCCATTTCGACCGGCGTCAACACCCGTGAGGGATCGCGCAAGATCATCGAATTCGCATTCGACTATGCGCTCAAGAACGGCCGCAAGAAGGTTACGGTCGTTCACAAGGCCAATGTCCTGAAGGCCTTGACCGGCGTGTTTCTCGAGGTCGGTCACGAGATCGCGAAGAAATACGAGGGCAGGATCCAGATGAATGATCGCATCGTCGATGCGACCGCGATGCAGCTCGTCATGAACCCCTGGCAGTTCGACGTCATCGTCACCACCAATCTGTTCGGCGACATCCTGTCCGATCAGCTCGCCGGACTGGTGGGCGGTCTTGGCATGGCACCCGGAGCCAATATTGGCCCGGATGCCGCGATATTCGAAGCCGTGCACGGCTCGGCTCCGGACATTGCCGGCAAGGGTATCGCCAATCCGCTCGCCTTGCTGCTGGCGGTCGGCCTGATGCTGGAGCATATTGATCGGCCGGAACTCGCTAACCGCCTCAGAGCAGCGATCGATCAGGTTTTGCGCAAGGATGGGATCCGCACGCCGGATCTCGGTGGCAAGGCATCCACCACCGACTTCACGCAGAGCATCATTCGTCGCCTCAATCAGTAGGCGGGGCGGTGGCGCATTGAGGGGGAGGGGACGAATTGTCTGAAGCAGATATCCAACTGCTGCTAACCGCGCTCGGCGGAGTGGCGTTGCTGGTGGCCCTCATCGTCACCCGCATCCGGCTGCACCCATTGATCGCATTGCTGGTGGTCTCCCTCGCCGTCGGCATCGCAGCCGGGATGGATATGAGTTCGATCGCCGGAGCCACCGTGGCCGGGGCTGGCCATACCCTGGGCGTCGTGGGCATCGTCATTGCGCTTGGCGCCATGCTCGGCAAGATCCTGGCCGATTCCGGAGTCACCGAGGCGATTGCCGACGCGATCCTCACCCGCTCCTCCGACAGGATGCTGCCATGGGCCATGGCCTTTGTGGCCTTTGTCGTCGGCATCCCGATGTTTTTCGAGGTCGGTCTGGTCGTGCTGCTGCCGCTGATCTTCAGCGTGGCACGCAAACTGGAAGGTAACGCGACGGTCAAGGGCTCGCCTTACGTGCTGATTGGCGTGCCGGTTATCGCGGCCCTGGCATCCTTGCACGGCATGGTGCCGCCGCATCCCGGTCCGCTGACGGCGATCGCCACCTTGAAGACGAGTGTCGGGCCGACCATGGTCTACGGCTTCATCTCGGCGATCCCCGCGATCATCCTCGCGGGCCCGCTCTATGTCCGGTTGATTGCGCCGGGAATGTCGGTGCGCCCCGACCAGGCGTTGCTTGACCAGTTCACCGCGTCCGGCGCGCAAGCCTCGTCGGACTCCGCAGCGCCGCTCGCAACAAAGGCGCCTATCGGGGTCGGAGTCCTCGCGGTGCTGATGCCGGCGATCCTGATGTTGGCCAATACCCTGGGCGAGACGCTGCTTCCCAAAAACTCCTGGGGTGCCAAGGTCACCGCGTTTCTGGGCGATCCCCTGATTGCGATGCTCGCCGGCGTCCTGTTCGCCTCGGTCACCCTGGTTTACCTGCGCGGCGGCAGCACCGAAAAGCTTCGCGAAGCTCTCGGCGCTAGCCTCAAGCCGATTGCGGGCATCCTGCTGATCATTGCCGGCGGCGGCGCGTTTCAGCAGATATTGGTGAAGGCCAAGGTCGGCGACGCCATCGTGCATCTCACCCAGCACTTTGCGCTGCCGCCGCTGCTGCTCGGCTGGATGATTGCCATGTTGCTGTCGGTCTCGACGGGGTCGGCGACCGTCGGCATCGTCGGCGCGGCCGGCTTGCTCGCGCCGCTGGCAGCTGCCGACCCGTCTCTTAACCTGCCGCTGCTCGCGCTTTCGATCGGCTCGGGTTCGTTGTTCTTTAACTACGCCAATCACGCCGGGTTCTGGCTGGTGAAGGAATCCTTCGGGATGACGATGGGCGAAGCCACCAAGACAATATCGGTCATCCAGTCCATCGTCGCGCTGGTCGGGTTGGGCATGGTGCTACTGTTGAATCTGTTTCCCGCACTGCCGTCGTGAACTCCCCGAAACCAGCGACGCACGGGCTGCGTGAACCACTAACAGCGTGAAACAGAGTTCAGTTATTGACGCTTAATAGGAAAGTCAGGAGGACGACATGCCGAAGGGATCAGATCTGTTGGTCGCAGCGCTCGAGAACGAGGGCGTCGATCGAATCTTCGGAGTTCCCGGCGAAGAGAATCTGGATGTCGTTGAGAGTTTGCGGGGCTCATCGATCAAGCTGATCCTCACCCGCCACGAGCAAGGTGCGGCCTTCATGGCCGCGACCTATGGGCGGCTCACCGGCAAGCCCGGCGTGTGCATCACCACGCTCGGCCCGGGCGCACTGAACCTGACGACGGGAGCGGCTTACGCGCTGCTTGGCGCCATGCCCATGGTGATGTTGACCGGACAGAAGGGCATCATGAGCAGCCGGCAGGCGCGATTCCAGATCGTGGATGTCGTCACGGCGTTCAAGCCGCTGACCAAGCTGTCGCGCCAGATCGTCAGCACCAGCAGCATCCCGACCCTGGTGCGCGATGCCTTTCGCATTGCCATGGAGGAACGGCCAGGTCCAGTTTTGCTTGAGTTGCCCGAGGATGTGGCGGGCGAAGAGTGCGAAGATACCGCGATGGTCCAGCAGCATCCGATCGAGATTCCGGTTGCGCACCGTGCCGCGCTCGACCGCGCCGCCGAGCTGATCCTGAAAGCCAAGCGGCCGTTGATCATGCTGGGTGCTGCGGCATCGCGTCCACGCAGCACGGCGGGAATCGGAGGCTTCGTGCGCCGAACGAAGATTCCGTACTTCACCACACAGATGGGCAAGGGAACCGTTCCCGGCGGCAGCAATCTGTACATGGGCACAGCCGCGCTCAGCGAGCGCGATTATGTTCACGAGGCGGTCGACCGCGCCGATCTGATCATCGCGATCGGTCACGACACCATCGAGAAGCCGCCCTTCATCATGGGCCCGAAAGGTCCCCAGGTGATCCATGTCAGCTACACGCCGGCCAACGTCGAACTGGTCTACTTTCCGCAGTGCGAGGTGGTCGGCGATGTCGGGCCGAGTCTTGAACTGCTAGCCGACCGGGTCGAGGGCCGGCTGCATAATGCCGGCGCGTTGCTCAGCCTGCGCGAAGGCATTCTGAGTCGCGTCACCGATCGCGCCACGGAAGATCGCTGGCCGCCGACGCCGCAACGCATCGTGCACGACGTGCGAAAGGTCATTCCCGAGGACGGCATCGTCGCGCTTGACAACGGCATGTACAAGATCTGGTTCGCGCGAAACTATCGAACCTATGTAGCGAATACGCTGCTGCTCGACAACGCGCTTGCGACAATGGGTGCAGGCCTGCCGTCCGCGATGATGGCAGCCATGCTGTATCCGGAGCGCAGGGTGATGGCCGTCTGCGGCGATGGCGGTTTCATGATGAATTCGCAGGAGATGGAAACCGCGGTTCGCCTGAAGCTGAACCTCGTCGTCCTGATCCTGGAAGATTCGGCTTACGGCATGATCCGCTGGAAGCAGGCGGTGGATCATTTCCCCGATTTCGGACTGACGTTCGGCAATCCGGACTTCGTCAAATACGCCGAGAGTTATGGAGCAAAGGGCTCACGGGTCGAAAGCACGGGCGACCTTATTCCGACGCTTGAACGCGCGTTCAAAAGTGGCGGCGTGCACCTGGTCGCTGTTCCCATCGATTACACCGAAAACACCCGCGTGCTGATCGATGAGCTCCGCGAGAAGCTGGAGGCGGTCGCTGAACCCGCGGAATGACTCCCGGGGGTCAGCAGGGATGGACGACGTCTATGCACGGCAACCTGTGGAGAGTGCAATGAGTGACAAGCTGAATGAACAGGCTGAAAAGATGCGCAAAATGGCGCAGACGACGCTCGATAAGGCGAAAGAGGCCGTATCGCAGTACATGACCGAGTCCCAGAAGATGCGCGAGAAAGCCGACTCCGGTGTGCGAGCGTCCTATTCAGCCGTGAAAGAGATGAACGAAAAGGCGGTTGCATTTGCCGAAGCAAATGTCGTTGTCGGTTTCGATCTCGCGCAACGGCTGCTGCAGGCGAAAGGCCCGCAGGAGATGGGTGCCGTCTATCAAGCTCATCTGAAAGAGCAGATGGAAAAAATGAACGAGCAGTTCCGGGAGCTTGGAAATGTGATGAGCAAGCCGGCACCGGTCGATCTGAACAAGTAGGACATTGCAGCGCGGCAGGACTGGAAGCATCTGTCTGCGTTTGGCCGGGGGCAGGCAGCGTCCGTGGCGCCTGCCTGCAGGCTGTTGCGCGGTGTCGCGAGGAGGAGGCTCTGGATGGATTCGTCGAAAAGCTCAAACGCGCTGGTGTACGCCGTGCCGGCGAAATGGGCGACGCGCGCGCACGCGGACACACCGAAATACGCCGAGATGTACAAGTTCTCCGCCTCGGCACCGCAGCAGTTCTGGGACTATCACGGCAGGCGGATCGACTGGATCAAGCCATTCACGAAGGTGAAGAACACCTGCTTCGATCCCGGCAAGGTCTCGATCAAATGGTTCGAGGACGGCACCACCAACGTGGCGATGAACTGTATCGATCGGCACTTGGCCACGCGCGGCGAGCAGACCGCGATCATCTGGGAGGGCGACCATCCCGGCGAATCGAAGAAGGTTACCTACCTCCAGTTGCACGAACAGGTCTGCCGGTTCGCAAATGTCCTCAGCAAACACGGCGTAGCGAAAGGCGATACGGTCACGATCTATCTGCCGATGATCCCGGAAGCTGCCTACGCGATGCTAGCCTGTGCGCGGATCGGCGCGGTGCATTCCATTGTGTTCGGCGGCTTCTCGCCCGATGCGCTGGCGGGTCGCATCGAGGGCTGCGGGTCGAAGGTCGTGATCACGGCCGATGAAGGTTTGCGCGGCGGCCGCCAGGTGCCGCTGAAAGCCAATGCCGACGAGGCCGTCAGGAAGGCCGCCGGTATCGTCAAGTCGATGATCGTGGTCAAACGCACCGGCGGCCCGATCGACTGGGTCGACGGCCGCGACGTCTGGTACGAAGACGAGATTGCGAAGGCGTCAACCGAATGCGCGCCCACTGAGATGAACGCCGAGGATCCGCTGTTCATCCTCTATACTTCGGGGTCAACGGGCGCCCCAAAGGGTGTCGTTCATACGACAGGGGGTTACCTCGTCTTTGCGTCGATGACGCACCAATACGTCTTCGATTATCACGAAGGCGATATCTACTGGTGCACCGCTGATGTCGGCTGGGTTACGGGCCACAGCTATATCGTGTATGGCCCGCTCGCCAATGGCGCGACCACCCTGATGTTCGAGGGCGTCCCGAACTATCCGTCGATGTCGCGTTTCTGGGAGATTGTCGACAAGCACAAGGTCAACATCTTCTATACCGCGCCGACCGCGATCCGGTCGCTGATGGGCGCGGGCGAAGGACCGGTCAAGCAGACCAGCCGCGCGTCGTTGCGGTTGCTGGGTTCGGTCGGCGAGCCGATCAATCCGGAGGCGTGGGAATGGTACTACCGCGTCGTCGGTGATCAGCGCTGTCCGATTGTGGATACGTGGTGGCAGACCGAGACCGGCGGCATTCTGATATCGCCGCTTCCGGGCGCGACGGCGCTCAAGCCTGGTTCGGCAACTCTCCCGTTCTTTGGGGTCGTGCCGGAAGTGGTCGATGCGAGCGGTGTGGTGCTTAGCGGGGCGTGCGAAGGCAACCTCGTCATTGCGGATTCCTGGCCCGGCCAGATGCGTACGATCTACGGTGACCACGAGCGCTTCATGCAAACCTACTTTTCGAATTACCCGGGAAAATATTTCACCGGCGACGGCTGTCGCCGCGATAGCGACGGGTACTACTGGATCACCGGCCGGGTCGACGATGTCATCAACGTGTCCGGCCATCGCATGGGAACGGCAGAGGTCGAAAGCGCGCTGGTCGCGCACCCGAAGGTGTCTGAAGCTGCGGTCGTCGGCTTTCCCCACGACATCAAGGGACAGGGTATCTACGCCTATGTCACCCTGATGACGGGCATTGAACCTTCCAGCGAGTTGCAGAAGGAACTTGTCGTCTGGGTGCGCAAGGAGATCGGCCCGATCGCCGCGCCCGACGTTATTCAGTTCGCGCCCGGCCTGCCCAAGACACGCTCGGGCAAGATCATGCGCCGCATCCTGCGCAAGATCGCCGAGAACGAAGTCGGCGCGCTAGGCGACACCTCGACACTGGCCGACCCGGCCGTGGTCGATGATCTGATCAGGAACCGGCACAGCCAGAAGGCGGCATCGAAATGAACATCGATGCAATTCCGATCGGCGACAATCCGCCCGAAGACGTCAATGTCATCATTGAGGTTCCGATCGGGGGTGAACCGATCAAGTACGAGATGAACAAGGAGGCCGGCGCGCTGTTTGTCGATCGCTTCCTGTACACGCCGATGCGATATCCCGGAAATTACGGCTTCGTGCCGCACACCTTGTCCGACGACGGCGACCCGATCGATGTTCTGGTGGCAAACTCTCGGCCCATCGCGCCCGGCGCGGTGATCAATGTGCGGCCGATCGGAGTGCTGAAGATGGATGACGAGGGCGGGGGCGACGAGAAGATCATCGCTGTGCCGGTCTCGAAACTGACGATGCGCTACGCCCATGTCGCCGAGATCGCCGACATGCCGCGAATCACCATCGAGCAGATCCAGCACTTCTTCGAGCACTACAAGGACCTGGAGCCGGGGAAGTGGGTCAAGGTGATCGAGTGGGGCGACAGCGCCGAAGCGCGCCGGCTCATCGTTGAGGCGATCGCACGGGCCAAGAACCAAGGCAGGTACTGAGAAATCGCAACGCACGAGGAGCGGGTTGATGAGATTGGTTCTGTTGGGACCGCCGGGCGCGGGGAAGGGCACGCAGGCAACGAGAATTGTCGACCGCTTTTCGATTCCGCAATTGTCGACTGGCGACATGCTGCGCGAGGCGGTCGCGGAAGGCACCGAGCAGGGGTTGCGCGTCAAGCACATCATGGATCGCGGCGAACTCGTGCCCGATGATGTCGTGGTTTCGGTGGTCGCCGGCCGGATCGATCATTCGGACGCCGCGAACGGCTTCATCCTCGACGGGTTTCCCCGCACGGTTGTGCAGGCCGAAGCGCTCGATCAGGAGCTTGCCGCAAGGGGCATCAAGCTTGACGCGGTCCTCGAGCTCGAGGTCGACGAGGATGCACTGCTCGACCGTATCCGCGGCCGTGCCGAGGAAGCAGCCAGCAGGGGTGAGCCGGTGCGCCCCGACGATAATCCCGAAGTCTTCGAGACCCGGCTGCACGTCTATCGCGAGCAAACCGCACCAGTCACCGAATACTACCGGTCAAAGGGATTACTCAACATTGTCGACGGTCTGCAGCCGATCGTCGTCGTGACCGAACAACTCGCGGCTGCGCTGGCAGCATTGCCGTCCCTTCAGATCAGGAGTGAGATCCAATGAAACCGTTCACGTTCCAGGCGCCGCCGAATATTCTGTTCGAGGTCGGCGCATCGAAGAAGCTGGCTGAGCTGGTCGCCGGATACGGAGCAAAGCGTGTCCTCCTGGTCACCGACAAGGGTGTTCGCAACGCGGGCCTGACCGCGAATGCCGAAGCGGGCCTGGTCGCGGGTGGTTGCGAATTGACCGTGTTCGATGACGTGGAGGCAGACCCCCCGTCGCACATCATCGAGCGGGCGGTCGCACTTTGCCGCGACAAGGGGATCGAACTGGTGGCTTCGATCGGGGGCGGCAGCGCGCTCGATACCGCGAAGCTCGTGGCCTATCTCGCGAAGACCCCTGAGCGACTCGAAGAAATTTACGGCGTAGGTCTGGCCAAGGGTGAGCGTCTCCCGCTGCTGCTGGCGCCGACGACGGCGGGGACCGGCTCGGAGGTGACGGCGATTGCGATCGTCACGACGCCGACGACGGAGAAAAAGGGTGTCGTGTCCCCGCGGCTGCTGCCGGACTGGGCGATCCTCGATCCGGAGCTGACGCTCGGCCTGCCGGCCCACGTCACGGCCGCGACCGGGATCGACGCCATGGTGCATGCGATCGAAGCCTATACCAGCAAGCACAAGAAGAACCCGATGTCGGATCAGCTCGCTCGCCAGGCGCTTACGCTGCTGTCGGCCAATGTACGCAAGGTCTGTGCCGATGGCTCCAATCTCGAGGCGCGCTCGCAGATGCTGTTGGGCTCGATGCTGGCCGGGATGGCATTCGCCAATTCGCCGGTTGCTGCAGTCCATGCACTGGCCTACCCGATCGGCGCAATCTTCCATGTGCCGCATGGACTGTCGAACGCCTTGGTGCTGACCCAGGTGCTGCGGTTCAATTTACCGGAAGCAGAGGAGCTTTACGCCGAGTTGGCGCCGATCGTCGATCCCAAGTCGCAGGGGATGGGGGTCAGTCAGCGGGCGCGGCTCTTTGTGGATGCCGTCGCCGCGATCTGCAGGGACTGCAACGTGCCGGCGTCGCTTGCCGACGTCGGTATCGCACGGTCTGACCTGAACAAGCTGGCGGAGGACGCGATGAAGCAGACGCGGCTTCTCGTCAACAATCCACGTGAAATGAAGTTCGAAGACGCGCTGGCGATCTACACGGAAGCCTTCGGAAACAGAGCTGCCGCCTGACCATGTGGCGTCCATATCGATACCGGTGTTGCGAGGAATGCGATGAGCGAAAAGAGCGAACCGAATGCGGCCGCTGCTGACCCAACTCCGGGGTGGGCTGACCTTTGGCAGTCGTTCTCGGAATCTTCGAAGCAGATAGCGGAGGCGTGGTCGAGTTCCATGGCCCCGTTCATGCTCGCCCGCCTGCTGGAGCACCCGCAGGGATTTGCGGCCGGCAACGAGATGTCGGAAGCCATCGAGAAAATGGCGCAGGGGCCGCGGCTGGCCGACGTCTGGGATATCGATCGAAAGATGGCGCTGGTTTTCGGCGCGTGGATTGACATGCGCCAGAAACTGGCGAGCTACAACGCCGTCGCGGCGGCGCCATGGACGGAGGCCTCGAAGAGATTCCTCGAGGCGATGTCGGCAGTCACCGACAACGGCAGCAAGCCGCCTCCGGAATGGCGCGAGGCGTTTGCGAAGTGGAGCGAAATCTCCAACGAGGAATTGATCCGAAATCAGCGCGGCGAAGGATTTTTGCAAGCACAAAAGGAACTCTTGCAGTCGGGGCTGAAATTGCGCAGCCGGCAGGATGACGTCGGAGAGGCCGCGGCAGCGATGTTCGGTATGCCGGGACGCAAGGATTTCGACGAAGTGACGCGTCAATTGACCGAACTTCGGCGAGAAGTTCGCGCGCTCAGCCATCGGGTCAACACGCAGCAGCGAACTTCCCGTTCGGCGCGTCCTGGAGTGGGTGACGCCAGCGTAAGCTCCGAGAGCCGGCCGAATGCCCAGTGAGAGACCTGTCATGACAGAGGACGATCGGGCCGCTCGGTTCTTCCGCGACATGGTTGCCAACACCGAAAAGATGGTGAAGGCGACGCAGATGTTCGGGCAAACCAAAGACGAGGACGTCGCTATCGGCACGACGCCGAAACACCTCGTCATGCGTCGCGACAAGGTGGAACTGTTCCATTACGAGCCGATGGCGGAAGCAACGGCCAAGACGCCGGTGCTTCTGGCTTACGGCTTGATCGGGCGATACACCATGGCTGATCTTCAACCGGATCGGTCGTTGGTGCGCAGCCTGCTGTCGAAGGGGCTCGATCTTTGGCTGATCGACTGGGGCCAGCCGGGCCGAACCGAACGTTGGCTCAGCATCGACGATTATGTGAACGATTACATCGATGCCGCTGTCGACCGCATCTCGCAGGAGACCGAACACGATAAGGTGACGCTGCTCGGTATTTGCGAGGGTGGCGTCTTCACGACGTGCTACGCCGCGCTGCATCCGGAGAAGGTAAAAAACCTCGTCATCACGATCACGCCGATCGATTTTCACGCCGACGTCAAGGACAAGGCCGCCCATCACGGCTTTCTCAACATCTGGACCCGCAGTCTCGACCCCGAGGATATCGACAATCTCGTCGATACTTACGGCGTCGTGCCGGGTGAGTTCATGAGTTCGGTGTTCTCGATGATGACGCCGATGCGCTCGTTGACGAAATACAATGTCGATCTCATCGACGTCGTCGACGACGAGGCCAAATTCATGAATTTCCTGCGCATGGAGAAGTGGCTGGCAGACCGGCCACATCATCCAGGCGAGGCGGCAAAGCAATGGTTGAAGGATCTCTATCAGGAGAACCGCCTGGTGGATGGTAGTTTTGAGCTGTCCGGCCGTCGGATCGACTTGAAGTCGATTACGGCGCCCGTCCTCAACGTCTTCGCGCTGGACGACCACATCATTCCGCCGGACTGCTCGCGTGCGCTCGGTGCGAAGATTGGAAGCCAGGACTATACCGAAATCCCCTTGCCTGGAGGCCATGTCGGTCTCTTTGTCTCGAGCAAGTCGCAGGGAAAACTTAGCCAGAGCATCGCCGATTGGCTGGTCGCCCGCGATGCTACGACGGGAAGTGAAGCCTGATGCGCAACAAGATCGTCGATGCCGCCGAGGCGGTTGCCATCATTCGCTCCGGCGACACCGTGGCCTCGTCCGGCTTCGTCGGCGTGGGGACGCCCGATGAAATCATCAAGGCGCTGGAGCATCGCTTCATCGAAACCGGAGAGCCCCGGGATCTCTCGCTGGTGTTTGCGGCGGCGCCGGGGGATGGCGGCGATCGCGGCCTCAATCGCCTCGCGCATCCCGGCCTCATCAAGCGGTTGGTCGGCGGACATTTTGGTCTGGTGCCGAAGCTGGCGCGGATGGCGGTCGACAACCATGTCGAGGCTTACAACCTGCCGCTCGGTTGCGTTTCGCATCTGTTTCGTGAGATCGCAGGACGCAAGGCCGGCCTTCTCTCCAAAGTCGGACTCGGAACCTTCGTCGACCCGGCCAATGGCGGTGGAAAGCTAAATGCGCGCACCACGGAAGAGCTGGTGCGGTTGATCGAAATCGACGGCGAACCGTGGCTGTTCTACAAGGCGTTTCCGATCAACGTGGCGATCATCAGAGGCACCACGGCCGACCACAACGGGAATATCTCGATGGAGAAAGAGGCGTTGACGCTCGACAATCTGGCCCTCGCTACCGCCGCCAAGAACTGCAAGGGGTTTGTTATTGCGCAGGTCGAACGCATCGCCGCATCCGGCTCGCTCAATCCGCGTCACGTCAAGATTCCGAGCGTCTTGATCGATTGCGTGGTCGTCGCCCAGCCTGAAAACCATGTGCAGACCTATGCCACCGGCTACAACGGCGCTTTCTCGGGCGAATTGCGCGCGCCCGCCGATCGCAACGTCCCGATACCGTTGGATTGCCGCAAGATCATTGCACGCCGCTGCGCGCTGGAATTGCCGATGGGCGGCGTGGTCAATCTCGGGATCGGCATGCCCGAGGGTATCGCGTCGGTTGCCGCAGAAGAAAAACTGTTCGACTTCGTGACCCTGACGGCCGAGCCCGGCATTATCGGCGGCATTCCACAGGGAGGTCTTGATTTTGGCGCGGCGATCAACGCCGAATCGATTATCGACCAGAACCAGATGTTCGATTTTTACGACGGTGGCGGTCTGGATCTGGCCTGCCTCGGCATGGCGCAGGTCGATGGCCGCGGCGATGTGAATGTCAGCCTGTTCAACGGCCGTCTTGCTGGGGCCGGCGGCTTTATCAACATCTCCCAGAATGCACGCCGGCTGGTCTTCGCCGGTACGTTCACCGCCGGCGGTTTTAAGGCCGCTGTAGTGGATGGCGAGTTGAAGATCCTCAAGGAAGGAAAGTCGTCAAAATTCATCAGCAAAGTCGATCAGATCACGTTTTCGGGGAAGCTTGCTGCAACCAACAAACAGCCGGTGCTTTATGTGACCGAGCGATGCGTGTTCAGGCTGGTTCCGGAAGGTCTTGAGCTGATCGAAGTCGCTCCCGGCATCGATATCGAGCGGGACATTCTCGCGCTGATGGGCTTTCGACCCATTGTCCGCTCGCCGAAAGCCATGGATGCGTCGCTCTTCAACGAGGCGCTGATGCGGTTGGATGACCGGCTTCTCAACCGGCCGTTGGCGGACCGGCTCTCGTACGATGCGGAACGCAACACGCTGTTTCTCGGTCTCGACGGTTATCGAGTCCATACCGACGCCGATGTCGAGGCGATCCGGGCCGCTATCCTCGAAATCTTCCATCGCGCGGGGCGCCGGTTTATCGCTGTCATCAATTACGATTCGTCTGATATCGCGCCCCATATGGCGGACAATTGGTTTTCAATGGCTGCCGACGTCGAGCGGGCCTGCTACTTGCATTGCTCGCGCTACACCACGAGCGCGTTCATGCGCCTGAAGCTCGGGGACGCCCTGTCGCGCCGCGACGTTGCTCCGCATATTTTTGAAACGTCGGCTGATGCCCACCGGTTTGTCATCGAATAGACAGATGGAGTTGAAATCCCCCGAATTACGCGGAGCGTCGAAAGCGTCCGCGGACTGGCCTGAAGGACGGCAAATGGCTCCCGACCGGACCGGATCGGTGCGAGGGTTGACCCGGCGCAGCTTTCATCGCATTGCGTTTGCGGATTGGGGCCCAGCGTCCGCCGTGCGGCCGGTGCTCTGCGTCCATGGGCTCACGAGAAACGGCCGTGATTTCGACCATCTCGCCGCAGTTCTCGCAGGTACGGGGCGCCGGGTCATCTGTCCGGATCTGCCGGGCAGGGGACAAAGCGAACGGCTGCGCGACAGCAGCGACTATGCATTGCCGCAGTACTGCAGCGACATGACCGTGTTGATGGCCACGCTTGACGCGGCAGAAGTCGACTGGATCGGCACGTCGCTTGGCGGACTGATCGGCATGGTTATGGCGGCACTTCCGGGCAGTCCAATCCGTCGCATCGTCATCAATGATATCGGACCTTATCTACCCTGGGCTGGATTAATGCGCCTCGGCGCAAATCTCCACGAAGCGCCCAGGTCGTTCGATTCGATCGAGCGGGCCGAGAGCTACTACCGGCGAGTTCTGGCGCCTTTCGGGCAGCTCGAGGACGCGCACTGGCGGCATCTGACGAAGCACAGTGTTGCGTGGAGTGCTGAGGAACGTTGCTTCAAGCGGCTTTGCGATCCGAATATTGCCCACGCCTTTCGCAATCCCTGGCATTACAGCGTTGACCTCTGGAAATACTGGGACGCGATCGATATCCCCATTCTAGTGATACGCGGGCAGCATTCGGATCTGCTCCCTGAGGCCGTTCTCAAGGATATGATGCGCCGTAATCGCAACCTGAGTGTCCACACAGTTCAGAACTGCGGTCATGCGCCGGCCCTGATCGCCGACGACCAGATCGAGGTTATCAAACAATTCCTTGATCTCAAAGACGCCGGCGCGCGCTAACGTGTCTTCGCCGTCAGCGAATCGACCCGCACTTCCTCCCGACAACACCAACCTGGCTGTGTTCACGATGATTTCGAAACTTGCGCTCAAAGACCTCACCTTGTTGAGTGACGCCTGTCTGATTGAAGGTGAGTGGGCGGTCGCCGATAGCGGCCACACCATCGTGGTCAATAATCCCTCGACCGGTGCCGTGATCGGAACCGTTCCGGAAATGGGCGTGGCCGAGACGCGGCGTGCGATCGAGTTTGCCAATGCGGCGTTGCCGGCGTGGCGCGCCAGGAGGTGATCTTGGGCTTCTACTATCGCAATGGCGCTCGCCTCGATGCGACCGGCGCCTGTCGCTGATCCGTCTGCAAGTCGAATTCAGATCAAATCTTCAGACAGGAGCGCCGGAGGACCCGGCGATGGTTTTCATTAAAACTCGGAGGCGAAGCGCCAGTTTTCGGCCGTAGCTCGAGTTGTGGGTTTTGGCCTAAGAATGTCGGAAGTGCCCTATGCGACAATGCGCGCGTGCGCATCCTCACCATCTTCGGCGATGCACCGAGTCCGGCCTACGTCGTCCTAGCCGGGCGCTTGCTCTCCGGGGTTAGCCGTCGATGGCTCAGTGCAGTTCCCGGCTGGCGTTTGGCGCTTACCAATCTGAGCGCTTGTGGGATTTGGCCGGTGCCCTGCCTTTGGCGGCGGGCTCCGCAAAGCGATAGTCGATGGCCATACCCTCAAAATGAGTTGCGTACCTCATAGGGCCTCTGCTAGCGTGACAGGATGGAGAAGCGAGAAGCAAATATAGCGTTCACACTCAAGGACATTGCCCGCCAGGCTGGAGTCAGCCTCGCAACCGTCGATCGTGTCCTCCACAATCGCGCCGGCGTGCGACCGGACACCGTCCGGCGCGTGAAGGAGACAATCGAGCGGAACGCATTCCAACCCCATGTCGCTGCGGCGGAATTGGCCCGCGGGCGAGCGCGGCGCTTCGCCTTTGTGATGCCGTCGGGGCCGAATCTGTTCATGCAGCAGATCCAGTCCTATCTCGGTGAGATGTCGACCTGGCTTTCGGCCCGACGCCTTGCAGTCGAGATGGTCGCGACCGACGTGTTCAATCCTGCCGTTCTTGCGGCTACCCTTGAATCCCTCGCCGGCGACTTCGATGGTGTGGCGGTCGTGGCGCTCGATCATCCGAGCGTCCGCGCTGCCATCAACGATCTTGTCGATGCCGGCACCAATGTCGTGACGCTGGTGTCCGACGTGCCGTCTTCGCGCCGCCATCACTATGTTGGTATCGACAACATCGCCGCCGGGCGCACCGCCGGCACGCTGGTCGGGCGGCTGGTCGGTCCTCGTCGGGGGAAGGTCGCTATCGTCGCCGGTTCGCAAGGCTTGCGGGACCATGCCGAGCGTATCTTCGGTTTCAGTCAGGTGATGGCCTCCGAGTTTCCGCAACTGGATGTGTTGCCCGTTCTTGAGGGGCAGGACGCGGATGAGCGCTCAGAACACCTCATGATGAGGTTGCTTGGCGATCATCCTGACATTGCTGGTCTCTATAATGTCGGCGCCGGAACGCCGGGCGTTGCCAAGGCGCTGATCGACTCCGGGCGTGCGAAGCAGGTGGTTTTCGTCGGGCACGACGTGACTGTCGTGACGCGCAAGCTGCTCCTGCAAGGTGTGATCGATGCGGCCATCTCGCAGAACCCCGGGCATGAGGCGCGGGCCGCCATTCGCGTGCTGCTCGCGCTCGCGCGAGGCGAAGCGATCTTGACTGAACAGGAGAATATCCGGATCGACATCGTGATGAGGGACAATCTGCCGTAGGGCCCGCCACCATAGGGCGTTTCCAAGCGGCAGACCGAGTTCAAAAGCCGGCACTTTGCGGGAAAGGCGACGCAGTTCGCACGCCGTGTGAGAGCCGAAAGGGAGGAAGGCTCGTGTATCTGGGGATGGACATCGGCACGTCCAGTGTGAAGGCCGTGCTCGTGAACGACGCAGGCGCGATCGCCGCTGCGGCTTCGCGCGAGCTTGCGCTGTCGCATCCTGCGCCGCTCTGGTCCGAGCAGGATCCGGATGCCTGGGTCGACGCGGCGATCGATGCGATCGACCATCTCGCTGCCACGCACCCGCGCGAAACGGCGCAGGTTCGCGGCATTGGCCTTGCCGGCCAGATGCATGGCGCCACGCTGCTCGGTGCCGACGGCCGGCCGCTGCGCCCAGCCATTCTCTGGAATGACGGCCGCTCTCATGCCGAGTGCGCCGAACTCGAACGGCGGTGCCCGTCGCTGCACGCGATCGCCGGGAATCTGGCGATGGCGGGCTTCACTGCTCCCAAGCTCATGTGGGTGGCCCGGCACGAACCGGATGTCTTCGCGAGGGTAGCTCACATTCTTCTGCCCAAGGCCTATGTCCGCTACCGCTTGACCGGCGAGATGGTCGAGGAGATGTCGGATGCGGCCGGAACGCTCTGGCTCGACGTCGGTCGGCGCTGCTGGTCCGAGACGATCCTGGAAGCGACGGGGCTCGGTCTCCACCACATGCCGCGGCTGGTCGAAGGCAGCCAGCCAAGTGCAGTTCTATCTGCCGACTTCGCGCGGCGTTGGGGCATGGCCCCCGGCGTGGTGGTCGCCGGTGGCGCCGGCGATAACGCAGCCAGCGCGATCGGACTCGGCGCCATTGCGCCTGGCGATGCCTTCCTGTCGCTCGGGACTTCGGGTGTGCTGTTCCGCGTCACAGAGCGGTTTGCGCCGGCGCCTCGCTCGGCGGTCCACGCCTTCTGCCACGCGCTTCCCGGCCTTTGGCACCAGATGGGCGTGATGTTGTCGGCCGCCGCCTCGCTTGGCTGGCTTGCTCGCATTCTGGCGACGCCTGAACCCGAATTGCTCGCTCCTCTCGGCAAGGCCGTCGAACGGCCGAGCCCGGTACAATTCCTGCCATATCTCGACGGCGAGCGCACGCCGCACAATGATGCCACTGCTGCCGGCGCCTTCGTCGGTCTGCGCAGCGCGACCGGGCGTGGTGATATCGTTCAGGCGGTGCTCGAAGGTGTGGCCTTCGCCGTGCGCGATAATCTCGCTGCGATGGGCGGCTCCAGTCCCGCGATCGCGGAGGTCGATCTCGTGGGCGGCGGATCACGCTCGGCGTTGTGGGTGCAGATCATCGCCGACGTGCTCGGCATTCCGGTCCACCGCGTCGAGGAGGGCGAGGTCGGTGCGGCGCTGGGAGCCGCGCGGCTCGGCTGGCTGGCTGCCACCCGAGAAGAGCCAGCGAAAGTATGCACCCGTCCGAGACGGCTCGCGAGCTTCGTGCCGCGCGCTTCGACGACGGCCGCCTACGATGAAGCCTATCGGCAGTGGCGAAAACTTTATCCCGCGCTCAAGGAGCTGTCCGCGTGAACGCATCAACGAACTTTTTTGCAACCATCGAGCCGGTCGCGTATGGTGGTCCTAAGCCGGACAAACCGCTTGCCTTCCGCTGGTACGACAAGGACCGCATCGTCCGTGGCCGGCGGCTCGAAGATCATTTGCGCTTCGCGGTCTGCTACTGGCATTCCTTCGGCTGGATCGGGAGCGATCCGTTCGGCGGCGAGACTTTTCTCAGGCCCTGGCACCATGGCGATGATCCGATGGCGCTTGCCCGCACCAAGGCCGATGTCGCATTCGAGCTGTTCCGCCTGCTCGATATGCCATTCTTCACATTCCACGACGCGGACGTTGCGCCGGAAGGCCGGTCGCTTGCCGAGTCGGTCAAGAACCTCAACGTCATTGCCGATCTGTTCGAACAGAAGATGTCGGCCGCCAAAGTGCGCCTGCTCTGGGGAACGGCCAATTTATTCTCGCACCGCCGCTACCTGGCGGGGGCGGCGACCAATCCGGATCCAGAGGTGTTCGTCTACGCGGCAGGGCAGGTTCGGGCGGCGCTCGAGGTGACGCATCGGCTTGGCGGCCAGAATTACGTGCTCTGGGGCGGGCGCGAGGGCTACGAGACGCTGCTCAACACCGACATCGGGCGCGAGCTCGACCAGCTCGGCCGTTTCGTTTCGCTTGTGGTCGAGCACAAGCATAAAATTGGTTTCAAGGGGCCGATCCTGATCGAGCCGAAACCGAAAGAGCCGACCAAGCACCAATACGATTTCGATGTCGCCACCTGCTACGGCTTCCTTGAACGCTACGACCTCCTCAAGGACGTCAAGCTCAACATCGAGCAGAACCACGCCATCCTCGCCGGCCATTCGTTCCAGCATGAGGTCGCGCTTGCCGAGGCACTTGGTATCTTCGGCTCGCTCGATATCAACCGCGGCGACGATCTGCTTGGCTGGGACACCGACCAGTTCGCGATGAATGTGCCAGAACTGGCCCTGGTGTTTCACGAGATGCTGAAGCGCGGTGGCTTCACCACTGGCGGTCTCAACTTCGACGCCAAGATCAGGCGCCAGTCGATCGAACCCGATGACTTGATCCATGCCCATGTCGGCTCGATGGATGCCTGTGCCCGTGCGCTGCTTGCCGCCGCCGACATGCTGGAAGCCGACGCGCTGACGGCTCCGATCGCCGAACGCTATGCTGGATGGGTGGGCGACGAGGGGCGCGCGATCCTCGCTGGGCAGCGCTCGCTCGCCGCGCTTGCCGACCGGGCGCTTGCCGGCGGACTGGATCCGCAGCCGCGCTCGGGACGTCAGGAATATCTGGAATCCCTGGTCAACCGGTATGTCTGATCGGAGCGAATGCGATTTGACGCAGCAGCATTTTAGAGGGGAATCGCCATGGTGACCGCGGATACGGCCGGGCAACCCATCCTGGAATTGACAGGTGTCGGCAAGGATTTCGGCGCGATCCGGGCGCTGCATGGCGTCGACATGAAGATTTTCCCGGGAGAAGTGGTCGGCCTGATGGGTGACAACGGCGCCGGCAAATCGACGCTGGTGAAGATCATCGCCGGCAATTTTCCGGCAAACCACGGAGAGATCCGCTTCGAAGACAAGAAGGTTCATTTCCACCGTCCGCTCGATGCGCGCGAGGTAGGGATCGAGGTCGTCTACCAGGACCTCGCGCTCGCCGACAATCTGACGGCTGCGGCAAACGTTTTCCTCGGACGCGAGCTCACGTGGAAATTCGGTCCGTTCTCCTTCCTTGACCACAAGGCGATGGCGGCACGCGCGCTGGAGCTCTTCGGTGAATTGCGCTCCGAGACGAGGCCGCACCATCTCGTCAAGCAAATGTCGGGTGGCCAGCGCCAGGCGGTCGCCATCGCGCGGACGCGACTGTCAAACGCCAAGCTCGTCATGATGGACGAGCCGACTGCGGCGATCTCGGTCCGGCAGGTCGAACAGGTGCTGAGCCTGATCCATCGCCTCAAGGAGCAGGGCGTTGCCGTTATGTTGATTTCTCATCGCATGCCTGACGTCTTCGCCGTCTGCGATCGCGTCGTCGTCATGCGGCGCGGCGAGAAGAGGGCAGACAAACCGGTGCAGGACACGAGCCCTGAGGAAGTGACCGCCCTTATCACTGGCGCGAAGGAGGCCGCGTAATGTCCCTGCCAATGGAATCCCCGGTCTCCTTTGCCAATGTCGGCCATGCCAGGTGGTGGCAGCGCGGCTTCTTCACCTCGCAGACCGCCTACGTCACGCTCGCGCTGCTGGTGCTGCTCGTCGTGATGCACTTCGCGAGCCCCTACTTCTTCACCGAAGGCAACATGCAGAACGTGGCGAAGAATTTCTCGTTCATCGCCATCGCCACCCTCGGCGCCACCTTCGTGATCATCACGGGCGGCATCGATCTCTCGGTCGGCTCGATGATGTGCTTTTCGGCCATGATCACCTCGATGGTCATCTCGAGTCTCTCGACGCCGGGTATGCCGGGCGCCTCGCTGTTCGTGCATGTGGCCTCGGACGGCAAGACCGTGGCCGCCAACTTTCCGGGCCTGATCCTGCTCGTCTCGATGCTTGCCGGGCTTGGAACCGCGCTTCTCGTCGGGCTCGTCAATGGCTTCTGCATCGCGGTGCTTGGGCTGTCGCCCTTTGTCACCACGCTCGGCATGCTCTCGATCGTGCGCGGTCTCGGCTATGTCGTATCAAACGGCCGGGGCAGCTTCCCGAGCGGCCCCGACGCCGACTATTTCTACGCGCTGACGTCGGGCGACCTGTTCGGAATGCCCGCGCCTTTCGTCTATCTTGTGATCCTCGCGGCGGTGATGGCCGTCGTCTTGCACCACACCAGGTTCGGTCGGCACGTCTTTGCTCTCGGCGGCAATGAGAAGGCCGTCGAATTGACCGGCATTTCGGTCGTGCGCGTAAAGATCGAGGTCTATGTGATCGCCGCGCTCGCCGCAGGACTGCAGGGGATCATTGTCTCCGGCTGGTTGGGTTCGGCGCCCGCGAACATGGCGACTTCCTATGAGCTCAACGTGATCGCCGCGGCGGTGATCGGCGGCGCCAACCTGGCAGGCGGGATTGGCGGTCCGTTCGGCGCCATTATCGGCTGCGTCCTGCTCGAGGTGATCCGCAATGGCCTCGTGCTCGCGCAGGTCAATTCCTATTGGCAGCAAACATTGGTGGGCGTGATCATCATCCTGGCCGTGCTGATCGACCGAATACGCTCGCGCATGACGTGAGGGGGACTGATCGGGAGGCGCCAACAACGGCGTCGTCTATCCGTCTCCCGGCACCGACGATCTTCAGGATAGGCAACAATGTGTGGAGGAGCGATCAATGAAGAAAATTCTTCTTGCTACCGTGATTGCCGCAATGATGGCGAGCCCGGCTATTGCCGAAACGAAGTACCGTTTCGTCATCGTGCCCAAGGCGATGAACAACCCCTTTTTCGATGTAGCACGAGACGGCTGCTTGAAGCACGCCAAGGAACTCGGCAATGTCGAGTGCATATACAAGGGGCCAATCGAGCATGAGCCGGCAACCCAGGCGCAGATTATCCAGGACTTCGTCACGCAGAAGGTGGACGGTCTCGCGATCTCCGTTGCCGACGTCGCGGCCATGACCAAGTCGATCGAGGCGGCAAGTGCGGCGGGCATCCCGGTCGTGACCTTCGATGCGGATGCGCCGGGCTCCAAGCGCATCGCGTATATCGGCACCAACAACAAGGATTTTGGCCTCGCGCTCGGCAAGCAGTTGCTGCAGCTTCGGCCCGAGGGCGGCAAGTACGCCATGATCTCGGGCGGCCCGGGTGCCAAGAACCTCGCCGAGCGCGTCGATGGCGTCCGCGAAGCGCTCAAGGGGTCGAAATGGGCCGAGGTTTCCGGCTCGCCGACATTCTGCAATGACGACTCCGCGCTCGCCGTTCAGCAGATGTCCGACCTGCGCACCGCGACGCCGGACCTTGCCGCGATCGTGCCGATCGGCGGCTGGCCGATGTTCGCGCCGGAGGGTTACAAGGCGTTCGTCAACAAGAACAAGAAGGATATCGACGCTGGCAAGTTCACCTTGGTCGTGGCCGATACGCTCAAGATGCAGCTCGAGCTATTGCGCGACGGCTATTCCAACGCTCTGACCGGCCAGCGGCCGTTCGAGATGGGCGAAAAGGCCATGGATGTTCTACTGGCGATCAAGAAGGGGGAGAAGGTGCCTGAGATCATCTACACGGGTCTCGATCTCGTCACCAAGGCCAATGTCGACCAGCTCCTGAAGTAAGGAGATTTTCTGCCGGGCGAGTCCTTGGCGGTCCGGGTCATCCCCGGACCGTCCCTTGTCCTGGATGGAATGTTGGAACGCCGGGTTTCATTGCGTGTGGATGCCGCCGCTGCCGCAGTTGGGTGTATCGTGTTGGCAAGAAGCCGGATCAGGGAAGAAAGCTCATGAAGTCGATAAAAGGCCCAGCCATTTTCCTGGCGCAGTTCGCCGGGGATACAGCTCCGTTCAACTCGTTTGACGCGATCTGCGAATGGGCATCGTCGCTCGGCTACAAAGGTGTGCAGATTCCGACCTGGGACGCGCGACTGTTCGATTTGAAGAAGGCGTCCGATTCAAAGACCTATTGCGACGAAATCAACGGGGTTGCCGCACGGCACGGACTGGAGATCACCGAGCTCTCCACTCATCTGCAGGGGCAACTCGTCGCGGTCCACCCTGCCTATGATATTGCCTTCGATGGCTTTGCGGCGCCTGAAGTGCGCGGCAATCCGTCGGCGCGCACCGAATGGGCGGTCGACCAGGTGAAACGCGCGCTTAGAGCATCGAAACATCTCGACTTAAAGGCACATGCCACCTTCTCGGGCGCACTGGCATGGCCCTATGTCTACCCGTGGCCGCAGCGTCCGGCCGGCCTCGTGGAAGCAGCATTCGATGAGCTGGCAAGACGTTGGACTCCGCTCCTCGACTATGCCGACGAGAACGACGTCGACGTCTGCTACGAGATTCATCCCGGCGAAGACCTGCATGACGGCGTCAGCTATGAGATGTTTCTCGAACGGGTGAAGAGCCACGCGCGGGCGAACCTGCTCTACGATCCGTCGCACCTCCTGCTGCAACAGCTCGACTATCTCGATTACATCGACATCTATCGCGAGCGTATAAAGGCCTTCCACGTGAAGGACGCCGAATTCAATCCGACGGGCCGGCAGGGCCTTTATGGCGGCTTCCAGAGCTGGGCGAACCGGGCAGGGCGGTTCCGCTCGTTGGGCGACGGACAGGTCGATTTCGGCGGCATCTTCTCCAAGCTTACATCCTGTGATTTCGACAGCTGGGCGGTTCTGGAGTGGGAATGCGCGCTCAAGCACCCGGAGGACGGCGCGCGCGAAGGTGCGGAATTCATCAAGCGTCACATCATCCGCGTTACCGAGCGCGCCTTCGACGATTTTGCCGGGGCAGGCACCGACGATATTGCGAACCGCAGGATGCTCGGCTTGGCTTAGGAGGTTCGGATGGCGATCGAAGCAAGCGGGTACGACAGCACAGGCGGCCGCATCCGGCTTGGCATGGTGGGCGGCGGTCAGGGCGCATTCATCGGTGCCGTTCATCGCATAGCGGCGCGTATCGACGGGCAGTTCGAACTGGTCGCGGGCGCGCTCTCTTCAGAACCTGCCCGGGCCAAGGCGTCGGCCGTGGAACTCGGCATTGCGGCCGAAAGATCCTACGGATCGTTCGAGGAGATGGCGAGGGTCGAGGCCGGGCGCCCTGATGGGATCGAGGCGGTGTCGATCGTGACGCCGAACCATATGCACGCGCCGGTCGCGCACGCTTTCCTCGAGGCCGGCATCCACGTGATCTGCGATAAGCCGATGACGACCACCGTGGCGGAGGCACAGGGGCTGGTCGATCTCGTGGAAAAGAGCGGTAAGGTCTTCGTCCTCACCCACAACTACACCGGCTATCCGATGATGCGGCAGGCACGTGCCATGATCGCGCAAGGCGAGTTGGGCGACATCCGCGTCGTACAGGCAGAATATCCGCAGGACTGGCTTACCGAGCGCGCTGAGCTTTCGGGGAGCAAGCAAGCCGAGTGGCGCACCGATCCAAAGCGGTCTGGGGCTGGCGGCGCCATCGGCGATATCGGAACGCACGCCTACAATCTCGCTGCTTTCGTCACCGGACTGGAGACAGATGCACTCCTGGCGCAGCTCACCACCTTCGTGCCTGGCCGACTGCTCGACGACGACGTCCAGATACTGTTGCGTTATAAAGGCGGCGCGCGTGGTATGCTGTGGGCGAGCCAGGTGGCGGTCGGCAACGAAAATGGCCTCAAGCTGCGCATCTACGGCACCAAGTGTGGGCTCGAATGGACCCAAGCCGACCCAAATTATCTATGGTTCACCCGCTTCGGCCAGCCGAAGCAGTTGCTCACTCGCGCCGGCGCTGGGGCGCTGCCGGAAGCCGCCCGAGTCTCCCGCGTACCGAGTGGACACCCTGAGGGTTATCTTGAGGGTTTTGCCACGATCTATGCCGAAGCTGCGCGGGCAATCCGCGCCGCGCGGACCGGCGCTTCACCCGATGCCGGAACGATCTATCCGACCGTGCGTGACGGCCTGGCCGGCATGCGCTTCATCGAAGCCGCGATAGCGTCTTCGAAAGCCGGAAACGTATGGACCAAGGTCGGATGAAAACGCAGGCCGCCCAGCTCTTCGTCACTGCCGGAGGTCCGCTGCTGAAGGTGGTCGAGCTGTCGAAGTCCTTCGGCCCTGTCGCGGCCGAGCAAAGGCAGATCGCGAACATAAAGGCGGGCACCCACGATTCGTCTTGGGTTCGACAAGACGCTGCGCGAGCTGAATTGCGAAGGCCTCGATTGAACGTCACATTCGCGAAGGTCGAACCTAAGATTCAGCCTGGGTGGCGTCAAAGCGAGCAAGTGCTGCATCGGCCGCATTGCGAACATAAAAAGTGAGACTCTCGGCGGCGGCGTCGGCGTCACGCCGCTCGATAGCCTCAATGACGTCGCGAAGCTCGCCCATGCTGCTCTGGATACGACCGGGCATGGACATCGAGAGCACGCGCAGGACGCTGATTCGCGCAATCAGCTGCTGATGGATATCGCTAATGAGTTCGTGATCAACCACACGCATCATGTGCTCGATGAACCTCTTCATGAGGCCGACCAGATCGTAGACGTTCTCATTTTCGTCGGCCCTCATGATCTCTTCGAAAATGGCGCGGAGCTGAGCGATATCCTCGTCACTCGCCATCTCGGTGAAGCGGCGTACTACCATTGCTTCCAATGTCGCTCGGATCTCGTAGATCTCGGCAACTTGCTTCCGGCTTAAGCGCACGACCTCTGGACCACGACGCGGCTCGACGCGCACCAGCTTCTCGGCCTCAAGCCGCCTCAGTACTTCACGGATCGAGGTTCGGCTGACCCCCATCGCTTCGCACAATTCGCGTTCGACGAGACGTGCGCCGGGTGGGAAATGACCGGTAATAATCGCATCGCGCAGCCGATCAAATGCTTCGTCTCGCACCAATGTCTGCGGGGCGAGGACGCGGAGCGCATCCCCTCTCGCATTTGGTTGCTCACTCGCGCCGCTGGAGAAAGACCGCGCGTCGGTTGCTGTCGTTCCGCGATTACCGATCATGTATCACCTCCATCACGACACGCGGACGGAGGGCGTCGTTTTCGAAGTCGCCGCGTTGCACCCGCAGCCTCGCCGTCGTCTGCCGCCGTGGCGACGATCGGATTTCTCCTGCGATCATCATATTGACATCCTGTCATACAATCATTCAGTATGTTGGTCAAACGAACTGGTAGTGAGTTCAAACGTCATGTCTCGTGAGGATGTCCTGGACGAAATGTCAGGCGAGCGCGTTCGGAGGCATGTCGAGCACATTTGCTGGCAGATCCCCCATCGTGCGGCCGGCTCGGCCAACGGCAAGCGCATGGCGGAGTACAGCCGCGACTCGCTCATTTCGGCAGGGGTCTCTTGCACAGAGATGCTGGAGCTCCCCGCAATCGTCAGCTTTCCGGAGCACGCAGAGTTTCGGGTCGAGGCGCCCGTCCAGATCGCCATTCAAGCCAATACGCTCGGTCACAGCGTGGCGACGATGCCCGAAGGCTTGGCAGGTGAATTGGTTTATGTCGGATCAGGGGATTTTGCTGACTACGAAGGCAAGAACGTACGTGGAAAAATCATTCTCACGGAGTTGTCCTACTCGCCGGCGCGACACGAAAAGCAGCGCATCGCCGGGCTACTAGGAAACGCTGTTTGCTCACGAGAGGGCAGTGGCTTGGCCCAGCGAGGAAATCGGCGGCGCTCGCACTCTCATCCGTGGGCGCCACGCGTTCTTGTCGAACGGGTTTTCGTTCTGTTTATGGGTCCTGACCCCAATTGGTTACATTCGCACGAAAGCCCTCTACATCGGCAGGCCGGCCCCACGCCAAGCTTCTTGCAACGGATCGGCCAACGCAGCCGGGAGCGCAAGGGCCGCGCAGAAGCCCGCCGAGCTGAATGAGGGCTGCAACGCAAGGACGCGCGACGCGGCCGCGCTTGCTTCCTCCAATCGCCCAAGTTTGGCCAGCGGCGCCGCCAGAAAGCAGTGCGAGACGCTGAAGTTAGGACCGGATTGGATGGCACGACGGGCGGCGTTTGCTGCCACCTCATATCGTCCAGTCAGGAAAAAGGCGATGGAGAGGGCGTGATGCGAGTAGTAGTTCGCGCGGTCTTGAGCGGGGCTCAGTCGAAGCGCGCGCTCGCCATAATCAATGGCGCGCTTGGCCTCGCCGCCATAGGCCAACGCAACGGCACCCGCCATGAGTGTCAAAGCGGAAGAAGGGCTGAGTGCAAGGGCCTGTTCGAACGCCTGGAAGGCGGTGGCTCGATCGTGCTCCACCATTGCGACGACGAACCCGCCGAGCCCCAGCGCCGTCGCATCGTCGCGACCATGAGCAAGGGCTGCACGGGCATGGCGAATGGCCGCCACGCGATCTACTTCGCTGTGCCCGGCGCGCACGAACAGAGTTTTATGGCACCACGCGAGCAAACCGTGGGCGCCGGCGAAGTCGGCCTGCAACGCGAGCGCCCTCTCCAATAGCGGGATGCCCTGGACGGCCTCCTCGGGCGTCGCGGGGTAGACATGCGGAATCGCGCGCAGAACGAGGTCATAGGCGTCGAGGCTGTCTGGCCGTTTGCGTTTGACGCGCTCGATTTCCGCCTCGCGCAAGTTCGGTTCGATCGCTCCGACCACGCTCAGCGTGATTTCGTCCTATAACTTGAAGATGTCTTCGAGCTCGCGGTCGTAACGCTCCACCCACAGGTGAGTACCGGTCTCTGCCTCAACGAGCTGAGCGCTGACCCGCACACGCTCGCGAGCCTTGCGGACGCTGCCTTCCAGTACGTACCGCGCGCCGAGCTCCCGACCGCCAGCGAGAGGAGGGCGATCCACGTCACTGTCGCGAGTGACCTCGACAAGATGTTGCGCATTTTTCATCGTCCATTTGGCCAACGAAGCCGCCGCGCCGAGTATGTTGGCGCGACGACTTCGCCATGGTGGACCCAGACAGGGGGACAATTGTCCGATGCAGGCAACCGTAGTTGTCGAAGCGCGACATGCAACTGAAGTCGCTAATTAAGCTTGATACTGCGCTTGGCGGTTAATTCTGGAACCGAGGAGCGGCTGCGATCGGAACGATCGCCGTTTGGCGCTGCTCTTGCATGGCCCCTCAAGCCCATCGACCCGGACCGGGTCTGTTTCAGCCTGAGGCAACCGTTATGAGCCAAGCGTTCCACTCTGAAATTACCGGGTCAGTGCAGCTACAGGCGCTACTTGCAGACCTCAACTGGAGAGTTCAACTCATAAGTTCTGATATCGCGGAAGAGGAGCAATTATCCTCAAACCTCGATGAGGTCGGCGCTTTCTGCTCGACGCTAACGGAGCATTTGAGATCGCGTCGCGACAATCTCACACGAACGATCTCTATGTTGGAGAGGCAGTTGGCGGCGATCGATCCCTGGGCACGCGCGGCGTAATCAACATCGGTTTACGAAGATTTGGCGGAAGCCCCAATGGATAAATTGGACGCGGTACGCACTTACAACGGCCGCGCTGCAGTGTTCCCGCGATTTGGGGCGCCCGGATATGTTGTGATCGCCGCCCTAGGCGGCGAAGTAACTATCGAGCATGAAGCATGGATGCAGTTGCCGCTGTGGCGGCCAACGCCGGTCGACGCGCGACGTCAGGTCGTTGACCTTGGTCAGTTGGACCTGAGGGAAGTAGTGCTTAGCGATCAGGAGAAAGCAAAGCACGCCGCTAGTGACGGCGGCGACGGTGACACCGTTCCAGAAACTGTAGAGCGTGCCGACCA
>NZ_JYMU01000031.1:0-252927 GCF_000938235.1 Bradyrhizobium sp. LTSPM299
TTCTGATGAAATAAAACTAGCCCCGGCAACAGTTAGATTAAAGTTTTCCACAGCAATGTGGATTCCGGAATATTACCGTCCGTGGTGCTGACCCGTTCTGTGAGGCCCGGCTTCACTTCACGCTGACGAAGCCGAGGTCACTGATCCAGCAGGTGGCCCGACTTGGCGACCCGATGCTTAGCAAGTGGTATTCGTTCCGGCCGAAGAACAAACTGGTAGCCCCATTAGTATTTTATGGACTCATAAAAATTACTGATGTTTCCGGGCTGCCTTTTGGCGAGCGCGGCGCGGCGAAGATCAATCGCGACCTCGGTCCGACCGAGCGCCCTTCCTATCTCCCTTGGATGAATTTCGGCGGCCCCCATCATTAAAAGCCGCGCGTCGTCTCCGGGAGACCATCGCCTGAATCGTTGGCTTGCCAAGGATGCACCTCATCGATTGCGAGAAGCTTCGGGCGTTTCTCCAGTGGGGAACTTCTCGCCCGCACTAGGGCAGACCGGCCCCAGCGCCGGGGCTGGCGAGCACCGGGGCCGTGTGTGGGAATGCTGCTCGCGCCTAAGCAGCATCCATTTCCAGTTGATCACAGATAGCCATGCCCGGCCGGTCAATTTTGACCACCATCCCAATTTGCCAGAGCGAGTTTCCGAACAAGGACAGCACCGCTCGGGCCGAGGCCTAACGGGGTGATCAGTCCGGCTGCTCGGTGCGGATTGGCAACAACCTTGATAATCCAGCGCGTCGGGGTGCTCGACTCAACTTCCATGACCGAATGAACCAATCCCGCGACGAGCGATCCCTTTACGATCAAGGTTGCTTTTTGGCGGCGATGTTGATGATACCGATAGCGCCGCGCGAGTTTTCGATCAGATGTCTCGAACGTGTGCATATAGACCAAGCTGCACCACGCGAAACGGTTCCGCGATGACCCGCTGGGGAATACTATTCGTGAAGCTCCGACAATCAGCGCGCAACATTCGGCGGCTTAATTAACCTCCTTGGTCATCAGCTGGACCTCACCGGAACATCCGGCCGTCAGCGAAGGTTCGATACCCTATGAAATTGCCAGCTCGATGGTTGCACGCGTTCTCCGCAGATTGGAGCGACTGGCGACGGCGTGACAAAAGAGACGCCATCGTGATCCTGAGCATCGCGGTTTTCGCATTCGTTATGGGGACCGTCTACGACCTTGCCTTAGCCCTGTTTCAGTTCGGAATAGACCACGCGGACCATAAAGTCGACGACGTCATCTTCGTGATATTCGTCCTCGGTGTCGCAATGACGGCTTACGGTTTTCGTCGTTATCGAGACGTCTCCCGCGAAATCAAGGCGCGCACGCTCGCGGAACTGGACGCACACAATCTGGCCCGGCACGACCCATTGACCGGGTTGCCCAACCGTCGGTTCTCCGAGGAACAGCTCGAGGAAGTTCTCAGCACCGCCAGCGCCACGCGTCAGGTCGCTGTTCTCATGCTCGATCTCGATGGTTTCAAGGCGGTCAACGACATGCACGGCCACGCGGTGGGAGATAAAGCGCTGAGCGAATTCGCTCAACGCGTCTCAGCTATCGTTCGTGCGGACGCATTTTTCGCAAGAGTCGGAGGGGATGAGTTTACGATCATCATGCCCAAAATCGACTCCCTCGATGATCCCACAAATCTGGCGCGGCGTATCGCGGCAGCCGTCGCCGAGCCGCTCGTGATCGAGCATGTGACTGTGGAGTTCGGTGTCGGAATTGGCATCGCCATAGCTCCGAATGATGGCGTTCACGCTGACCAACTAGTCAGGCGCGCAGACCGGGCACTCTATCGCGCCAAGGCGGCCGGACGATCATCGGTTCGTTTTTTCGAGTCGGAGATGGACACGCATGTCGAGCGGCGCATTCGGATCGAGCGCGACCTCCGAAGCGCGATAACGTCCAACAGCATTGTCCCATATTATCAGCCTTTGGTGTCTCTTGAGGGTAATCGCATCATCGGGTTTGAAGCGCTGGCGCGTTGGCAAAACGGCGATTTAGGTTTCATTCCGCCCGACGTGTTTATTCCGATAGCCGAAGAAACTGGTCTTATAAATGTCCTCGGGGATCAACTTTTCCGCCGAGCCTGTCTTGATGCCAACGCATGGCCGGCAACCCTGACGCTCGCCTTCAATGTCTCGCCGGTTCAGTTGCGCGATCCGACGCTCGGACTTCGACTTCTGTCGATCCTTGGGAAAACCGGATTCAGCCCGCGGCGCTTGGAGATCGAAATCACCGAGAGCGCACTTGTTGAGAATATCGGGGTTGCGCAACCGTGGTCGATGAACTTCGTCAGGCTGGCGTGCGCATCGCGCTCGATGACTTCGGAACGGGTTACGCCACGTTGAGCCAGCTGCTTTCCTTTCACCTAGACAAGATCAAGATCGATCACAGCTTTGTGTCAAACCTCGACAAGAGCGAAGACGGGCAGGTGATCGTCCGCGCGATCCTTGGCCTCGCAAAAGGATTTGGCCTAACGACTACCGCCGAGGGCGTCGAAGACGCCGGGCAGTTGACATATCTCAAGGTCAACGGATGTTCCGAGGGACAGGGCTATCTGTTTAGCAAGGCCGTTCCTGCGGCAGACATCGCCACCCTTCTGAACGGCTTACCCTACGGCTCTGCCGCCGCCTGAATCTGATGAAAAAGGCCGCCGCCGCTGCTCCGCTAAAAGCTGCTGTGTCTGGCGCTGGGATATGAATCTCTTCGCGGGACGCCTTCCTTCATATCGAAGAAAAACTTCTGCACGCTATTGCTCGCTTTAATAGTGGCTACCTGAAAGGCTTGCCCAGGCTACGCGCTTTGGCCCGTACGACAATTATCGAACGTTTCAACACGATAGCGGCGCGCGCGGCCGATGTTCCCGCATCAATTAGCGCCGTCAAGTGTGCAACCTGCGCTGCTGACCACGTCCTGCTGCCAATTCGCACCATGTGACCCAATACCGCGCGTCCGCATTCGTTCCGAATTGAAACAAATCCTTCGCTAATCATTGAGGCGACCTCGATTTTCGGAACAATGCTGTAGGGAGGAACTTGGCAAACTGGAGGTTGCCAATGCCCCGCTACTTCTTCGATGTTGAAAACGGCCACAGGCTTTTTGATCCAACAGGCTTTGTTTGCGACGACGATATTGCCGCAGTCATCAGGGCGACGGTACTTGCCGTAGGCATATCGCTCGATAAGCCCAACGATGATCCTGAGCGCCGCATTGCCATAATCAACGACAAAGGACACAAGATTGGCAACGTGCCCCTGTATTCCAAGCCTTCAAACGGAAGCCCGGTCAAATAGGTGAACCGCTATGTCGGTGTCACCGCCTTCGCTGGCATCTGGACCGAATTCAAGGGCGGTCGGGGCACCAAATCGAAGCGGTCCGGTCCGCATTTCGTATATGGCTTTTCTGAGAACCTCGCCGATCGAGCCGATCCATCCCAAGGCCATGCCGGTGATAAGCTTAGCAAGCCTCAAAGCTTCTCTACCGCCTTAAAAGTTCCATCGCTCTGAATCACCGTGAGAAAGACCTTGCTAGGCGCGTCATGAATCTTGGGCCCGAAGGTCATGATCGTTCCACTGATGTCGAATCTTCCGACGTCATTGATAACCCTGAGCAGGTCCGCGCGTGTCGGGTTCGGTCCGGTCTCCTCCAGCGCAGAGGCGACAAGGCGTCCCGAAAGATAGCCCTCCAGAGATACAAATTCCGGCTTCATGTTTGGATCGAGGGCCTTTTCGGCGGCCTGGTAATCGGCGACGACCTTCACCGATGCATCCCATGGAAAGGGCACAACCTGCGAGACAATGACTCCCTGCCCCTCGGGGCCGAGCTCGTTCGCCAGCGCGTTGGCGCCGACGAAGGAGATATTGACGAAGATGGGATAAAAGCCGCTCTTGTGCGCAAGCTTGATGAATTCGGCGCACGGCCCGTATGTGCCGACCATGACCACCGCTTCCGGTTCGGCGCGCCTGAGCGTGCGCAGTGCTGAACCAACTGATTTGGTATTGCGCTCGAAGGTCCCTTCGGCCGTCAATTCCATGCTACGTTGTTCCAGCGCAAGCTTGACGCCGGCCAGACCATCGCGGCCGTAAGAATCATCCTGATAGAAGATCGCAATGTTCCTGACATGAAGGTCCTCGGTCAGGTGCTTAATCCACGCCTCGGCCTCGGCGCCATAACTGGCGCGAATATTGACAACGTTGTGGAGGTCCGGCGCACGGAGGAATCCAGCCCCGGTGAACGGACCGATGAATGGCACATTCTTAGCTTTTGCAATCGGAACGGTCACGGTCGTTGTTGGCGTACCAACGGCGCCAATCAACGCAAAAACCCTGTCCTCCTCGATCAACTTGACGGTCTGAACGACCGAGCGATCGGGATCGTAACCATCGTCGCGGCTTATCAGCACAAGTTTGCGGCCGTGTACGCCACCCTTCGCATTGATCTCGGCGAAGGCGGCGAGAATACCTTGCCGCATACCCTGACCGAGCGCCGACGAGGGACCGTCGAGCGCGGCAGCCTGACCGAACAGAATGGTGTCGGAGCTGACGCCGACCTCATTGGCCCGAGCATGAGGCGGATTCGCTACCGCGAGCAAGATCGAAAGGCCGGTAAAGATCGTGGTTTGTAATCGTTGCATGATATCATTTCTGCGGGATCGACAAGTCGTCCACTAGCGCCGCACGCTATCCCCACGCGATGAAGAGCCCGCTAATCTTTCCCGGTTTTGTCAGATGCTGCTTTAGAACCGCGTGCCCTCACGTGGTGCCACGTAGATTGCATTCTATCTATCTTGAGAATCGTTAACTAAGGGGATCCAAATCAGGCAACATTGGCCCTAATATTCTAAGTTTTTTAACCTAGACCTACGTCCGATCATTCGTTGACAGCGCAAAAGCTGGTCGATGGACGTTGTACGAGTCGAACGAAGGACGAAGATGAGCGATCGAAACCCGGGCGGTAATCGCCAGGGAGACATGATCGAGCGGCGGCGAATCTCTGTATTGAGGTCAGGGCTTAACCGGCCAGCGCTGGTTGCGGCAGGCATCGGCCTTTTGCTGTCACTGGTCGCTGCCTACGCGGTCGGACGTTGGGAGCAGAGCGTCACCAGGGTCGAGTTCGAGGGTGTCGCCGCGACCGAACTAATCGAAATGCAGAACGGGATCAACGAATATCTGAGTCGGTTGATCACGCTGCGCACCCTGTTCGAATCGGCCAACGAGGACGTTACCCGCAGCGAGTTCGAGGTTTTCGGCGGCCGCCTATTTGAGGATCATCCGGGACTCCTTCGCGTCGGCTGGCTGCCGAGGGTCAACCGGAAGGAGCGTTCCGACTACGAAGTCGCCGCGGTTAACGATGGCATCGCCGGCTATCAGATCAAATCCCTCGCGGCCGACGGCCGCCTTTCACCGGCGCCACAGAGTGACGAATATTTTCCGGTCTTCTTTTCCACCGAAGCGAAAACCTCGATGGTTTATGGACTGGACTATTCAACCGACCCGGTGCGGTGGGCCACGCTGGAGCGTGCGCGCGATAACGACGCGGTCGCGGTGCAGCCCACCAAGCTCTTTTACGATCTGAAAGGTGGCACCCACGGCGTGCTGGTCAGCGTGCCGGTTTATGTGAAGGGAACGTCGCGTACCACGGTCGCGGATCGGCGCCGCAATTTGGCCGGCTACGTCGTCGGGATATTCGATCTCGCGCAACTGCTGCAATCGATCCGGACGGCGACGGCGGCATCTTCGCCCATCGCGATTAATGCCTACGCACCCGATCAGGGCCAAAGCGCGGGAATGGAACATGGCTCCGTTCCCGATTATTCATCGGCGCCCCAAATGTCGGAGTCGTTACAAGCCTTTGCGACGGGGCCGCGCTGGTCGGGCACGCTAAAAATCGGCGATGCCAACTGGCAAGTGCAAGCCATTCCCGCTGAGGGTGGCCGACTGACCAGCCGATACGACCGTGCATTGACAGTGCTCACGGCCGCAATTGTCATAACTGCATTCCTCGCCGTTTACCTCGGTCTCGCAAGCCGCAACTCGCGCCAGCTCGCACTGGCGAACCAGCGTGTTTTGGAGCTTGCGCAGACCGACGTTCTGACCGGGCTTCCGAACCGGGCGTTCTTTCTGGAACAACTGAAAGATGCCGGATCGCAAGATCGACCGAACAGGGGAATTTTTTCAATTCTCATGCTCGATCTCGATCGATTCAAAAACGTCAACGATTCGCTTGGTCATGCCGCCGGTGACGCGCTGCTCCGGCAAGTGGCGCTTCGTTTGAATTCCTCGCTATGCGGCACCGATGTGTTGGCGCGGCTCGGAGGCGACGAATTCGCAATCATCCAGTCGGGATGCGACGATCAGCGGGCCGGTTCGATCGATTTGGCGACTCGAATTTCAAAACTCATCGCCGAGCCATTCCAGCTGCCGGGCCATCAAGTGGAAATCGGTACAAGTATCGGGATTGCGATGGCGCCGGAGCATGGTAGCGATAAGGAACAGCTGCTAAAAAAGGCCGACCTTGCGCTGTATCGATCGAAATCGGCGGGCCGGAACTGCTTCACCGTCTACGATCAAGCAATGTCTGCGGAGCTTGAGGCTCGAAACACGCTAGAAGGCGACTTGCGAGATGCAATCGCACGTTGTCAGTTCGAATTGCATTATCAACCGTTCTTTGACGTCCAGACCGGCTACCGGCGGGGTCTGGAAGCTCTTGTCCGCTGGCGCCATCCGACCAGAGGGCTGATACCGCCGGATCAGTTCATTCCCCTCGCTGAGGAGACCGGGCTCATTGTCCCGCTTGGTGAATGGGTCATCGGGCAGGCGTGCAACGACGCGACATCCTGGAGTCCAGACACCAAGGTTGCGGTGAACCTGTCGCCTGTCCAGTTCAAGCAGGCCGAACTGTTCAATATGATCGAGTCTGCGTTGCGGAATTCCGGTTTGCCGCCGGAGCAGCTGGAAATCGAGCTCACCGAATCCGTCCTGCTGGAAAAAGCGGCGGATAATCTTGCCTTTATGAAGAGACTCAAGGGCATCGGGGTTTCGCTGGCTCTTGACGACTTCGGGACCGGGTATTCTTCCCTGAGCTGCCTGACAACGTTCCCGTTCGACAAGATCAAGATCGATAAGTCCTTCATTGGCAATTTGTCGAAGCGTCACAAAAGCTCGGCGATTATATCGTCGATCGTGACACTCGCGCTCGGCCTCGACATGTCGGTCACCGCCGAAGGCGTGGAAACCCTCGAGCAGTTCGAGAGATTGAGAGTGCTCGGGGTGAACTTCGCGCAAGGCTACTTGCTCGGGCGCCCGGTACCGATCGGCGAACTCAAGAATCAGTCTCTGTCTTATCGTTCGCGATTGGATGCGGCCTAGTTCGAGCAATCGGGCATAGTCTGTGGCTCGATGCTGTCGAATGACACTTCCCATGGAGAGATCACGGATCAGCATCTTGTATAGATCAGCCTCAGCAGAATCTTCACGCACGTGTGCCTTCTTGAGATTTCGCCAAATTTGACCACGCGTGACGCCAGGAGAGCGATATATTTCGCCGATGACCTCAAAATGAAAATCTGAGTAGAGATTGATCCAATCGATGAACAGACGGACGACATCATCTGATGCCGTCTGGGCAGACGCAGCATTTGCGAGGATGTTGCGCAATCGCTGGCGCTTGTATTCGGTGTCAATCGACGACCAGTTTCGAAAAGCCTTTTTGAGCAGAGCTTGATATTCCGGGGACTCCACCCGCTGCTTGACTTTTTCTTCGTGCATGTCGATGCGGGCTACGACTTCGGCAATGGTCTTTCCCTTCTCGCGGAGTTCATCCTCAAGCATTTGAAGCCATTGGCGTAGAAGATTGGTGACCTCTTCCTGCTCTTTCTCTGACCAATAGCCTGCACCAGCAGACAAGAGACCACCCACGAACGGTACGGCTCCGCCTAGGGCGTTGATCATCGGCCGGGCAGCCTGCTTTCGGTCGTCAGACGACAGCGCGTCTTTATCAATTTTTCCAGTATCCACCGGTCGCTCCTTGATTCGCGTAATACGATTAGGATGCGCAGCCTCGCGTTGAGAGCGAGCCTCTATCCGGCTTATGCACGATTCACACAACGACCTGTGAGAATCCTTCGAATTTCTTCGTTGAGAGGATCGACGTCCGCTTTCAGGCCATCAACTGTCTAGGGTCTATTCGGGCCTGCATGATCTAGGCGGGCCTCCCTCTTTTCGAATAAACCTCATAATAGATTGATTCTTATGTGGTGTTTGCGATTTATGGCGGTTGAAAAAAGACTGTACATCAAGTCGTGTGGACCTGACGCCCCCAGTGGTCGGTGTCCTCTCGCAAGACGCGCAAGCGTTTTGTGAGGGCGGTGACAACAAAGCCCGGTCTCGCCGTGGAGAGCACGTATAAGCCGTAAAGCCATCGCGCAGGGAATGTCGGAGTGCCTCCGCTGAACCTGTATGCTCGTGTGCGCTTCTCTTTCTATCCATTGCACACGAGACCGCGGGTGCAGCGTGCACCCGACATTCCCTGCGCCCTTGTTTGGAGAGGGCGGAACGAAGAGCAAAGCTCGGGCAGATCATGCCGCGAGAGCGCGGAAGTATGACTCACAGACCGCGCAACAAATTCGCTGTCGTCCCGGGCTCGTGCGCAATTGCGCACTAGGCCGGGACGACGGATGGAGGGAGCCGGGCGCCCAACCCATCCCCGTCATCCCGCGGTCAATCCGCCGTCCGCTCCCGCAGTCTCTGCGCGTAGACGTTGATGATCAGCGCCGCGAGCAGGATGACGCCGCGGATCAGGATCTTCAGGAAGCTGTCGATGTTGACATGGTCGAGGCCGTTGTTGAGCACGCCGAGCACGAACAGGCCGACGATGGTGTTGCCGATGCCGCCGCGGCCGCCGAACAGGCTGGTGCCGCCGACCACCACGGCCGCGATCGAATCCAGCAGATAAGTGTCGAACTCGTTCTGCTGCGCGCTGCCGAAATGGGCGACGCCGAGCATGCCGCCGATCCCGGAGCAGACCGCCGAGATCACCATGACGCTGCCGAGGATCAGCTTGACGTTGAGGCCGGAAAATTCCGCGGCTTCGCGATTGCCGCCGACCATGTAGACGTAGCGGCCGAACCGCGTGTAGGTCAGCACCAGATGGCCGCCGAGCAGCATCACCGCGGCCACGATCACGATCCAGGGGATGCCGCCGATCGAGCCGGAGCCGAGCGTCGTGATCAGCGGCGGTATCTTGTAGGCGATCTGGCCGCGGACCAGCAGCGCGGAGACGCCGGCTGCGATCTGCATCATGGCGAGCGTCATGATGAAGGAGGGGATGCCGATCATGGTCAGCCCCAGCGCATTGACGAGGCCGAGCAACGCACACAGCGCCAGCGCCATCAGGATCGCGGCCGAGCCGGGCATCGGGAGGTTGGCGATGTTGACGTAGGAGTCCTGCAGCGTGAAAAACGCCACCGCGATGCCGGTGACGTTGGCGATGCTGGCGATCGACAGGTCGATTTCGGCGCACAGGATCACGAAGGTGAGGCCGACGGCGATGACGCCGGTGACCGACACCTGCGTCAGGATGTTGCCGAGATTGTCGAGCGTGGCAAACGAGGGACTCGATATGGCGAAGAAGGCGCTGAGAAAGATCAGCGTCAGGAACGGTGCGATGTTGCGCATCTGCGAGCGCACGAAGCTGCCGAGCCCGCGCGGCCGCTTGTGATCCACCGGCGTCGTCGCGCTGTCACTGCTTGCCATCATTCGACTCCATCAAGCGGCTTCCAGCAGACGGTCTTTACTCACCGCCTCGCCCACGAATTCACGCACCACCGCGCCGCGCTTCAGCACCAGGATCCGGTCGGCCAGCGACAGCACCGTCTCCGGCTCCGTCGACAGCACGATGATCGCCAGTCCCTTGGCGCGGAGATCGCGGACGATGTTGATCACGTCGTTCTTGGCGCCGACATCCATGCCGCGGGTCGGCTCGCACAGCACCAGCAGCCGCGGCGGGTAGGTCAGCCACTTCGCCAGCGCCACCTTCTGCTGGTTGCCGCCGGAGAGCATGCCGAGGTCGAGGCCGACGACCGGTGGCCTGATCTGCAACTGCTCGACCTGCCGCATCGCAATCTCGCGCTCTCGTGCGGGCTTGAGCAGCAGGGTGGAGATCCGATCGAGGATGCTGATCGAGATGTTCTTGTAGACCGGTTCCTGGTGAAACAGCATCGCGCGCCGGCTTTCCGGCACCAGCGCGACGCCGGCACGCCGCGCGTCGGCGGTGCTGCGGAATCGCTTCGCGGAGCCGTCGACCGCGAGCGTTCCGCCATCCGGCTTCAGCTTGCCGAACAGGATGCGCGACAGCTCCAACTGGCCGCAGCCCATGAAGCCGTAGATTCCGAGCACCTCTCCGGCGCGGGCCTCGAACGAGACGTCCTGCAGGTTGCGGCCGAGCGAGAGCTGGTCGGCCTTCAGCACCACCGAGGCGTCGCTGGATTGCTGCAGCATGCGGTCTTCGGTGTAGCTGTGCTCCAGCGCTTCGCCGCCGCGGCCGATCATGGCTTCGATCAGGGCGACCTTGGTGGTGTCGGCGGCTGCGGTTTCCGCGACCTTCCGCCCGTTGCGGAACACGGTCACCGTGTCGGAGACACGCAGGATGTCTTCGATGAAATGCGAGATGAAGACGATGCTGGTGCCTTCTTCGCGCAGCTTGCGCAGCGTCGCGAACAGGCGCTCCACCTCGGGCGGGGAGAGGGCGGAGGTCGGCTCGTCCAGGATGATGATGCGCGCACCCGAGAACAGCACGCGGGCGATCTCGATCAGCTGCTGCAGGCCGATCGGCAGGTCGCCGAGCCTTGTCATCGGATCGACGTCGATGCCAAACCGAGACAGCTGCTCGCGGGCCTCGCGCGCCATCCGCCGCCATTGCACCAGGCCGAGGCGGTTGGTCGGCTGGTTGCCGAGGAAGACGTTCTCGGCGACGGTGAGGTCAGGGGCGACGCTGAGCTCCTGATGCACCATGCCGATGCCGGCCGCATGCGCATCGCGGGTCGAGCGGAAGCGGGTCTCCTTGCCGTCCAGCATGAAACGGCCGGAGAATTCCGGATGCACGCCGGCGATGATCTTCATCAGCGTGCTTTTTCCCGCGCCGTTCTCGCCGACGAGACCATGGATCTCGCCGGCGTGAAGCGCAAAGTCGACCCCACGAAGGGCTTCGACACCGCCGAAGGCCTTCGTGATCTGGTTCAACTCGAGGATCGGAGAGCGTCCCTGCGACATGCGGGGAGCTCAGATCAGGAAGTGATCCTCCATCCATTGCATGCCGGCGGCATTGGCCTTGGTCACGACGGGACCGTCGGTCACGACGCTCTTCGGGATGCCGGCACCGCTCTTCTCGCCACCGACCACGGCGGCAACGCCTGCCACGATCGCGCCGCCATGGATGCGACACGACGGATTGCGGACGGTCGCGAACATGCGGCCTTCGCTGACAGCCTGGATCGCCGGCGGCATGGCGTCGACGCCGCCGATCAGGATGTTGGTACGGTTATGCGCCTTCATGATGTTGGCGGCGGCCAGCGCCATGTCGTCATTGTGGAAGAACGCCGCGTCGATCTGCGGGTATTTCGTCAGATAGGTTTCCCAGAGCCGGGCGGTCTTGGAGACATCCCAGTCGCCGGGCTGGGTGTCGAGCACCTCGATGTTCGGGAACTGCTTGATGACCGTGTTGAAGCCCTTGGCGCGGCCCTGCGCGCCGGTGTGGCCGAGCGCACCCTGGGTCATGATGACCTTGCCCTTGCCGCCGATCGCGTTGCAGAGCGCCTGGGTCACCGAGGCGCCCATGAACTCGTTGTCGGGCGCGAGGAACGAGTGGACGTTGATCTGGTCGAGCGGCGCGATCAACGTGTCCATGTCGATCACGGGCGTGCCGGCGTCGATCATCTTCTGCACGGGCTGGGTGAGGGTGCCGATGCCGAAAGCCTGGATCGCGACGAAATCCCATTTCTGCGACGCCATATTATCGATCGCGGCGCGCTGCTTGACGGCGTCAAGCTGGCCGTCGAACCAGGTCACTTCGACGTTGAACAGCTTGCCCCAGAACTCGGCGGCCTGCTTGCCTTGCGCGCACCACGTCGCCTGCAGTCCGGCGTTGGAGAATGCGGCCTTCAGCGGCTTTTCCGAGCGGCCCATTTCGGCTGCGAGCGCGGGGTTCACGCTCATTCCGCCGAACAGCGCTGCCGCCGCTCCGCCGGCTGCAGCCATTTGCAGAAGATCGCGCCTTGTCGTCGGAAACCTAGTCGTCGGAGACTTGTCTATCCCTGGCATTGTTGCTTGCTCCCTCTTCATTTTTCTGACCGTCGGCGTCAGTTGCACGCGCCGCGGATAAAGCGAGTGTGTCACAATCGAAACGGCTGCGCTACGGCCTCGCGACCGCAGATATTTCTACTCGGCGTGATGCGCGACGACGGCCGCGATGTCGCGCAGCAACTTGTGCCACGCAGCATCGATCTCGTCAGACCATTGCTCGCCGAGAATTTCGCGCAGCGTGTCCGCAATCACAGCAAAGAACGCGACGAACAATTCGCGTGGCGTGCCGTAGGCGTCGTGCGACGACACCTCGCAATCGATCAGTCGAAAATGGCCGGTGCGGTCGCCGGCGAAATCGAGGATGGCTTCGATCGTCAGCGACAGCATCGAGCCTTTCACAGGCTCGCTGCCTTCGGTGCGAAACATCGCCTGGGCTTCGGGATGTCTGTGAAACAGGCGGCGATAAACAAGCGGCGTCAAATCATCGCAGCGTTCAGCTGCAAGTTCGAAGCTCTGCTCGATCGGATTGGATGATGACGTCATTGCAAGTTGCGATCGTCAGACAAAAAAAGAGCAGGGCTCCGAGCCCTGCTCCAAAAATTGTGTCGACCCTATTTGCCCCAAAAGATTCGATTGATCTTGATTGATGGGGTGACGCTGCTTGTGCGCGTCGGGCTCCTCCCGAGACTTGGACCACCAGGACTCACCTTGCGGCTGGCCTGAGCCCGAATTGGTAGACTATCTTTTTTCGTTTGTCATCATTTTCGGCAACGATTGTTCAAATTTCGAGCAATTTGCGAAATGATTGGGATATTGCCACCATCGGTTGCAAGGTCAGTTTGAAAACCCGTGGTGGGGTAAGGGGATACGGACGAGATTCGCTGCTCCGTGGGGCAGGACGCGCAAACGCGCCACAGTCGGCAATTTTCGTTGCCGGGAAGAAGCAGGGCAGTGGCATGATCTCGACTCCTGATGCTCAGGATGATTAGTTCCGTTACGGATGGGTCTTATGATGCGCCGGCGGCTGAAGAATTTCCTGCCCATAGTCCTGGTTGCCCTGTTGGTGCAGATTTTTGCACCGATCGGGGCGTGCTGGGCGGCGAGCCTTGCCGCCTCCGATCCGCTGGCGGCCGCCACCATCTGCCATGGCAATGCGAGCCCACAAAATGGGCAGGGCGACCAGACCGGGCATCGCGCCCATGACGGCTGTTGCTCGGTCTGTAGCGTACTTCACACCGGGGCGCCGATCGACGCCCCTGACATCGCGGCCGTCGCCGTTGAACGCGTGGCCAGCCACGTCGCGTGGCTCAATTTCGCCTCCGAGTTCGACCGCTTCCGCGCCGGCTCGCATGCCCAGGCCCGCGCGCCACCATTTTCCTCCTGACGAAATTCTCGGGACCGGAGCGTCTTTCGCGCCGGTCAGTGCATTGAGCCTGCCGGTCGCAGAGCCGGCGTCAGGACATTTCCATGTTTCGCTATCATGCCCTCGGTGGCGTGAGCGTAGTTGCCATCCAGGCGGCGCTGCTCGCGCCTGCCGAGATCGCCTACGCGCAGAGTGGTGAGCAAAAGGTGCTGCCACCCGTCACCGTCGAATCACCGCATCAGCCGAAGCCGGCCGCGCGCAAACCTGCCAATCGGACTGCCGCCAGCCGGCAGCAGACGACCCCCGTTGCCGCGGCCGAGCAGAAGCGCCCGGTCGTGGTCGTCGAAACCGACGGCGCCGGCGCCAATGCCTCGCTGGGGACGCCGCCCGCGGTGGCGCGGTTCCAACTGCCGCAGCGGTCGTTCAGCGTCACGTCGAAGCAGATCGACGAGACCATCAACCTCAAGGACCCCGAGGACGCGGTGAAGTACATGCCGAGCCTGTTCGTGCGCAAGCGCAACGACGGCGACAATCAGGCGGTGCTGGCGACGCGGAGCTGGGGCCTCAATTCGAGCGCACGTACGCTGATCTATTACGACGATCTGCTGATCTCGGCCTTGATCGGCAACAACAACTCGGGCGCCTCGCCGAAATGGAACCTGATCTCGCCGGAGGCGATCGGCCGGATCGATTTCCTCAACGGCCCGTTCGCCGCCGCCTATCCCGGCAACTCGATCGGCGGCGTGCTGCTGATCACGTCGAAAATGCCCGACAAGCCGTTCGCCGTGGCCAAGGAGACGGTCTCGGTGATGCCGTGGAATCAATACGGCACCAAGGACACCTATGTGACCAGCCAGACCAGCGCGGCGGCTGGCGACCGCAAAGGCCCGCTGTCATGGCTCGTTACTGCGAACCATCTCGATAGCTACCAGCAGCCACTGACCTATACGACGTTTGGTACGGTTCTTGGCGTTGGCCCTGCAAACACGACAGGGACGATTGCAGCGCAGAACAAGACCGGAGGTGTCGCGAACGTCATCGGCACCGGTGCGTTGGCTCATTCGGTGCAGGACTCCGCAAATCTGAGGTTCGCCTACGATGTCTCGCCGCTGGTGCAGGCGACGTATTCGATGGGGATCTGGAACAATCACCAGACGTCCGACCCGCAGACCTATCTGACCTCTACGCCGAATGGTCAGCCGACATTCGGCGGCCAAAGCGGGTTTGCGAGCAACAAGTACGTCTGGGATCAGACCCATCTGAGCAATGCGGCGTCACTGAAAAGCGATACCAAGGGCTCGTTCGATTTCGATCTCTCAGCATCGACCTATAATTACCTGCAGGACACGCTGCTCAACCCGTATACCGTTACCTCAAGCGGCGTCGGCTATTCCCAGAATGGCAAGATCACGCGTATGGACGGCACCAACTGGCAGAACGCCGATGCCAAGGGCATCTGGCGTCCATTCGGCATCGATGGTTCGCAGGAAATCAGCTTCGGTGTCCATGGCGACCGCTACCGCCTGGAAAATCCGGTGTATGCGTCATCGGTCTGGTATGCGACGTCATCAACCGGTACCGGACAACTCTACTCGACCGGCGTTGGCGAAACCCGCACCGGCGCGCTGTGGGTGCAGGACGCCTGGAAAATTACGCCGAGCCTGAAGCTGACGCTGGGCGGGCGGTTTGAATCCTGGCAGGCGCTGGACGGATTCAATCTTGTTACCAACGTCACGTCGGGAGGCACCACAGGCACGCCGATACCCATGGTGACCGCGACTCCTCAAATTCAGCCGGGGTTGAACTCGACCAATTTCTCTCCCAAGGCATCGCTCTCGTTCGATCCCAACAAGGACTGGAACGTCACGGCCAATTTCGGCGAAGCCTATCGTTATCCGACCGTCACCGAGCTGTATCAGAACATAACGGTCAACGGCGTCTCGACATTTGCCAACCCGTTCCTCACGCCCGAGCAGGATTTCACGGGAGAGCTGAACATCGAGCGCAAGTGGAGTGACGGCCGTGTCAGGCTGACCCTGTTCAAGGAGCACACCAACAACGCGATCATTTCCCAGACCAACACTGTGACCGATCCCAAGACCGGGATGCAGACCACGGCAACGACCATCAGCAACGTGGGTGCCATCCGCATGCAGGGTGTCGAATTGTCGGCCGAAAAGGACAACATCCTGATTAGTGGCCTTCAATTGTTTGGCAGCGTGACATACGTCGACTCTCGAATACTGTCGGACCCGACTTGGTCGGGAAAGGATCCGCTGACACTGCTGCCGACCACCGCGACCGGCAAGCGCGTACCCTATGTTCCGGACTGGCGCGCCAAGGTCGGAGTCACCTATCGGCCAAACGAAAGCTGGGCGTATACCGTCGCGGCGCGTTACAGCGGCAAGCAGTACTCGACACTCGACAACACCGATATCATCTCCCATGTCTACGGCGCATTCGACAACTACTTCGTCGTGGACATGAAGATCCACTACAACGCGACGCAGAATTTCGCGTTCGATTTCGGCATCGATAACATCTTCAACGAGCAGTACTTCCTGTTCCACCCGTTCCCGGGCCGGACTTTCGTTCTGGCCGGGAAATACACGTTCTGAGCTGGCGAGCTGTCGGCAACAACAAAAGGAGCTTCAATCATGAAAAGAACACTGGCTGGACTTGCCGCGATCTTCGCCCTCGTCATGGTCGCGCCGGCGTCCGCAGAGGACGTCAAGGCTGGCGATCTCGTGATCTCGCAGACCTGGACGCGCGCCACGCCGAACGGCGCGAAGATCGGAGGCGGCTACCTCACGATCGAGAACAAGGGCTCGACGCCGGACCGGCTGGTCGGCGGCTCCGGCAACGTCGCCGGCAAGATCGAGGTCCACGAGATGGCGATGGACAATGGCGTGATGAAGATGCGTCCGCTCGACAAGGGCCTGACCATCGAGCCCGGCAAGACGGTGAAGCTCGCGCCCGGCGGCTATCATCTGATGATGTTCGACCTGAAGGCGCAGCTGAAGCAGGGTGACAAGGTGCCGGTCACGCTTGAATTCGAGAAGGCCGGCAAGGTCACGGTGTCGCTGGATGTGCAGGGTGTCGGCGCGCAGGCGCCGGGCGGCGATGACCATTCCGGCCACATGGACATGAAGAAGATGTGAGGGTGACCATGAAAACGCATACATTTTTCGTCGCCGCCGGCATGGCGCTCGCCATGTCACCGGCGATGGCGCATATCACGCTCGAAGGAAAACAGGCGACGGTCGGTTCGTCCTACAAGGCCGTGTTTGCCGTGCCGCATGGCTGCGCAGGCTCCGCGACGATCAAGATCCGCGTTCAGATTCCGGAAGGCGTGATCGGGGTGAAGCCGATGCCGAAGGTCGGCTGGAACGTCGACACGGTGACGGGCAAGTACGCCACTGAATATGACAATCACGGTGCCAGGATTGCCGAAGGTGTGACGGAGGTGACGTGGAGTGGCGGCAAGCTCGCGGACAAGAACTACGATGAGTTTGTGATGCAGACGTTCCTCACCGACACGCTGAAGCCGAACACCACACTGTACTTCCCCGTCGTCCAGGAATGCGAGCAGGGCGTCAGCCGCTGGATCGACATTCCGGCCGAGGGGCAGGGTGGCGGCCACGACCGTGGTAACAAAACGCCGGCACCCGGCGTCAAGCTGCTGCCGAAGTCCTGACGCATGCGGTTGATCGCAAGCATTGCCGCGCTGCTCGTCGCGCTCTGTCTTGCGACCGCGGCCCATGCCCATGCCGTCCTTGTTGGTGCCGAGCCGGCCGATGGCAGCGTGCTGGCGCAGGCGCCGAAAATGGTGGTGCTCCGCTTCAACGAGGCGGTGGCGCCGACCGCGGTCAGCCTGCTCGACGCTACAGGCAAGCCGCGCGACGTCGCGATCCGCGCCGTCGATCAATCCGTCGAGGTGACGCTGCCCGGGGATCTGCCTGAGGGGACGCAGGTCATCAGCTATCGCGTGGTGTCGCAGGATGGCCATCCCGTCGCCGGCTCGCTGTTGTTGTCGATCGGCGTCGTGACCGGCTCGGCGGTGCCCTCGGGCGGCGGTGTGGTCACTCCGCTGATCTGGCTGGCGCGGATCGGCGTCTATCTCGGGTTATTTATCGGTGTCGGCGGCGCGTTCTTCGCGGCGTGGATCGAGCGGGGGCCTGCGGGCGGAAGAGTGATCCTGGGATCGCTCGGCGTCGGGCTCGTCAGCGCGATCGCCTCGCTCGGCCTGCAGGGCATCGACTTACTCAGCCTGCCGCTGTCGGGGCTTGCGACGCATGCGCCGTGGGTCAGCGCGCTTGCCACCAGCCTTGGTCCTGCGATGCTGATTGCGATTGCTGCGATGCTGATGGCAGCGATCGGCTGGCGAATCTCGTCCGTCGGAGTGGCTCGGATACTGAGCGGTGTCGCGATGGTCGGTGTCGGCCTGGCGCTGGCCGCGAGCGGACATGCCGTGACGGCATCGCCGCAATGGCTGACGCGGCCGGCGGTCTTCATCCATGGGGTCGGCCTCGCTTACTGGATCGGTGCGCTCGCGCCACTCGCGGCGATGGCGTGGCGGCGAAACGATAGGCTTCCGCGGACGCTCAAGAGCTTTTCAACCATCGCCGTGCCCGTCGTGGCGTTGATCGCGCTGTCGGGCCTCGCCCTCGCCATCATTCAGCTCGAGAGTTTTGGCGCGCTGATCGACACAAGATACGGCAACATCCTCGCGCTCAAGCTCGGCCTGGTGCTGTTGTTGCTCGCGCTGGCGGCGCTGAACCGGTTCGTGTTCACGCCGGCGGTCGCGCGCGACGTCGGCAACGCAAAACCTTTGCTGCGATCGGTGCTGGCGGAATGCGTGCTTGCCGTCGCGATCTTTACCCTGGTCGCCGGCTGGCGCTTCACGCCGCCACCGCGCGCGCTCGCGATGTCGGCCGATGTTCCGCTCGCCGTCCACATCCACACCGATGCCGCGATGTTCCAGGTGCTGATCGCGCCGGGCAGGGTCGGCCAAAACGATTTCGTGCTGCAGTTGATGAACGGCGATGCCAGCCCGTTTGCTGCCAAGGAGGCGACGCTGACGCTGAGCCTGCCCGACAAGGGCATCGAACCGATCGAACGCAGCGCCGCGCTCGGACCCGACGGCTATTGGCACGTGAACATGGTCCCGTTGCCATTCCCGGGCCGCTGGCACATGCAGATCGATGCCCTGGTGACCGATTTCAAGAAAGTGACGCTGGAAGACGATGTCGAGGTCAGGTAGGGGCAGGGTCTGCGTGACCGGCTGCCTAGGTGGGGCGCAAGGCGCTGAAATGGCCGAAAATCGCCTGATTTGACGGGTTTGTCGCAATTGTCGGCCTTGTGTTTTCGCACCCAATCCGGTTTCACTGCTGCTCTTCCGGCGCATCCCTGATTCCCGAGTAACCCCATGCGATTGTCGCGGTTTTTCCTGCCCATCCTGAAAGAGAATCCGAAAGAGGCGGAGATCGTCTCGCATCGCCTGATGCTGCGCGCCGGCATGATGCGGCAGGAGGCGGCCGGCATCTATGCCTGGCTGCCGCTCGGCTTCCGGGTGCTGAAGAAGATCGAGCAGATCGTACGTGAGGAACAGGACCGCGCCGGCGCGCTCGAGCTCTTGATGCCGACGCTGCAACTCGCCGATCTCTGGCGCGAAAGCGGCCGCTACGATGCTTATGGCCCGGAGATGCTGCGCATCATCGATCGCCACAAACGCGAGCTGCTGTATGGGCCGACCAACGAGGAGATGATCACGGAGATCTTCCGCTCCTACGTCAAGTCCTACAAGAGCCTGCCGCTCAACCTCTACCATATCCAGTGGAAATTCCGCGACGAGCAGCGTCCGCGCTTCGGCGTGATGCGCGGCCGCGAATTCCTGATGAAGGACGCCTATTCGTTCGACCTCGACGAAACAGCGGCGCGGCGCTCCTACAACAGGATGTTCGTCGCTTACCTGCGCACCTTCGCGCGGATGGGCCTGAAGGCTATTCCGATGCGGGCCGAGACCGGCCCGATTGGCGGCGACCTCAGCCACGAATTCATCGTGCTCGCCGAGACCGGCGAGTCCGGCGTGTTCTGCAACAAGGACGTGCTCGATCTGCCGATCCCGCCCGACGACGTCGACTATGACGGCGATCTCACGCCGATCATCAAGCAGTGGACCTCGGTCTACGCCGCGACCGAGGACGTGCATGACGCCGCGCGGTTCGAGAGCGAAGTCCCAGCGGACAAGCGGGTCAACACCCGCGGCATCGAGGTCGGCCAGATCTTCTATTTCGGCACCAAATATTCCGACACCATGAAGGCGATGGTGGCCGGCCCCGACGGCGTCGATGTGCCGATCCATGGCGGCTCCTACGGCGTCGGCGTCTCGCGTCTGGTCGGTGCGATCATCGAGGCCTGCCATGACGATGCCGGCATCAAATGGCCCGAGGCGGTCGCGCCGTTCCGCGCTGCGATCCTCAACCTCAAGCAAGGCGACGCCGCGGTCGATGCCGCTTGCGAGACACTGTATCGCGACCTGATCGCGAAGGGCGTCGATGTGCTCTATGACGACACCGATCAGCGCGCCGGTGCGAAGTTCGCCGCCGCCGACCTGATCGGAATTCCCTGGCAGATCATCGTTGGGCCCAAGGGTCTCGCCGAAGGCAAGGTCGAAGTGAAGCGTCGCAGCGATGGCTCGCGCGAGAACATGACCCCGGCCGAATTGGTCGCAAAGCTGGCGAGTTGAAGTTTATTCACCACGCGCCTATCTGCGGGGTAATCCGGCCACAATTGGCCCGAATCATGGGATTATCGATAGATGGATGAGACCATGAGCGAGCCAGTCCGTACCCCGCCTTTTGCGCCATTCGAATGGCTGCTGTCCGGACGCTATCTGCGTGCACGTCGCAAGGAAGGGTTCATCTCAGTCATCGCCGGCTTTTCGTTCCTCGGCATCATGCTCGGCGTTGCGACGCTGATCGTCGTGATGGCGGTCATGAACGGCTTCCGCAAGGAGCTGCTGGACAAGATCCTCGGCCTCAACGGGCATCTTCTGGTGCAGCCGCTGGAATCGCCGCTGACCGACTGGAAGGACGTGGCCGACCGCATCAGCCAGGTCCAGGGCATCCGCCTGGCCGCGCCTGTCGTGGACGGGCAGGGGCTCGGCTCCTCACCGTTCAACGCCGCCGGCGTCTTCATCCGCGGCATCCGCGCCGACGATCTCAACAACCTCACCTCGATCGCCAAGAACATCAAGCAGGGCACGCTCGAGGGTTTTGACGAGGGCCAGGGCGTTGCGATCGGCCGCCGGCTCGCCGATCAGCTGTCGCTGCACGCCGGTGACAGCATCACGCTGGTCTCGCCCAAGGGCGCCGTGACACCGATGGGCACCACGCCGCGCATCAAGCCCTACAAGATCACGGCAGTGTTCGAGATCGGTATGTCGGAATACGATTCGACCTTCGTGTTCATGCCGCTGACCGAAGCGCAGGCCTATTTCAACCGCAACAACGACGTGTCCTCGATCGAGGTGTTCACGACCAACCCCGACAAGATCGACACCTATCGCAAATTGGTCACCGAAGCCGCGGGACGGCCGGTGTTCCTGGTCGACTGGCGACAGCGCAATTCGACGTTCTTCAACGCGCTGCAGGTCGAGCGCAACGTGATGTTCCTGATCCTGACCATGATCGTGCTGGTTGCTGCGCTCAACATCGTCTCCGGCCTGATCATGCTGGTGAAGGACAAGGGCCAGGACATCGCGATCCTGCGCACCATGGGCGCCTCGCAGGGCTCGATCATGCGCATCTTCCTGATCACCGGTGCCGCGATCGGTGTCGTCGGCACGCTGACCGGCTTCGTCGTCGGGATGCTGATCTGCCTGAACATCGAATCGATCAGGCAGTTCCTGTCCTGGCTCACCAACACCGAGCTCTTCTCGCCTGAGCTCTATTTCCTCTCCAAGCTGCCGGCCGAGATCGATTTCGGCGAAACGCTTGCGGTGGTGATCATGGCGCTGACGCTGTCCTTCCTGGCGACGCTCTATCCGTCGTGGCGCGCCGCGCGCCTCGATCCGGTCGACGCGCTCAGGTACGAGTGAGGGCGGGCATGGCCGAGGGGGCGGAAGATGTACCGGTCATCTATCTTCACGACGTCAAGCGGGAGTACCGGCAGGGCGAAACGACGCTGACGATCCTGAACGGTGCCAAGCTCGCACTGTGGCCCGGGCAGTCGGTGGCGCTGGTGGGGCCATCCGGGTCCGGCAAGTCGACGCTGCTGCATATCGCTGGATTGTTGGAGAGCCCCGATGACGGCGAGGTCTATGTTGCGGGCACGCCGACGTCGCAAATGTCCGACATCGATCGCACCCAGATCCGCCGTTCCGACATCGGCTTCGTCTACCAGTCACACCGGCTGCTGCCGGAATTCTCCGCGCTCGAAAACGTCATGCTGCCGCAGATGATTCGTGGGCTCAAACGCTCCGAGACCGTCAAGCGGTCGACCGAGATATTGGGCTATCTTGGGCTCGGAGACCGCATCAAGCACCGGCCGGCCGAGCTGTCGGGCGGCGAGCAGCAGCGCGTCGCGATCGCGCGCGCGGTCGCCAACGCGCCGCGGGCGCTGTTGGCGGACGAGCCGACCGGCAATCTCGATCCGGCGACGGCCGACCACGTCTTCGGCGCGCTGATGCAGCTCGTCAAGGCGACGCGGGTCGCGATGCTGATCGCAACCCACAATATGGATCTCGCTGCGCGGATGGATCGCCGGGTGTCGCTCGCGAACGGACAGATCGTCGAGCTGGATTAGAGCGTTTTCGAGCGAAGTGGACCACCGGTTCGCGTGAAGAAAACGCGTCAGAACAAGAATCCAGACCTTCGGCTCTGATTCAATCAGAGCCGAAGCTCTGGTCTCAATAGGCCGGGCGGCGGCCCCGTCTGGCTGGTTCCCTCGGTCGATCGGGCGAGGGCCCGGCGTAATAGGGATTGTTGAGGCACATCGCCCCCATGCCGGCTGCCGATGCCTGGCACTGCGCGATCGATGTGTAGCCGCAGTCTGTATCCTCGCCGCCCCAGCGATAGTTGTGCTTGCAGACCGGGGAGGTCGAATCGTATTTCTGGGCGTTCGCTGGCGCGCTTGCGAGAGTCACCAGCGCCAATACTGCCAGAATCAATTTTCGCATCAGAGATTTCCCGGCCGATCGGGCGTCCGAAACCGTCGCACGCCGAATTTGCACGGAAGCAGGCGTCGCCGCGCGGGCCTGCGTCCAATCACGTTCGCGTGCCACGATTGCGGGATCGGCGATCAGCGGATGAACAACCCGAGGAGGCCGCCATCATCGCGCTGGCGCGGAGTGTTGAGATAGGAGCGGCGGTCGTTGTCGCCGACATAGTAGGGATTGGCGATGCAATCCTGACCGATCCCGGAGGCCGAGGCCTGGCACTGCTGATATGTCTCATAGGCGCAGTTGCTGAGACCAGGATACCGGTTGCCTTGCATGCAGAAGGGGTAGCGCACGCCGACCGCTTGTGCGGGAACCGCGCAAAATGTTGTGAGCGCCACCACAGACGCCGCAGCAAGAATTATCGTCCGCATGTTGCATTCCTTGGCTGCGAAGACTCGACCTGAGATAATCCAAATCGAACAAGCGGGTTCCCGTCAACACCATCGTACGCGCAATCGCGCAAGCAGATTTGAATTGTGAATTATGTGCGGCAGCGATGTGGCGAAAGTGCAAGAAGTGCCTGTAACACAACATTAACTTACAATTTGAATGAAGTCGTTTGGCCCTGCCTGTTGCAGTGAAGTTACAGCAATTCGGATGAAGACTGCTATGAGCATGCCTCGAGGCCTTGGGGGCCAGTAGAAAAAGTTGGAACGGGAAAATGAAAAAGGTTTTGCTTCTCACTGCCAGCCTGATCGCGCTCAGCGCGACTGCGCCGGCGTTCGCGGCTGATCTCGCGGCTCGGCCTTACACCAAGGCGCCGGCGATGATCGCCACGGTCTATGACTGGAGCGGGTTCTACATCGGTGTCAACGGCGGTTGGGGCTCGAGCCACAACAGCTGGACCAACACTGCTGTTGGCGGCGTTCCGTTCGCACCCGCGGGCGAAGGCAGCCACGACGCGACGGGCGGCACGGTCGGTGGCCAGGTCGGCTACCGCTGGCAGAGCGGCAACTGGGTGTTCGGCCTCGAAGCTCAGGGCAACTGGGCTGACTTCAGCGGCTCGAATACCAGCGCGCTCTTCCTGCTCAACAACCGCACCAAGATGGATGCGTTCGGCCTGTTCACCGGTCAGATCGGATACGCCTGGAACACCACCTTGCTCTACGTGAAGGGCGGTGCTGCGGTGACCGACAACCGTTACCAGGGTATCGCTGCCGGCACGCTGGTTGACAGCGCCTCCGACACCCGCTGGGGCGGCACCGTCGGTGTCGGTCTCGAATACGCCTTCGCTCCGAACTGGTCGGCTGCGGTCGAATACGACCATCTGTTCATGGGCACCCAGAACTACACTCTGGTCACCCCGGGCGGCATCAACAGCCGCAACGACGACGTCAAGCAGGACGCCGATCTCGTCACCGTCCGCCTGAACTACAAGTTCGGCGGCCCGGTCGTCGCGCGCTACTGATCGCTCGCTTAACTCAAGCAGCATCGAAAGCCCCGGGCCTTGGCCCGGGGCTTTTTGTTTGGGCCTCTCGCTTGTCGGGCTAGCGGATTAACCATCGGTCTCGATCGCTGGATCGGAATTCTTGGGCGTGCTTGGCTGGTGGGGCAGTTTGATTGTGGCGGCCGGACGGGCTGGAAAACAGCCGACTCGGAGCGCATGTTTGCGCCATGAGCGCCTTGTTCCAAAAACTGGCCCGGTTGCTGGCTTATGTGATCATCGCCGTCGCGATGGCTGTATTCTTTTACGGGGTGGTCCGTTTTCCCGATGCGCCAATCCATGAATGCGCGACCGGCTTCTGCGGAAAGCAAGGGCGACCCCATACAAGAGCTGATTACGATGCCTTTGGGGTGTGGTGGCGACGCTTCTTACCATCTGGCCATTTGGCTTGGCTTCCACGTACCTCCTTCGCCGCTATAAGCAAGGGGAGGCAAATGACCCGCCCCATACGTCTTGAGCACCCCACCAACTCGCCAAGTTAACCAAGCAAAATCTTTCGGGGTCACTTCTCACGACCTGCGCTTGACTCCAAGAACAAAAAAGGAACATTGTTCTGCATACGTTCTATTTCAGGGAGGCGGCCATGTTGAGGATGTTCGTGGAAGAAGCGGCGGCGCTGGCATCGATCACGCTGTTCATCGGGATGATCGCGGTGTGGGCCCAGCTGTTCACCCAGTTCTAGCAATGTGTCAGCAGGAACAGGGGTCTAGCGTACCCCTGGGGAAAACTGGGAGGGTGGTCCGCCACGCGGCGTTCCGCGTGGACTCCGCAGGGGCCAAGCCTCACGATGGCTGGGCGAGTCGGGCCTGAGGCGTTGCTGCTTTCGGGGTTGGCGCTCGCTCCATCCCTGACGCAGAAATCCTTCGAGCAGCCATGTCGAATGCCGGATTCGTTCATCTTCACGTCCATTCGGCCTATTCGCTGCTGAAGGGCTCGATCAAGATCGCCAAGCTCGGCGAACTTGCGAAGGCCGACCGCCAGCCGGCGCTGGCGCTCACCGACACCGACAACATGTTCGGGGCGCTGGAATTCTCCGACAAGATGGCGGGCTACGGCATCCAGCCGATCGTCGGCTGCGAACTCGCGGTGGACTTCGGCGACGTCGATCCGAACGTGCGCAGCGTGCTCGCGGCGGGCCCTGCACGAATTGTCCTGCTGGCGGCGCGCGAGCGCGGCTACCGCAGCCTGATGAAGCTGAACTCGCGGGCGTTCCTCGAGACGCCCATCAACCAGACCCCGCACATCAAGCTTGATTGGTTGACCGACGAGGCCGAGGACCTGATCGCCCTGACCGGCGGGCCCGACGGGCCGATCGCGCTGGCGCTCGGCGCCGATCAGGCCGCGCTGGCGGCGACGCGTTGCGACCAGCTTGCGAGCCTGTTCGGCGATCGGCTCTATGTCGAATTGCAACGCCATGGCGTGGATCGGGAGCGTCGCACTGAAAGCGGCCTGATCGATCTGGCCTATGCGAAGGGCCTGCCGCTGGTTGCGACCAACGAGCCGTATTTCGCGACCAACGACGATTACGAATCGCATGACGCGCTGTTGTGCATCGCCGGCGGCCATCTGATCGCCGAGACCAATCGCGTGCAATTGACGCCCGATCACCGCTTCAAGTCCCGCGCCGAAATGGCGGTGCTGTTCGCCGACATTCCGGAAGCGCTGGCCTCGACGGTGGAGATCGCCGAGCGCTGCTCGTTCCGGCCGAAGACGCGCAAGCCGATCCTGCCGTTCTTCACCGTCGGGGCCGCATCGAGTTCCGATGCCGCCGCCGATGAGGCCGCCGAGATGAAGCGTCAGGCGGAGGAGGGACTGGCGAACCGGCTGCTTGTGCACGGTCTCTCGCAGGGAACGACGGACGAGGACTACAGCAGTCGGCTTGCTTTCGAGCTCGACGTCATCACCCGCATGAAATATGCGGGCTACTTCCTGATCGTCGCCGACTTCATCAAATGGGCCAAGGGGCAGGGCATTCCGGTCGGACCGGGCCGCGGCTCCGGCGCGGGCTCGCTGGTCGCGTGGGCGCTCACCATCACCGACCTCGATCCCATCAAGTTCGGCCTGCTGTTCGAGCGCTTCCTCAATCCGGAACGCGTGTCGATGCCGGACTTCGACATCGACTTCTGCCAGGATCGCCGCGGCGAGGTGATCCAGTATGTGCAGCAGCGCTACGGCCGCGATCAGGTGGCGCAGATCATCACCTTCGGTACGCTGCAGGCGCGCGGCGTGCTGCGTGACGTCGGGCGCGTGCTGCAGATGCCCTACGGCCAGGTCGACAAGCTGACGAAACTGGTGCCGCAGAATCCTGCCGCGCCGGTGACGCTGGCGCAGGCGATCGAAGGCGAGCCGAAGCTGCAGGCGTTCCGCGACGAGGATCCGGTGGTGGCGCGCGCCTTCGACATCGCGCAGCGGCTCGAGGGCCTGACCCGCCACGCCTCGACCCACGCCGCGGGCATCGTGATCGGCGACCGGCCGCTCAGCGAGCTGGTGCCGCTCTATCGCGATCCGAAATCGGATATGCCGGTCACCCAGTTCAACATGAAATGGGTCGAGCCGGCCGGCCTCGTCAAATTCGACTTCCTCGGCCTGAAGACGCTCACCGTGCTCGATGTCGCGGTAAAGCTGCTCAAGCCGCGCAACATCCATGTCGATCTGGCAACGCTGCCGATCGAGGACGCGTCGAGTTACCAGATGCTGGCGCGGGGCGATGTGGTCGGCGTGTTCCAGGTGGAAAGCCAGGGCATGCGCCGCGCGCTGATCGACATGCGGCCGGACCGCTTCGAAGACATCATCGCGCTGGTGGCGCTGTATCGCCCCGGTCCGATGGCGAACATCCCGACCTATTGTGCGCGCAAGCATGGCGACGAGGAGCCGGAATATCTGCATCCGATCCTGGAGCCGATCCTGAAGGAGACGTTCGGCGTCATCATCTACCAGGAACAGGTGATGCAGATCGCACAGGTGATGGCGGGCTATTCGCTCGGCGACGCCGACCTGCTGCGCCGCGCGATGGGCAAGAAGATCCGCGCCGAGATGGAGAAGCAGCGCGCGGTCTTCGTCGCCGGTGCGGTCAAGAACAACGTTCCAAAGGGGCAGGCGGAGACGATCTTCGAGCTGCTGGCGAAGTTCGCCGACTACGGCTTCAACAAGAGCCACGCGGCCGCCTACGCGCTGGTGTCGTTCCACACCGCCTACATGAAGGCGCATTATCCGGTCGAGTTCCTGGCGGCGTCGATGACGCTCGAACTCAACAACACCGATAAGCTCTCGGAATTTCGCGCCGAGGCGCAGCGGCTCGGCATCAAGGTCGAGGCGCCCAATGTCAACCGTTCCGGCCCGACCTTCGAGGTCGGCGACAACACGATCTACTATGCGCTCGCCGCGTTGAAGGGCGTCGGCATCCAGGCGGTCGAGCAGATCGTGGAGGAGCGCAAGAAGGGCGCCTTCACGTCGCTCGCCGATTTCGCCGCGCGGGTGAGCCCGCGCGCCGTCAACAAGCGCATCATCGAGAGCCTGGCGGCCGCGGGTGCCTTCGACACGCTGGAGCTGAACCGTGCACGGGTGTTCGCCGGTGCGGATGCAGTGCTCGCCGCCTGCCAGCGCAGCCACGAGGCCGCGACATCAGGGCAGAACGACATGTTCGGCAGCGCGGCGGATGCGCCGAGCATCATCCTGCCGCAGATCGAACCGTGGCTGCCCGCGGACCGGCTGCGCCGCGAATATGACGCGATCGGCTTCTTCCTGTCGGGCCATCCGCTCGACGATTATGCGACCGCGCTGAAGCGGCTGCGCGTGCAATCCTGGGCCGAATTTTCCCGTGCTGTGAGGAACGGTGCGACCGCGGGCAAGGTGGCCGCGACCGTTGTGTCGCGGATGGAGCGACGGACCAAGACCGGCAACAAGATGGGCATCATGGGTCTGTCGGACCCGACCGGCCATTTCGAAGCGGTGCTGTTCTCCGAAGGGCTGGCGCAATACCGCGACGTGCTCGAGCCGGGCACCGCCGTGCTGCTGCAACTCGGCGCCGAGCTGCAGGGCGAGGACGTGCGGGCGAGGGTGCTGCACGCCGAGCCGCTCGATCAGGCCGCGGCCAAGACTCAGAAAGGCCTGCGCATCTTCGTGCGCGACACCAAACCGCTCGACTCGATCGCCCGCCGGCTCAACATGCCGGAAGCCGCGCCTGCCGCAGGCGGCGCCGGAAGGGTACCTGCGGCAAAGCAGGCGCCGGCAGCGGTACCGGCAGGCAGTACCGACGGCGACGTCTCGCTGGTGATCATGCTCGACCTCCAGACCGAGGTCGAGATGAAGCTGCCCGGCCGCTACAAGGTCTCGCCGCAGATCGCCGGCGCGATCAAGGCCGTGGCCGGTGTCGTCGACGTCCAGACGCTGTAGGCGCGGTCGTCACCGGTGTGACTTTGCGAGACGCGTAGCCTTGCCTCAAGCGCTATTGCAACCGCACCGTGTCCCCGATTATGCTCGATCCTGGGCAAGTGCTTGGGGGCGATATGTTTGGGCGTTGCGCGGTCCTGTTGGCCGCTGTGTTGTTGATGTCGGGCTGTGTCAGCGACGGGGTTGGTACCGACTACGCTGCGATCTCACAAAAGGTCGGGCCACCAAAGCCCGGGCAGTCGCGCATCGTCGTGCTACAGGAAAAGCGCAAGGGATTGAGCGCGTTTTGCGGCTGCGACGTGAAGCTCGACGGCGAGCCCATCGGCAAGGTGGCGATCGGGACCTACGTTTTTGCCGATCGGCCCGCCGGTCGTCACCAGTTCATCGCGAGCGAAACGCTCTTTCCGGGCGATACCACGTACAACTTCTCCACTGAGCCGGGCCGCACCTATTTCTTTCTGGTGCGCGCGAGCGAGCGGTACGCATCGGTCAGCGGCGTGACGATGATGGGGGGCCTGGTCGGTGGCGTCATCGCATCGGCCGTCACTGCAAATGCCGCCAATCCGGGGCCGGCTGATTTCTTTGCACTTGACGAACCGACCGCGCGCACGACGCTTGCCGAACTGCAATTGGCGCAATAGACGACTGCAGCGATCGCCACGATGGCGACGAGGGACCATCAGGAGCAGGACGGTTGTTGAGGCTTGCAAGTGGCGCGCGGTTGCGCGCGACGGAATTCCTGGTTGCGATCGTCGTCTGCGGTTTCGCCGCGGCATGGGCCGGGCCCGCGCAATCCGCGACCGCCGAGGGGATCTACGCGAGCGCGCCGCCGCGGCTCCTGCAAATTCGCACGCTGGTCGCCGACGCAGGACGGCAGACCTCGATCGGCTCCGGCTTCCTGGTGTCGTCAGACGGGCTGGCGATCACCAACTACCATGTGGTGTCGCAGGTCGCGCTGGAGCCCAAGACCTATCGGCTTGAATATATCGGGGCCGATGGCTCGCGCGGTGAGGTCAGCCTGCTCGACGTCGACGTGCCCAACGATCTCGCGGTCGTGCGGCTCGACAAGAAGGATGCGCCGTTTTTCGAATTCGACCGCGCAGCGATGGATGGCGCAATGCCCAAGGGCGAGCGTCTCTATTCGATGGGCGATCCCCTCGATCTCGGCTTCACGATCGCCGAGGGCACGTACAACGGCCTCGTCGACCACAGCTACACTGACCGTGTCCATTTCTCCGGCGCGCTCAATCCGGGCATGAGCGGCGGACCGACCGTGACGGCGGAGGGACGCGTGGTCGGCATCAACGTCGCGACGCGCAATGGCGGTCAGCTTGTGAGCTTCCTGGTCCCGGCGCGGTTTGCCGATGCGCTGCTGACGCGCGTCCGCAATCGCGGTCCGGCGCCCGACCTGCGCGCGGAGATCGGCCGGCAACTCGCCGCCTCGCAAGCCGAGCTCTACAAATCCTTTCTTGATCAGGGCTTTCGCAGTGTCGCGCTCGGTCCGTACCGCACGCCCGAATCGACCGTGTCGTGGCTGAACTGCTGGGCGCGCACCAACGCCGACGCCACGCCGAAGCCACGCGCAAGCATCAACACGACGACGTGCACGAGCGAGGCCGGACTGTTCGTCGCCTCCGACCTCAACATCGGCAACGTCCAGATCAGCCATTCCTTCGTGAAGACCATCGACCTCAATCAATTCCAGCTCGCGACATTGCTGACCCAGCTCAGCCAGGGGCGCGTGGTCGGCGGCGGGCCGTACCGGAAATGGTACACGCCGGAGCACTGCCATGAGGATTTCGTCGCGACTGCGGCTGCGTCCGATCGCCCACCGCTGCGCGCGACGTGGTGCGCGCGCGCCTATCGCGAATTCGACGGGCTCTACGACGTGGCGCTGGTCGCGGTGACGCAGGATGACGGCAGTGAGGCCCTGGTGTCGCGCCTGAACCTGCAGGCGATCGGCTATGATGATGCGATGGCGCTCGGCGAGCGCTTTCTCGAAGCGGTGCAGGTGACGCGATGATCTGGATCGAGGTCCTGTCGCGCCACCGTGAGCTCGCCACGCGCGTTCGTGTCACAGCCAGCGAGGCGCGTATCGGTCGCGGCTACGACAACGACGTCATTATCGATGACCCCTATGTCGCACCCAATCATCTGCGGATATTTCGCGACGATGCGGGGCAGCTGATTGCCGAGGACATCGGCAGCGTCAACGGGATATTCCTCGACAGCAGCGACAAGCGGTCAACGCGCGTCGTGGTTGACGGCGAACATCCAATTCGTATTGGACAGACGCTGTTGCGCGTGCGCAGTGCCGATCACGCGGTCGCGCCGGAACGGATTGCGCCACCTGAAGCACGGCTGGTCCCGGGCGTCCTGGTCGCAGCCCTCGGCATCGCCGTGCTCGGCCTGTACGCGCTGACGGTCTGGCTTGCCCAGACCGCGGAGGTTCGCGCGTCGGACTATCTGACACCGCTGCTCTGGATCATCGTTGTCGTCATTTTGTGGGCGGGGCTGTGGGCGCTGTTGTCGCGCGTGTTTTCCGGGCGCTCGCACTTCATGCGCAATCTTTTGATCGCGCTCGGCGGCACGCTGGTGCTGGCCGCTTATAATGAGATCGCCCGCGTTCTGGCATTCTCATTCACCGCGCCTTCGGCCACCACCTATCAATACGCGGCGGCGTGGACCATCGTCGCGGTCATTTGCTTCCTGCACCTGCGCCAGATCGGCCATACGCGACTGTGGCTGAAGGGCGTGATCGTGGCGACGGTGCTGGCGACCGCCATTGCGGCGCAGACGCTGCAGCGCTCCGAGGCCTTCTCGATCGTCGGCCGGCAAGGCACGGTGCATGTGCTGCTGCCGCCATCGTTCCGTGCGGTACCGGTGCGGGAGGAGGCCGTTTTTTTCCGCGCTGTCGGCGACCTCAAGGACAAGATCGATGCCGACCGGAAGGGCGCCAAGCCTGCCGAGGCGGGAGGGCGGTAAGGGAAGCCAAATCCACCGATTTTGGCCCGAAACGACCCATTTGACGGCCATTTAGTCGTCAGAACCGGCCATATTTCCTTGCTTCTGGCGCAAATCGCGCTATACACCGCGCCATCTCACACGGAAACATGGCTCTCAAAGGCCGTCCGGTGGCAACCGGGCCAACAGGCTCGTATGCTCACACGTTTCCGGAGGAACCAACCGGAGAATTAGAACTATGGCGCTACCCGAATTCAATATGCGTCAGCTTCTGGAAGCTGGCGTTCACTTTGGCCACCAATCGCACCGCTGGAATCCGAAAATGGCGGATTACATTTTCGGTGCCCGCAACAACATTCACATCATCGACCTCGCGCAGACCGTGCCGATGATGCATCGCGCGCTTCAGGCGGTCAGCGATACCGTCGCCAAGGGCGGCCGTATCCTGTTCGTCGGCACCAAGCGTTCGGCGCAGGACGGCGTCGCGGAGGCTGCCAAGCGTTCGGCGCAGTACTTCGTCAATTCGCGCTGGCTCGGCGGCACGCTGACCAACTGGAAGACGATTTCCGGCTCGATCAAGCGGCTGCGTCACCTCGATGACGTGCTGTCGTCCGGCGATGCCAACTCCTACACCAAGAAGGAGCGGCTGACGCTGCAGCGCGAGCGCGACAAGCTCGACCGTTCGCTCGGCGGCATCAAGGACATGGGCGGTCTGCCCGACATGATCTTCGTGATCGACACCAACAAGGAAGACATCGCGATCCAGGAAGCGCAGCGACTGAACATCCCGGTTGCCGCGATCGTCGACACCAATTCGGACCCCAAGGGCATCACCTTTGTGGTGCCGGGCAATGACGACGCCGGCCGCGCGATCTCGCTGTATTGCGACCTCGTGGCGCGCGCCGCGATCGACGGCATCTCGCGTGCACAGGGTGATTCCGGGATCGACATCGGTGCGTCGGCTGCGCCCCGACAGGAAGAGCTTCCGGCGGCAGCGCCAGCAGGCTTCCAGGGACTGGCCGGTCCGCGCGGCACTGCCGACGACCTCAAGAAGCTCACCGGCGTGTCCGGTGCGGTCGAGAAGAAGCTCAACGATCTCGGCATCTTCCACTTCTGGCAGCTCGCTGAGCTCAACCATGACACCGCGCACAAGATCGGCGAAGAAGTCGGTCTGCCGAGCCGCGCCGATGCCTGGGTCGCCCAGGCCAAGACGCTCGCCGAAGCGGAATAAGGGTTACGCGGCGTGGCCGGGCCTGTCCCGGCCGCCGCTTCCATTCCATGAACAACGATTTTCCTGTCGCTGACGGCGGCGCCATCGGGCGCCGCGGTTTCTCTACAGGCAAGAAGGACATTGAACGATGGCAACGATCACAGCTGCTATGGTCAAGGAACTCCGCGAGTCGACCGGCGCGGGCATGATGGATTGCAAGGCGGCCCTGACCGAGACCGACGGCGACATGCAGGCCGCACAGGATTGGCTGCGCAAGAAGGGCATCACCAAGGCTGCCAAGAAGGCTGGTCGAGTCGCGGCTGAGGGCCTGATTGGTGCGCTGACATCAGGCACCAAGGGTGTGCTGGTCGAAGTGAATTCAGAAACCGACTTCGTTGCGCGCAACGAGCAGTTCCAGGGCCTGGTCAAGATGATCGCCCAGGTCGCGCTGCATCACGGCGCTGATGTCGAGACCATCAAGGCCGCCAAGATCGGCGAAGTCACCGTGGAGAGGGCGATCTCGGACGCGATCGCGACCATCGGCGAGAACATGACGCTGCGCCGCGCCGCTTCGCTCGAAGTGAGCAAGGGCGTGGTGTCGAGCTACGTTCATAACGCGGTCGTCGAGGGCGCCGGCAAGATCGGCGTGATCGTCGCATTGGAATCGGCCGGCAAGGCCGATGAACTCGCGCTCCTCGGCCGTCAGCTCGCCATGCATGTTGCTGCGGCCAAGCCGCTGGCGCTCGATCCGACGGGGCTCGATCCGGAGGCCGTCAAGCGCGAGAAGGATGTGCTGGCCGACAAGTACCGCCAGGCCGGCAAGCCGGAAAACGTCATCGAGAAGATCGTCGATTCCGGCCTGAAGACCTATTACAAGGAAGTTTGCCTGCTCGATCAGGCCTTTATCCACGACAGCGGCAAGTCCGTTGCCCAGGCGGTAAAGGAAGCTGAGGGTAAGGTCGGCGGCCCGATCAAGATCGCGGGTTTTGTGAGCTATGCTCTCGGCGAGGGAATCGAGAAGCAGGAAAGCGATTTCGCTGCCGAGGTCGCAGCCGCCAGCGGCAAGAAGTAACCGCTGACGACGGGCTTCCGGTACGTAGTCCGGAAGCTTGCCTGCGCGGGACAAGGAAGCGATCGCATCATGGCTGAGCCAGTCTATCGTCGCGTCGTGATCAAGCTGTCCGGCGAATATCTGGCCGGCAGCCATGGCTTCGGAATCGACCAGCCCACCCTTGATCGCGTTGCCGACGACCTGATCGCAGCGCGCCAGCTCGGCGTCGAGGTGGCGGTCGTGATCGGCGGCGGCAACATCGTCCGCGGCGTCGAGGTGTCCTCCCGCGGGGTGTCCCGGCCGACCGGCGACACCATGGGCATGCTCGCCACCATGATGAATTGCCTCGCGCTGGAATCGGCCATCGAGCGCAAGGGGACCCCGGCGCGAACGCTGTCGGCGTTCGTGATGCCGGAGATTTCCGAGCTGTTCACGCGCAGTGCAACGCACAAATATCTCGCCGAGGGACGGATCGTCCTGCTCGGCGGTGGAACCGGCAATCCGTTCTTCACGACCGATACGACCGCCGTGCTGCGCGCGGCCGAAATCGGCGCACAGGCGGTGCTGAAGGCCACCAATGTTGACGGCGTCTACAGCGCCGATCCGAAGAAGGACCCCAAAGCCAAGCGCTTCGACCGCCTGACCCATTCGCAGGCAATCGAGGGCGGCTACAAGGTCATGGACGCGACTGCTTTCGCGCTTGCCCGCGAGACGTCGCTGCCTATCATCGTGTTCTCGATCGCGGAGCCCGGTTCGATCGGAGCCATTCTGCGCGGTACCGGACACGGCACGGTCGTCGCCGGCTGACGTTGCGCCTGCGGGCGTCGGCAACCGGTTTTCTTGAGAAGGGAGAGCGTCATGGCCGCACCTGGTTTTGACATCAATGAAGTAAAGCGCCGCATGCAGGGGGCCACGCAGGCGCTCAAGCACGAACTCGGCGGTCTGCGCACCGGGCGCGCCGCGGCCTCCATGCTGGAGCCGGTCCAGGTCGAGGCCTACGGATCGCATATGCCGCTCAATCAGGTCGCGACCATCAGCGTGCCCGAGCCGCGTTTGCTCTCGGTGCAGGTCTGGGACAAGTCGATGGTGAAGGCCGTGGAAAAGGCGATCGTCGATTCCAATCTCGGCCTGTCGCCGGCGACCGAAGGGCAGGTGCTTCGCCTGCGCATTCCTGAACTCAACGAGGAGCGCCGCAAGGAGCTCGTCAAGGTCGCGCACAAATACGCCGAAGCAGCGAAGGTCGCAGTGCGCCATGTGCGCCGCGACGGGCTCGATATCATCAAGAAGCTCGAGAAGAATCACGAGATCTCGGAGGACGACCAGGAGCGTCTGTCCAACGAGGTGCAGAAGGCGACCGACGGGGTGATCACCGAAATCGACCAGTTGCTTGGCGCCAAGGAAAAGGAAATCCTGACGGTCTGACGCGTTCGTTGGTTTGCACGTTTTCGTCGCGCGAACCGGTGTTCGCGCCGCCTGAAAACGCCACGGAAAAGAGCCCGATGTCGAAAGCCGCCGCCCCTGCAACCGATGGACCGGATGATCGCCCCGGCAGTCCGTTGCATGTGGCTATCATCATGGACGGCAACGGGCGCTGGGCTGCAGCACGCGGCCTGCCGCGTGCCGAAGGGCATCGCCGCGGCGTCGAGGCGCTGCGCCGTGTCGTGCGCGCGGCCAACGAGCTCGGTGTGCTCTATTTGACGATCTTCTCGTTCAGCTCGGAGAACTGGTCGCGGCCTGCCACCGAGATCGGGGATCTGTTCGGCCTGTTGCGCCGCTTCATCCGCAACGATCTGGCGACGCTGCACCGCGACGGGGTGAGGGTGCGTGTGATCGGCGAACGTGAGGGCCTCGAGGCCGATATCTGCGCGCTGCTCAATGAGGCCGAGGAGCTGACGAAAGACAACACCAGGCTCAACCTCGTCGTTGCCTTCAACTACGGCTCGCGGGCGGAGATCGCCTCTGCGGCGCGGCGCCTTGCGCGCGAGGTCGCCGAGGGCAAGCGCGACGCCAACTCGATCGATGCCGACACGCTCGGGCAGTATCTCGATGCGCCCGACATTCCCGATCCCGATCTGATCATCCGGACCAGCGGCGAGCAGCGCCTGTCGAATTTCCTGATGTGGCAGGCCGCCTATAGCGAACTCGTGTTCGTGCCGATCCATTGGCCCGACTTCGACAAGGCGGCGCTGGAAGGCGCGATTGCTGAATATGGCCGGCGCGAGCGCCGTTTTGGCGGCCTCGCCGCGAAAACCGGCTCGTGACCGGGGACGAAGCCGCACCGGCGGCAGCGAAAGCCGCGCCTGAGGCAGCAAGCGAGCAGGGGTCGCGCAATCTCGCGATGCGTGTGGTGGCAGCCTTGGTGCTGGCACCGATCGCGATCGCGCTGGCCTATCTCGGCGGCGTCGCCTGGACTGTGCTGGTGACGCTGGCGGCGATCGGCCTGTTCGCGGAATGGCTGATGATCACGGGTCTTGGGCGTGAAACACGCGTTCTGGCTCCCGGCATCGCGGCGCTCCTGCTAGCCGGTCTCTGCCTGATAGCCGGCCAGATTGATGCCGCACTGCTCGTTCTCGCCGTCGGAGCGGTCGCGCTGGTGCTGATCTCCGGCGAACGGCGCAACTGGGCAACGGCAGGATTTCTGTACGCTGCGGCTGCCGAGATCGGCTCGGTGCTGGTCCGGCTCGATGCGGTCAAGGGTTTTGCCGCGCTGATGTTCGTGTTCCTGGTCGTCTGGGTCACCGATATCGGGGGCTACTTTGCCGGCCGTAGTATCGGCGGGCCCAAGCTGTGGGTGCGCGTCAGTCCGAAAAAGACATGGGCCGGCGCGATCGGCGGCTTCGTGGCAAGCCTGCTCGTTGCGGCCGGCTTTGTCGCCTTCGAGATCGGTACCACCGGCCCGTTATTGCTGCTCGGAGCTTTGCTGTCGGTGGTCTCACAGCTCGGCGACCTCTTTGAATCCGCGGTCAAGCGGCGGTTTGGCGTGAAGGATTCGAGCCATATCATCCCCGGTCATGGCGGGCTCCTGGACCGCCTGGACGGATTTGTCGCGGCCGTCATCGTGGCGGCGATTTTCGGCTTTCTTCGCGGCGGCGCCGATGGCGTCGGGCGCGGTCTTATGGTTTGGTGATGAGATGAGCGCAGTTCCATTGCGTAACAACAAGGCCGCTGCGACCGTCGTGCGCAGCGTGACCGTCCTGGGTGCCACCGGCTCGATCGGCGACAGCACCATGGATCTGCTGCGTGGCGCGCGCGACCGTTATCGCATCGAGGCGCTGACCGCGAATAGCAATGTCGAGGGGCTCGCCAAACTTGCCAGGGAATTCGGTGCGCGGTTTGCGGCCGTTGCCGATCCTGCACGCCTGTCCGAGCTGAAAGACGCGCTGGCCGGCACGCGCATCGAATGCGGTGCCGGTGAGAGCGCGATCATCGAGGCCGCCGCACGGCCCGCGGACTGGGTGATGGCGGCGGTCAGCGGCGCGGCCGGGCTGAAGCCGGCGCTTGCGGCCGTCGATCGCGGCGCCACGGTGGCGCTGGCGAACAAGGAATGCCTGGTTTGCGCCGGCGATTTCTTCATGGAGCGCGCGGCGAAAGCGGGCGCCTGCATCCTGCCGGCGGACTCCGAGCACAACGCGTTGTTCCAGGCGCTGGCCTCCGGCAATCGCGACGAGCTGGTGCGGGTCATCATCACCGCCTCGGGCGGGCCGTTCCGCACCTGGGCCCCCGCCGACATCGAGCAGGCGACACTGGAGCAGGCGCTGAAGCATCCCAATTGGAGCATGGGGCAGAAGATCACCATCGATTCCGCGTCGATGATGAACAAGGGCCTTGAAGTGATCGAGGCGTCCTATCTGTTCGCTTTGACACCCGACGAGATCGACGTGCTGGTGCATCCGCAATCGATTATCCACGGCATGGTCGAGTTCTCCGACCGCTCGGTGATGGCGCAACTCGGCGTGCCCGACATGCGCATCCCGATCGCGCATTGCCTCGGCTGGCCCGAGCGCATCGTCGGTCCGTCGGCGAAGCTCGATCTCGCCAAGATCGGCCAGCTCACCTTCGAGGCACCGGACTTCGAGCGCTTCCCGGGCCTGCGGCTGGCTTTTGAGGCGCTGCGGATTGGACACGGCGCGACGACCGTCTACAACGCCGCCAATGAGGTCGCGGTTGCCGCCTTCATCGCTGGAAAGATCAGGTTCGGCGCGATCGCCCGCCTGGTGGAAGCGACGATCAACGATTGGATGCGGTCCGGGAATCTGGCACCGCTGCAATCGGCGGATGAAGCGATTACCGTTGACCATAATGCGCGAAATAAAGCTGCCGCCCTATTGCCTCAAATTGCCTTAAAGGCATCCTAGTAGGTTGGGGACGGAGCCTCTGGCTCTTGTCGAGGGGAATCTGATGTCCGAGTTTTTTCTTCATAGTTTCAATGTGTTGAGCCATGGCCTCCTCGGCTACATCGTCCCCTTCCTGTTCGTCCTGACGATTGTCGTGTTCTTTCACGAGCTCGGCCACTTCCTGGTTGCGCGCTGGGCTGGGGTAAAGGTGCTGACGTTCTCGCTCGGTTTCGGACCGGAACTCGCAGGTTTCAACGACCGCCTCGGCACGCGCTGGAAGATCTCGGCGATTCCGTTGGGCGGCTACGTCAAGTTCTTCGGCGACGACTCCGAGGCGTCCACGCCGTCGACGCAGACGCTGGCCACCATGACGGCGGAGGAGAGCGAAGGCAGCTTCCATCACAAGAGCGTCGGCAAGCGCGCCGCGATCGTTGCTGCCGGGCCGTTTGCGAATTTCATCCTGGCGATCGTGATCTTCACCTGCCTGTTCACCTTCTTCGGCAAGCCGAGCACCACGGCGCGCGTCGACAAGGTCGAAGCCAATAGCGCCGCCGCGGCCGCCGGTTTCCAGGTCGGGGACGTCGTGACTGCGATTGACGGCACGACAATCGGCAGCTTCTCGGACATGCAGCGGGTCGTCAGCGTCCATGCCGGCGACACGCTCACCTTCACCGTCAAGCGCGGGGATTCCACCGTGCAGCTGAGCGGCACGCCCGAGCTGCGCGAGGTGAAGGATCCCTTCGGCAATGCCCACAAGCTGGGTGTCCTGGGTATCACCCGGGCAACCGCGCCCGGCGACGCTGTCACCGAGCGGGTCGATCCCGCGACTGCGCTCTGGCTCGGCGTCAAGGAAACCTGGTTCGTGATCGACCGGACGCTCGCCTATATCGGCGGCATCTTCACCGGCCGTGAGGCGGCCGACCAGGTCGGCGGGCCGCTCCGAATCGCCCAGATATCGGGGCAGGTCGCGACCCTCGGTGTGGCAGCCTTGATTCACCTGGCTGCGGTACTTTCGATCTCGATCGGCCTGCTGAACCTGTTCCCGGTGCCGCTGCTCGATGGCGGTCATCTTTTGTTCTATGCCGTGGAAGCCGCTCGCGGCCGTCCTCTATCGGAGCGGGCCCAGGAAATGGGGTTCCGAATCGGACTGGGTTTGGTGTTGATGCTGATGGTGTTCGCGACCTACAACGACATCCTGCATTTGGGGGCGTCCTGAAGTAGGCTTTTTTGTGACGTTGCTAATGGGCAACGTCTTGGAATGAAAATGGAATTGCATTGCGGTAGTAAGTTTGCCCCCATGGCAAAGTTGGCTACAAGCTGTGCAGCAGGTTGGGAATCTGCCGGGTCCGTAGGGGTACGGTCCGGCTTAGAAGGATAAGGGCGCGTTGCGCATGATGTTTGGAATGCGAGTGAGGGGGGGCTTGTTCGCCGCCTTGGTCATGTTCGCCGTGCCGGTGGCTGCCACCTTGGCGGCTGTTGCTGTGTCTGCGCCTGCGGTCGCTCAGACCGTCGATTCGATCACGGTTGAGGGGAACCGGCGTGTCGAGGTCGAAACCATCCGATCCTATTTCCATGCCGGCCCGGGTGGTCGGCTGAGCCAGGTCGAGATCGACGACGGCCTGAAAGCGCTGATCGAGACCGGCCTGTTCCAGGACGTTCACATCGATCAGCGGGGCGGGCGGGTCGTCGTGGTCGTGGTCGAGAACCCCGTGATCGGCCGTGTTGCCTTCGAGGGCAACAAGAAGGTCAAGGACGAGCAGCTGACGGCTGAAGTCCAGTCCAAGCCGCGCGGCACGTTCTCGCGTCCGATGGTTCAGTCGGATGCCCAGCGCATCGCCGAAATCTATCGCCATTCCGGCCGCTACGACGTTCGGGTCAATCCGCAGATCATCGAGCAGCCGAACAACCGCGTCGATCTGGTCTTCGTGGTCGATGAAGGCGTCAAGACCGGCGTCCGCTCGATCGAATTCGTCGGCAACAGCGCCTATTCGGCCTCGCGCCTGCGCGACGTCATCAAGACCCGCGAATCGAACATTCTCAGCTTCCTGGGCGGCAACGACGTCTACGATCCGGACCGCGTCGAGGCGGATCGCGACCTGCTGCGCCGGTTTTATCTCAAGAACGGATACGCCGACGTCCAGGTCGTGGCCGCGCTGACCGAATACGACCCCGAGAAGAAGGGCTTCCTGGTCACCTTCAAGATCGAGGAAGGCCAACAGTACCGTGTCTCGTCCGTCAACTTCCAGTCGACGATCTCAACCCTCGATCCGAATTCGCTGAGTTCGTACTCGCAAGTCAGGGTTGGCTCGCTCTACAACGCCGAGGCTCTCGAAAAGTCGGTCGAGCAGATGCAGATCGAGGCATCGCGTCGCGGCTACGCCTTCGCGATCGTCCGGCCGCGCGGTGACCGCAATTTCGAAGACCATACGGTGTCGCTCACCTTCGCCATCGACGAGGGACCGCGTACCTACATCGAGCGTATCAATGTCCGCGGCAACACCCGTACCCGTGACTACGTGATCCGCCGTGAATTCGATATTTCGGAAGGCGACGCCTACAATCGCGCGCTGGTGGACCGCGCCGAGCGCCGGCTGAAAAACCTCGACTTCTTCAAGAGCGTCAAGATCACGACCGAGCCGGGTTCTTCCAGCGATCGCGTCATCCTGATTGTCGACCTTGAGGAGAAATCGACAGGCGACTTCTCGGTGTCGGGCGGCTATTCGACCACCGACGGCGCGCTCGCCGAGGTCAGTGTCTCCGAGCGCAACCTGCTTGGGCGAGGCCTGTTCGCAAAGGCGTCGGTGACCTACGGCCAGTATGCGCGCGGCTATTCGCTGTCCTTTGTCGAGCCGTATCTGCTCGACTACCGCGTCGCGCTCGGTCTCGACTTCTATCAACGCCAGCAGCTGTCCAACAGCTACATTTCGTACGGCACCAAGACGCTGGGCTTCAGCCCGCGGCTCGGCTTCCAGCTGCGCGAAGACCTCTCGCTGCAGCTGCGCTACTCGATCTATCAGCAGGAAATCACGCTGCCGTCGACGCTGGCGAATTGTAATATGAACACGTCGAACTCGCTGCTGGCGTTCAATCCGTCACCGGCTTGGGTGGCGGCGAACGGCGCGGCAGCCGCGAATGCGCTCGGCGCGACCGACGCCTCGGCCAACGGCCTCTGGTGCTACTCCGACGGCGAAGCCTCGCTGCCGGTCCGCAAGGAGCTGGCGAGCGGCCAGACCCTGACCTCGGCGCTCGGCTACACGCTGAACTACAACACGCTCGACAACAACAAGAACCCGAACGATGGCCTCTTGATCGACTTCAAGCAGGACTTTGCGGGTGTCGGCGGCGACGTGAGCTACATCAAGACCGTGATCGATGCCAAGTACTACACGCCGCTGGTCTCGGACATCGTCAGCGTGATCCACGGCCAGGCTGGCATCCTGAACAAGATGGGCAGCGACGAACTGCGCATGCTGGACCACTTCCAGATGGGCCCGAACCTGGTCCGCGGCTTTGCACCGAACGGCATTGGTCCGCGTGACATCAACCCCTACGGCACGCAGGACGCGATCGGCGGTACCAAGTACTGGGGCTTGTCGGCGGAACTGCAGATGCCGTTCTGGTTCCTGCCGAAGGAAGTCGGGCTCAAGGGCGCGGTCTACGCTGACGCCGGCGGCCTGTACGACTACCAGGGGCCGACCTCATGGGCGGCGACGGGCGAAGTCAACGCGCCTGGCTGTATCAAGCCGACGCAGAACCCGCCGTCTCCGGGAACCTGCCTCGGTCTGCAGTATGACGACAGCAAGGTGATTCGTACCTCGGTCGGTGTCGGCCTGATCTGGCAGTCGCCGTTTGGTCCGCTGCGCTTCGACTACGCGATCCCGTTGACCAAGGGCGCGTATGACCGCACACAAGAGTTCAGGTTTGGCGGCGGTACAACGTTCTAAGACCGTTCGGCCGGACTGCGACGGATGGAATGGCGCAGCCGATCTTCTTCAAGACTCCTCCTTCGTCAACGCTGGCTGAGATCGCCGCGCTGACGAAGGCGCATTTGGTCGACCCCGCGAGGGGCGCGCAGCAGATCAAGGGGCTGGCTTCGCTTGACGAGGCCGGTCCGATGCATCTTGTCTTTTTCGACAACCTCAAATACGCCGATCAGCTCGCCGCGACCAAGGCCGGCGCGTGTCTGGTCAGCCAGCGCTTTGAGGCCCAGGTGCCAAAGGGGGTTGCGGTGTTGCGGGCGGCCAGGCCGTTCCACGCCTTCGTCCAGATCGCGCGCGAATGGCACGCCGATGCGCTGCGGCCACAATCCTGGTTCGGTACCGAAGGCATTGCGCCGTCGGCGATCATCGATCCCACCGCCCATCTCGAGGACGGCGTCATCGTCGATCCACTTGTCGTCATCGGTCCGCGGGTCGAGATCGGTGCCGGGACAATTATCGGCGCCGGCGCAGTGATCGGGGCGGACGTGAAGATCGGCCGGGACTGCAATGTCGGCGCCAAGACCACGATCCAGTTCGCCCTGATCGGCAACAACGTGCTGATCCATACCGGGTGCAATATCGGCCAGGATGGCTACGGCTTTATCTTTTTCAGCTCTGAGGGCCATATCAAGGTTCCCCAGACCGGCCGCGTGCTGATCCAGAACAATGTCGAGGTCGGCGCTGCCTCCACCATCGATCGCGGCTCCCTGCGCGACACCGTGATCGGTGAGGGCACCAAAATCGACAACCAGGTCCAGATCGGCCACAATGTGACGATCGGCAGGCACTGCCTGCTCGCGGCCCAGATCGGGCTCGCGGGCAGCCTGACGATCGGCGACAATGTCGCGCTCGGCGCCAAGGTGGGGATCAACAATCACCTCACCATCGGCGACGGCGCCCAGGTCACGGCCATGAGTGCGGTCAAGGACGACATCCCGCCGAACGGCCGCTGGGGCGGGCACTTCGCCAAGCCGACCAAGCAGTGGTTCAGGGAGATTATCGCGGTGGAGCGGCTGGTGCGCGACAACGCCGCTGATGCGAAGGGTGAGGGGAAGGAGTGATGGAGGAGTCACCGGTCAAGTTCGATCTCGTGGATATCAACGATATCCTGAAGACGCTGCCGCACCGTTTTCCGATGTTGCTGATCGACCGGGTCGTCAGGATCCGGGCCGATTACAGCGGCATCGGCATCAAGAACGTCACCTTCAACGAGCCGCCGTTCCAGGGACATTTTCCCGACCGGCCGGTCTATCCCGGCGTGATGATGATCGAGGCGATGGCCCAGACTGCGGGCGTGATCGGCATCAAGTCGGTCGAAGGCACCGAGAAGCCGCGCGCGGTCTATTTCCTCACCATCGACAAGTGCAAGTTCAGGAAGCCGGTGCAGCCCGGCGACACCATCGAGTACCACATGCGTTCGATCGGACGGCGCAAGGCGATGTGGTGGTTTCACGGCGATGCCAAGGTCAACGGGCAGGTTGTTGCCGAGGCCGATGTCGGCGCCATGCTGACGGACTGAGGCGACGAAAAATCGCTGCGTTCGGCAATCGACGCGATCTGGTCGTTGCAACACGACGTCATGATACGTCACTGGACAGGTTGGGCAAAGTCGCGCTAACGACCGGAAAACCCGACATTTTTGCGCCGAGGCGCCGTTAACGAATCCGGATTCCAGTTCCATGAGCATGATCGATCCCACTGCGCGGATTGCGGATGGCGCGGTGATCGGCGCCGGCACCGAGATCGGTCCGTACTGCATCATCGGCCCCGACGCCGTGATCGGCGAAAACTGCAAGCTGATCGCGCATGTCACGGTCAGCGGGCATACCAGGATCGGCGCCGGCTGCGTCATCTCGCCATTCGCCGCGCTCGGCGGCCCGCCGCAGGACCTAAGCTACCGCGGCGAGCCGACCCGCCTCGAAGTCGGCGAGGCCTGCACGATCCGTGAAGGCGTCACGATGAACATCGGCACCGTCAAGGGTGGCGGGCTCACGCGCGTCGGCGATCGCGGTTTCTTCATGAACAACAGCCACGTCGGTCATGACTGCACCGTCGGCAACAACGCGATCTTCGCGACCTCGGCAACGCTCGGAGGGCATTGCGAGATCGGCGACTTCGTCTATATCGGCGGCCTGTCCGCGGTGCATCAGTTCACACGCATCGGCCCGCAGGTGATGATCGGCGGCGTCTGTGGCGTACGCAGCGACGTGATCCCGTTCGGGCTGGCCAACGGCCAGTATGCCGCGCTCGAAGGCCTGAACATCATCGGCATGAAGCGCCGCCAGTTCACCAGAGATCGGCTCGCCACCGTGCGCGCGTTCTATCAGAAGCTGTTCCACGGCCCGGGCATTTTTGCCGAGCGGCTGGCGGCCGTGCAACCGCTCGCCGGCGAGGATCCCGCGATCGCCGAAATCCTCGCTTTCATTGACGGCGGCAAGCACCGTGCGCTCTGCCTTCCCGCCGCCGGCAACGAGCACTGACCATGCGATGGCCGCCAACATGACGTCAGCGGCTCCCTCGATCTCCTCGCCCGTCGGCGTGATCGCCGGCGGCGGTGCCATGCCGTTTGCCGTGGCGGACTCGCTGGTCGCGCGCGGCATCACGCCGGTGCTGTTCGCGCTGCGCGGCGCCTGCGATCCCGCGCGGGCGCAGCGGTTTCGTCACCGCTGGATCTCGGTCGGTCAGGTCGGGCGGGCGACAAGGCTGTTCCGCGACGAGGGCTGTCGCGACCTGATCTTCATCGGCACACTGGTCCGTCCGGCGCTGTCGGAGATCCGGCTCGACTGGGGCACGCTGCGCCTGCTCGGCCATGTCGCGCGGGCGTTTCGCGGCGGTGACGATCACCTGCTGTCGAGTGTCGGCCGCATTCTCGAGCAGCAGGGATTCCGCATGGTCGGAATCAAGGACGTCGCGCCCGATCTCCTGATGCCGGAAGGGGCCATCACGCGCGCGGTTCCCGACGGCAGTGCGCTCGCCGACATCGCGCGCGGACGCGGCGTGCTTGAGGCACTTGGTCCGTTCGATATCGGCCAGGCCGCAATCGTGATCGACGGGCATGTCGTTGCGGTCGAGGACATCGAAGGCACCGATGGGCTGCTGGCGCGCGTGGCGCGCCTGCGCGCCGAGGGCCGCATCCGCGCCAAGGCCGGCCGCGGCGTGCTGGTGAAGGCACCCAAGAGCGGCCAGGATCTGCGCTTCGATTTGCCGACCATCGGTGTACGGACGGTTGAGGGGACGGCGGCGGCTGATATCGCCGGGATTGCGGTGATCGCGGGCAACACCCTTGCCGCCGAGCCGCAGGCGTTGATCGAGGCTGCCGACGCCAAACGGCTCTTTGTCATTGGTTTGGCCGGCTGATGCAGGTCCGCAACCCCGCCATTGGCCGAAAGATCTTCCTCATTGCGACCGAGGAATCCGGTGACCGGCTTGGTGCCGCGCTGATGAAGGTGCTGCGGCAACGGCTCGGCGACGCCGTGCGGTTTTCCGGCGTCGGCGGCCGCGCAATGACCCGCGAGGGGATCGACCCGCTGTTTCCGATCGAAGACCTGTCGATCATGGGGTTTGCGGCCGTCGTGAAGCAATTGCCGAAGATCCTGCAATTGATCCGCCGCACCACTGATGCGGTGCTCGATGAATTGCCTGACATGCTCGTCATCATCGACAGCCCCGATTTCACCCACCGCGTCGCCCGCCGCGTCCGTGCGCGCAAGCCTGAGATTCCGATCGTCAACTATGTGTCGCCCTCGGTTTGGGCGTGGCGGCCGGGCAGGGCGCAGGCGATGAGCAGCTATGTCGATCACGTGCTGGCGCTGCTGCCGTTCGAGCCGGAGGAATATCGCAAGCTGAATGGGCCGCCATGCAGCTATGTCGGCCATCCCCTGGTCGAGCAGCTCGCTTCACTCCGGCCGAACGAACAGGAGCGGGCGCGGCGCGATGCCGCGCCGCCGGTCCTGCTGGTTCTGCCCGGAAGCCGGCGCAGCGAAATCAGGCATCACCTGGCGCTGTTCGGCGCGGCCCTCGGCGAACTCGGCAAACGGACGGGGTTCGAGCTCGTGCTTCCGACCATGCCGCATCTCGAGACGATGGTGCGTGAGGGCGTGGCGGCATGGCCGGTCGTGCCGACGATCGCGGTCGGCGAGACCGAGAAGCGTGCGGCATTCCGCCGTGCGCGCGCCGCGTTGGCGAAGTCGGGCACGGTGACGCTGGAGCTCGCGCTGTCAGGCATTCCCATGGTGACGGCCTATCGGGTCGGCGCCGCCGAGGCCTTCATTTTGCGGCGTGCAATTCGCGTGTCGTCGGTGATCCTCGCCAATCTCGTGATCGGGGACGAGATCATCCCGGAGTTCCTCCAGGAAGACTGTACGCCGGCGAATCTTGCGCAAGCGCTTGGCGAAGTGCTCGCGGATTCGCCCGGGCGGCTGCGGCAGCTCGTCGCGTTCGCGACGCTGGATGCGAAAATGTCCACCGGCGACCAGCCGCCGAGCGTTCGGGCCGCAGATATCGTGCTCGCGACGATGGGCCGGCGGTCCGGCTAGGCAGTGCGGGATGCGAGCGGCATCCGGCCGCAGCGATTTCGGCGCTGGCCGCACCAATAGCGATATTTGTAGCGAGACTTTTAGCGAGATTTGCACCGGTTGAAAGCCCGATCTGCGTGCATCACGATCGGTTGACGAATTCAACGTGAGGGTGTACGCAATCTAAGATTGCTGCTAAAAATATGATTGTTTTAGGGGGGCGGCCGAAGCGGGAAACGCGGGAGCCCAATGACCAATCAGCCATTTACGGTCGCCGACTATCTTCTCACCAGACTGAAACAGCTTGATGTCACGGAGGTCTTTCAGATCCCGGGCGACTACGTCAAGCATTTCACCCAGGCGCTGGAGCATTTCCCCGGCGTCAATGCTATCGGCACTATCAACGAGCTCGACGCGGCCTACGCTGCCGACGCTTACGGCCGGACGCGGGGGTTAGGGGCCGCCTCGCTGCAATACGGGGTTTCGACCTTCAGCGCGCTCAACGCGATCGCGGGGGCCTATGTCGAGTTCAGCCCGGTGGTGGTGATCAGCGCCACGCCAGGCGCAGATGCCCGGCAGATCACCAAGATGTACGACGTGCTCTATCACCACTCGACCGGCAATCTGCGGGCCGACCAGGAGGTCTACCGGCAGGTCACTGTGGCAGCCGAGACGCTCAGTACCTCGGTCGGTGCGGCCGAGAAGATCGACAATCTCCTGATATCAGCCATCACCTACAAGCGGCCCGTCTACATCGAATGCTACAAGGAAGTATGGGGCGAGCCCTGTCCGCGGCCACCGAACGAGGCCTTGCGGCCGCTCGTGTTCAAGCGCGAACCGCTGGCGCTCGAGAATGCGGTCACCGCAGCCTGGGCCCAGATCACGGCGGCGAAGCATCCGATGATCTTCGCCGGCGTCGAGGTGCTGCGGCACGGCTGTCGGACCTGCTGCAGCAGATCATCGATGCCAGCGGCTTCCTCTACACCACCACGACGCTCGGCAAGACCGTACTGGATGAAAAGGGGCCCAAGTTCGTCGGCACCTATTCCGATGCCGCATCGATCCAGAGCGTCTGCGATCTCGTCGCGCAGGCCGATTGTTTCCCGACCTTGGGCACGATCATCACCGACGACTATCTGTGGTTCATCGAGAACAAATATGCCGACATGGTGCTTGCCACGTCAGAGCAGATCAGGGCCAGCTATTTCATCTTCGACGGCGTGACCATGAAGGACTTCATGGAAGCGTTGCTCGCGCGCTTCAAGACCACCAAGGGCTATCCGCTGTCGACCGTCGCGCCGCCCCAGCCCGCCTATCCGGAGCCGTGGGTGTCCAACTCCGATCCGCAATGGAACGACAAGCCCGAGACCATCACCTACAACCGCTTCTTCCAGCATTCGATGAAGTTCCTGCATGACAACGACATGCTGGATCAGATCGTGATGACCTATGGCGTCAGCTCGGCGCTGTATGTGGCGACCAACGCCTACGGCCTTGCCAAGGGCAGCTTCATTGGATCGGCGGCGCGGCAGTGCATCGGTTTCGAGACCGGCGCCGCGTCGGGCGCGCAATTCGGTAGCGGCAAGCGTGCCTGGACGGTCGCCGGCGATGGCGGCTTCATGATGGTCTGCCAGTCGCTCTCGACGCTGGCGCGCAACAAGCTCAACGCAGTCATCTTCGTGATGAGCAACGCGGTCTACGCGATCGAGCAGGTCTATGTCGACATCACCGCGTTTGAACCCGGCCCCGAGCACAGATTCGATGCGTTCGATATCCTGCCGAAATGGGATTACCTGGCGCTGGCCAAGGCCTTTGGCGCCAAGGGTTACCGCGTGACGACCGTCAGCGAGTTGAACGCGGTTCTGCACGAACTCAAGAAGCCGACGGATCAGCCCTCGCTGGTCGAGGTCGTAATTCCCGAAAAGGACCTGCCCCGGCAAATGCTGCGGCTGGGCGTGGAGTAGCGATCATGGCGAAAACCTATTCGATCTTCGGCGCCGGCGCCTCCGGGCTCTACATCGCATCGCGCCTGCTCGACGGCAAGACGGTCGGCGAGGGCGGCAAGGCGAAGCAACTCTCCCAGGGTGACACGTTCGAGCTCTACGATTGGGGCAAGTACGATTTCTCCAAGGAATATCCGGGCAGTCGCGCCGCCGGCGCGCGCGTCTGCACCTGGCACTACAAGGACGACAAGAGCAGCTCCTATCTCGAAATGGGCGGTATGCGCTATTCCGACTGGAGCGGCGACAACAGCGGGACCGCGGGCGGGCATCGGGTCGTCACCACTGTCATCAAGCAACTCGGTCTCGACCAGTACGCGGTGCCGTTCAACACATCGTCAAATCCGCTCTACTACCTACGCACCAAGAAAATGTATCTGGCCGGCATTACCTCGGCCAATCCCGCGCCCTACCACGTCGACCATTACGGCGCCGACGATTCGCCCGACACCGGCTTCACCACGGTTGAGCTGCTTGCGGGCACCGCCAAGAACCTGCCGCAGACCCGCGCTGCGTGGTGCGAGTTCTATCAGGATGGCAGCATTGCGGTCGATGTGCCGCAGTCGTCGGTCTACCAGAAGGGGCAGCTTTTCAAGGACATCGGCTACTGGAACCTGATGTTCGACCAATTGGGCTCCGAAGGGTTCGGCTATGTCGCCGACGGCAATGGCTATACCTCGAACGTCATCAACTGGAATTCGGCGGTCGCGCTGCAGGCCAACACCGAATTCACGCCGGGCACCGAGTACAAGACACTGACGACGGGCTATTCCAGCATTTTCAATGCGCTGTTCGACGCGATCGTAAGGCTCGCGAAAGCGAAGGGCGTGATCTTCGACTATCACCCCGACACAAGGTTGCATTCGATCCTCAAGGTCGGTGACGGCATCAGTTATGCGGTCACAACGCGAAAGAACCCGAACAAGAAGGCGGCAACGCGGACGACGAATGCGGCCTGGCTCGCGATGCCGCGCTACGCGATCGACCTCGTTGCTCAGGCGACGCGCTATGAGGATCACCAGGGTCTCGATGTGCTGAATCACGAAAAGGTTCAACTCTATCTGGAGTCCGCCATTATGCAGCCGTCCTACAAGGTCGGCATGTTCTTCGATCAGGAATGGTGGGCGGACACCACGAACTCGGCCCTGCAATATCCGGCGCCGATCCTGAGCTAGAAGTGACGCTGCGGGTGCTGGACGCGCTCGCGAAGGCAGGTTTCCGGGCCGCCTACATTGCGGCGATGAAGAACAGCACTGCGATTGTCGAAACGCCCTATGCGTCGGCGAGCGATTTTATTCATGCGGTCGAGCACGCCATCCAGGAGCGTTTGACCGTGAAGCAGGAGGAGCAGTTGCTCGCTGCCGCCAAGCGCAACTCGATCGGCCCAAGCGTCACCGACACGCCGATCCGGCAGGTGGTCTACTTTGGCAACAACGCGCGCGGGGAGGGGCAGAAGCCCGTCTTCGGCCTGCTCGCAAGCTACGACGACGAAATGTACACCAGCTTCTGGCAGGATCTGAAGCTTGGGCCGGACAGGGAGCGCAAGATCCCGATCTCGGACGATATGCAGCCGCTCGACGGCCCACGGGAGGCGCCGCCGATCATGGTCAAGATGCTTCGCGCCCAGCTTGCGGCCGTGCATTTCGGGCCGCAGTCGGACTACACGGCGGTGCCTCCGCCGCTCGAGACCCGTTACATGGACTGGTCGCTACCGCCGTTCAACGCCGGCTACCACGCCTATGCCTCGCACTACAACGTCTGCGACGTGCAGCAGAAGATCCGCAAGCCCTCGCAACTGATCGACGGCGCGGATGCCGACATCTTCATCGTCGGCGAGGCCTATTCCAACGATCAGGCCTGGGTCGAGGGTGCCTTCTGCACGGCGGAATCGGTCCTCAACGACTTCTTCGGAGTAGCCCCGATCATCGATAACGCCAACTATCCGTTCATCTGTCCGTCGCGCACCAAGTAGCGCAGCGCCGGGCACAGAACAGCAAAAAGCCGGACGCGGGTTCCGCGTCCGGCTTTTGTCGGAGAGGCGTGTCGGCTGCGCTTACGTGCGCTTGTCGATCGTCACATAGTCACGGCGCGCGACGCCGGTGTAGAGCTGGCGCGGACGCCCGATCTTCTGCTGCGGATCCTCGATCATCTCGCTCCACTGGCTGATCCAGCCGACGGTGCGGGCGACCGCGAACAGCACAGTGAACATCGAAGTCGGGAAGCCCATCGCCTTCAGCGTGATACCCGAATAGAAGTCGACGTTCGGATAGAGCTTGCGGTCGATGAAGTAGGGATCGCTGAGCGCGATCTTTTCGAGTTCCAGCGCGACCTTGAGCATCGGATCGTCGCCGTGGCCGGTCTCGGCCAGCACCGCGTGACACATCTTCTGCATGATCTTGGCGCGCGGGTCGTAGTTCTTGTAGACGCGGTGGCCGAAGCCCATCAGGCGGACTTCGCTGTTCTTGTCCTTCACCCGCTTGATGAAGTCGGGAATCTTGTCGACGGTACCGATGTCGGACAGCATCGCCAGGGCCGCTTCATTGGCGCCGCCATGCGCGGGTCCCCACAGGCAGGCGATGCCGGCGGCGATGCAGGCGAACGGGTTGGCGCCCGACGAACCGGCGATGCGCACCGTCGAGGTTGAGGCGTTCTGCTCGTGGTCGGCATGCAGGATGAAGATCTTGTCGAGCGCGTCGGCGAGCACCGGATTGATCTTGTAGTCCTCGCAGGGCACTGCGAAGCACATGTTGAGGAAGTTCTCGGCGAAGGAGAGCGAGTTCTTCGGGTAAACGAAGGGCTGGCCGATCGTGTATTTGAAGGCCATCGCCGCCAACGTCGGCACTTTCGCGATCATCCGCATCGAGGCGATCATGCGCTGCCGCGGATCGTTGATGTCGGTGGAGTCGTGGTAGAACGCAGCCAGCGCGCCGACGGCCGCGACCATGATCGCCATCGGATGAGCGTCGCGGCGGAAGCCCTGGTAGAAGCGCGCCATCTGCTCGTGCACCATCGTGTGATGGATCACGCGGTGGTCGAAATCCTTCTTCTGCGCCGGGGTCGGAAGGTCCCCGTAGAGCAGCAGGTAGCAGGTCTCGAGGAAATCGCCGTGTTCGGCGAGCTGCTCGATCGGATAACCGCGGTATTCGAGGATACCGGCGTCGCCGTCGATGTAGGTGATCTTGGACTGGCAGCTGCCGGTCGAGGTGAAGCCGGGGTCGTAGGTGAACACCCCGGCCTGGCCGTAGAGCTTGGCGATGTCGATAACGTCAGGCCCGACGGTACCGCTCAGGATCGGGAAATCATAGGTCTTGTTGCCGATCGTAAGGGTGGCTGTTTTGCTGCTGGATTTTGCGTCCATCGCGTGATCCCCGATGAATTCGTTGCGAAAACCGGCCTTGCCCGCGAGCCGCTAGGCGGCGCGTGGCGGGGCCGGACGGCTCGTCTATAAGGCGTCCGAAGATGCGTAGCTTATTGCAATGTGCGCTGCAAGATGGCCCCTGGGACGGGACCATGCAAGACCATCACGCCGCCTGATCGGCGAGCCGGTCGAGGCATTCCTGGCGTCCCAGCACGGCGAGGACGTCGAAAATTCCCGGTGACGTCGTCCGTCCGGTCAGTGCGACCCGCAGCGGCTGGGCTACGGCGCCAAGCTTCAGATTGTTCTGTTCGGCGAAATTCCGCATGGCGGTCTCGGTGGTCTCGGCCGTCCAGTCATTCACGGCGTCCAGCGCCGTGCGCAGCTGACCGATCAGTGCGCGCGTCTCCGGCGTCAGCATCGTGGCCGCCTTCGGCTCAAGCTCGAGCGGTCGGTCGGCGAAGATGAAATAGGCGCCCGAGATCAGCTCGATCAGCGTCTTGGCGCGCTCCTTCAGGCTCGGCATCGCCCGCAGCAATTGCCCGCGCGTGGTGTCGTTGAGCTTGGCCTTCAGCACGGCGCCCTCAGGAACATAATCCAGCACCTTCTCGAACTGGGTCACGAGGGATTGATCGTCGCTGTGGCGGATATAGTGGCCGTTGAGGTTCTCGAGCTTGGCGAAATCGAACCGGGCCGCCGAGCGGCCGACGCCTGACAGGTCGAACGCGTCGATCATCTCCTGGGTCGAGAAAATCTCCTGGTCGCCATGGCTCCAGCCGAGCCGGACGAGGTAGTTGCGCAACGCGGCGGGCAGATAGCCCAAGGCACGATAGGCATCGACGCCGAGCGCGCCGTGGCGCTTCGACAGTTTCGAGCCGTCGGGACCGTGGATCAGCGGAATGTGGGACATGTTCGGGATACCCCATTCCAGCGCATCGTAGATCTGCTTCTGGCGCGCGGCATTGATCAGATGATCGTCGCCGCGGATCACATGGGTGACGGCCATATCGTGGTCGTCGACCACGACGGCGAGCATGTAGGTCGGGGTGCCGTCACCACGCAGCAGCACGAGGTCGTCGAGGTTCTCGTTCTGCCAGACCACGCGGCCCTGGACCTGGTCCTCGATCACGGTCTCGCCGGTCTGCGGTGCCTTCAGGCGAATAGTGGGCTTGACGCCGGGAGGCGCCGTGGCCGGATCTCGGTCGCGCCACAGGCCGTCATAGAGGCGGGTGCGGCCCTCGGCGCGCGCCTTTTCGCGCATCGCCGTCAATTGCTCCGGGGTGGCATAGCAGTGATAGGCGCGCCCTGAGGCCAACAGGCTCTCGGCGACCTCGCGATGCCGGGCGGCGCGGCTGAACTGGTAGATGACGTCGCCGTCCCAGTCGAGCTCGAGCCACCTCAATCCGTCCAGGATGGCGGCGATGGCCGCCTCGGTCGAGCGTTCGCGGTCGGTATCCTCGATCCGCAGCAGCATCTTGCCGCCGTGCTTCCGGGCGTAGAGCCAGTTGAACAGCGCAGTGCGGCCGCCTCCGATGTGGAGGAAACCCGTCGGTGAGGGCGCGAAACGCGTGATGATCGGTGCGGCGGTCATTCGAGGCTGCGGAAACGGGGTTAGGTGATCGGGCGACCGTGTATCATACGCATGGGAGATTTTGCCAATGATAATCCAGGTCGTTCATAGCCATCCGATGGTCGACAGCTACAATCACGCGCTGTTCCGGACCATCGTCGAGACGCTCAGCCGCCGGCACGAGGTGATCGCGACCGATCTCGACCGCGAGCAGTTCTCGCCGGTGATGACCGAGGTGGAGCGGCGGAGCTATTTTCAGGGCCCCTATGACGAGACGGCCGTCTCGCGTCTGGTTGAGCAATTGCGCCGGGCGGACGGCATCATCTTCTGCTTTCCGCACTGGTGGTTCTCGATGCCCGCCATGCTCAAGGGCTATTTTGACCGCGTCTGGGCGCCTGGAACCGCGTTTGCGCATGATTTGAGCGGTGGTCGCATCAAGCCTCTGCTCACGAACATCCGGCTGTTCGGTGTGGTGACGAGCTACGGATCGCCGTGGTGGCTGACCCGGCTTGTCATGCAGGATCCCGGCCGCAAAGTCCTGTTCCGGGCTCTGAAGCCGATGTGCGGGCGCCAGGTTCGGTCGTTCTATCTGGCCCATTATGATATGGATCGGTCCACACCGGCGTCCCGGACGGCGTTCGCCGAACGGGTGCGGACCAGAATTTCCGAACTTTGACCGAAGACCGGCGCGGGGCTTGGCCTGCGGGCCCGAATTTGGCAGAAGGTCCGCAGAATCCACAGGAATTCGGCATGACGACAGAACCATTGGCGGCAGACACGGCGACGGCAGAGGCAGGGCGCGACTTCATTCGCGATATCGTCCAGGCCGATCTCGCTTCCCATAAGCATAGCCAGGTCGTGACGCGCTTCCCGCCGGAGCCGAATGGCTACCTGCACATCGGCCATGCCAAGTCGATTGCCCTGAATTTCGGCATCGCGCAGGAGTTCGGGGGCCAGTGCAATCTGCGCTTCGACGACACCAATCCGACCAGGGAGGAGCAGGAATATATCGACTCCATCCAGGCCGACGTTCACTGGCTCGGCTACGACTGGGGAACCAATCTCCATTACGCCTCTGACTATTTCGAGCGCCTGTACGAATGGGCCGAGGGCCTGATCAGGGACGGCCACGCCTATGTCGACGACCAGTCGCAGGAGGAGATCCGCACCTCACGCGGCACGCTGACCGAGCCGGGCAAGAACTCGCCGTTTCGCGATCGCTCGGTGGACGAGAACCTCGATCTGTTCCGCCGCATGAAGGCCGGCGAATTCCCGAACGGCGCCCGCGTGCTGCGCGCCAGGATCGACATGGCGTCAGGCAACATCAACCTGCGCGACCCCGTGCTGTATCGTATCCTGCACGCCCACCATCCCCGCACCGGCGACACATGGTCGATCTATCCGAGCTACGACTACGCCCACGGCCAGTCGGACGCGATTGAAGGCATCACCCACTCGATCTGCACACTGGAGTTCGAGGATCACCGGCCGCTCTATGAGTGGCTGCTCGACAAGCTGCCGGTGCCGTCGAAGCCGCGGCAGTATGAAATGGCGCGGCTGAACCTGACCTACACGCTGCTGTCCAAGCGCGTGCTGACCCAGCTCGTGCGCGACAACCACGTCTTGGGCTGGGACGACCCACGCATGCCAACCATCGCCGGCCTGAAGCGGCGCGGCGTGCCGCCGGCTGCGGTGCGCGAATTCATCAAGCGGATCGGCGTCGCCAAGGCCAACAGCGTGGTCGATGTCGGGATGCTCGAATTCTGCATCCGTGAGGAGCTGAACCGCACGTCTCTGCGCCGCATGGCCGTGCTGCGGCCGCTCAAGGTCGTGATCGAGAACTATCCGGAAGGGCAGGTCGAGGAGCTCGAGGCGATCAACCATCCCGACAATCCCGAGGCCGGCACCCGCAAGATCGCCTTCGGCCGCGAGCTCTATATCGAGCGCGACGACTTCATGGAGAACCCGCCGAAGAAGTTCTTCCGCCTCTCGCCCGGCACCGAGGTGCGGCTGCGCTACGCGTATTTCATCAAGTGCACAAGCGTGGTGAAGAACGACGCCGGCGAGATCGTCGAGCTCCGCTGCACCTACGATCCTGCGACCAAAGGCGGCAATGCGCCAGACGGCCGCAAGGTGAAGGCGACGATGCACTGGCTTTCAGCAGCGCAGTCGAAGCCGGCGGAGATCCGCGTCTACAATCAGCTGTTCGCCAATCCGAGCCCGAACGCGGGCAACTTCGCCGCCGACCTCAATCCGCAGTCGCTGGAAGTGCTGACCGACGCCCGCGTCGAGCCCGCGATCGCCGAGAGCAATTCGCCCGACGTGATGCAGTTCGAGCGGCAGGGCTATTTCGTGCGCGACCCAGACACGACGGCGGACAAGCTCGTGTTCAACCGCACCATCGGCCTGCGCGACACCTTTGCCAAGGAAGTCGGCGGCAAGAGCTAAGCCCAGCGCCGTGGTCGACGAGATGGAGGCGAACGATGCCAAGCGAGATCGATGACGTCGCCTCCGACATCATCGGCAAATGGTCCGCGCGGTTTGGCAAGCTCGACGCCGATGCGCTTGCCGCGCTCTATTCGAAGAGCGCGTTCTTTTTCGGATCGAACCCGACGCTCTATCGCGGCCGCGATGGGGTGAAGGCCTATTTCAATGGCTTGCCGCGCTGGGCTGCGCCGCGCGTCCAGTTCGGCGAGGTCAGGACCGAGCGGGTCAATCCCGATCTCGTCAACATGGCGGCGATCGCGTCCTTCTTCCTCGAAGGCGATGCGCCGTCGCTCGCGGTGAAGATCACCTGGGTGATCGCCCGCGAGGACGGCGACTGGAAGATCGCCTGCCACCATGTCTCGTCGCTGGCGCCGCTGATTTAGAGCATGATGCGATAGCATGCCGTCGCAGGGGCGCACTGCCAAAACATCGAGAACAACCCCATGCAAGTAGCCGGCGTTCGACACGGCAACTTGACACGTCGGGCAACTCAACGGTATTCTTCCATTATTCCGAAATCATGCAAGCTAGCCCCGCCCGCAAGCGGGAGAGGTGCAGCCAAGTCTGCGGATCGGCCGATTCAACCCGACTTCATCTTGCTCTAGACCAGCCGCGGCCCGCATCACGTCTCGGCGGACAGATTCTGCTCCTGCAGGACCTTGACGAGCGCCCGGTGCTCCAGGCAGCCGGCCAATCCCGGCAGCGTGAGCAGGGTAGCCGGCACGGTCGCGCCCTTCGGCGAGCGAAGTTCGACCTGCTCGAGATGCAGTCCCGGATGCGATCGCGTGGGGGGCCGCAGCAGGGCATCGAGCCTGCCGTCGATCAACTCGCCGAGATCGCCGGTCGCGGAGAGATTGACGCGCAATGGCCGCTGGTCCTGCCGCGTCAAGCCTTGGATCGCAGGGCACTTCCTTGACAGGATGATCGGTGCAACGCCGAGCCGAAGCCGTCTGCCGCGAAGCGCGGGCGCGGTGCGATGCGTCGCATTCGATATCTCATGAAAGGCGCGGCTGATCGACGGCAGGTACTCTTCGCCGGCGGCCGTCAGCAGCAATCCGCGCGGCAGCCGCCGGAACAGCGCGATCCCCAACGCGATCTCCAGCGCCTTCACCTGCTGGCTGACTGCGCCGGGCGTCACGCATAGTTCGTCGGCCGCTCGCTTGAAGCTCAAATGCCGCGCGGACGTCTCGAAGGCGCGCAGCCCGTTCAGGGGAGGGAGACGGTAGCTCATCGTCGGCACATCTCGGGTTCTGTCGAGCCGCAGGTTTCAGGGATAGATTTTCTAAGTCAATGGCCGAGGAGGATTGGTTTGATCCGGCTGCTCCGCTCCCGCAGAAATAGCCGACCGGTTTCTGCCAGGGAGAGCATCCATGCCCGACACTCACGAAGTGGCCATCAATCATTTGCAGCGGCGCAAGATCGAGGGTCGCGTTCTGATCCCCTTCATCCAGACGCTGCGTGACAAGCTCGGAGACGATGCCGCGCGAGAGCTCGTCGATGCGACGATACGCCGGCTGGCGACCGAGGATGGCGCAACATGGGCCACCACCTACGGACAGGGTATCGGATCGTTGAGGCGAATTGTCGATGAACTGTGGGCGGCCGGCGGCGGCATGGAGGTCCAGGTCCTGGATCAGTCGGATCAAGAGTTTGCTTTCAACGTGAAGCGCTGCGGTTATGCAGAGTTCTACAAGGATCTCGGCCTCGCTGACATCGGTTACCAGGTTCACTGCAAACGCGACCATGCCATGCTCACAGGGTTCGACGACGGCCTGGAGCTGTCGCGTTCCCAGACCTTGATGGAGGGGGCCTCGTGCTGCGATTTCCGGTTTCGCAGGACGCCGTAGCAGCCGCAGCTCGTGCTGCCGGATACCTCGTGTTCTGGTTGCGTTCCGCTAATCGGCCAACGGCGGCTTCCGCTAGCCTTGTCGTCCGGCAGGGATCGCGAGCGGGATGGCGGAGCAGGGTACGACGCCGGGCGGCAAGCGCGGCTACGCGGGGACGTGGCCGCCGCGCGCGGCCGCGCCGGTTGGAGGCTATGTGCCGGTGCGCGCCAGCATCTGGCCGCCTCTCAATGGGTGCGCGCCGAGGCGGGGGCCGGGCGGCTGCTGCCGTGGGTGCCGGTGGCATTCGGCACCGGCATCGCGTTCTACTTCGCGGCCGAGCATGAGCCGGTGCTATCGGTTGCGGCAATCGTAGCGATCGCGCTGTGTGCGCTGGCGTTCCTGCTGCGGCGGCAGAAGCTGTTTCCCGCCATCGTCATGGCCGCGGCCGTGGCGGCGGGCTTTGCCACTGCGACCTGGAAGACCGCGCGGATCGCCCACGGCGTGCTGGCACGGCCGATGTTCTCGGTGGCGCTGACCGGATTTGTCGAGACACGCGACGTCAGAGAGAAGACCGACCGCTTCGTGCTGCGCGTGGTCTCGATGGAGAGCCCGCGCGACGCCTTGAGGCTCGAGCGCGTCAGGCTCTCGGTGAAGAAGGGCACCGCGCCCGATGTCGGCAGCTTCGTCGAACTGAAAGCGCGGTTGCAGCCGCCGCTCGGACCGCAGCGCCCGGGCTCCTATGATTTCGGCCGTGACGGCTATTTCCAGGGCATCGGCGCCTCTGGCTTCGCGATGGGCGCGATCAAGACCAAGGAGCCGCCGGCAAGCGGCGGCCCGGCGCTGCGCTACGCGGCCGTGATGCAGAACCTGCGCGATGCCATCGACGCACGCATCCGCACGTCGCTCGATGGCGACAAGCGTGCGATCGCGACCGCGCTGCTGACCGGCCGGCGCGATGCAATCACCACGCCGGTCAACGATGCGATGTTCATCTCCGGTCTCGGCCACGTTCTGTCGATCTCCGGCTATCACATGGCCGTCGTCGCGGGCGTCGTGTTCTTCGTGGTGCGTGCGCTGCTGGCGCTGTTTCCGGCGCTGACGGTGGGCCATCCGATCAAGAAATGGGCGGCCGCCGCCGTGCTTGTCGCCGCGGCGTTCTATCTCCTGCTGTCGGGTTCGGAGGTCGCGACCCAGCGGTCGTTCTTCATGACGGCCGTGGTGCTGATCGCGGTCATGGTCGATCGCCGTGCGATCACGTTCCGGAAGCTGGCGGTGGCGGCGCTGATCGTGCTGGCGATCGCGCCGGAAGCGCTGGTGCATCCGAGCTTCCAGAGCTTGGAGACGCTTTCCGCATAGTTGAGCTTTCAGCACTCAACCGCTCTGAAATCACACACATTTCTCCAGCCGTCACTTCCTGCCGTGCCGCACGGAAACGGAACGAATGGCGGTAAAATGCCGGTTAGTGCTGAGCTGCCGGATGATGACGCTGGCCGCGACCACTTGTACATCGCGGCATGCCATCTCTGGCACATCGGGAAGAAGAGCGGTCCCGTCGCCGCCATAGAGGCGTGGGTCGCGCAGTGGGCACCCTGGTGCGGTCCGGACGAGCTTGCCGCACTGATCAGGCGCGTCGAGCTCAACCCGCGCAAGTGGACGGCGGACGAACTGGCATACGACCTGGGGCTCTACGTTCTGCCCTTCGTGGTTCGGCAGGCCCTGGGGCTGACGACGATAGGCTCTCTCGACGTCGACAAGAAGGGGCGGGAGAAGCGGCAGGTAGAGTTGAGCAAGGATAGGAGCACGGAGCGCCGACGTGAAGCCGGCGCTATCCCGCGCTCAGAGTGGCTTGCCAAGAATACCGCAAGCCGTACCGAGCCGCGGGTCCCGATGGGTATCAGCAAGGCCACGTACCATCGTCGACTGAGGCAGGCGAGGGGTGAGACAGGTCCGAACGGAGCAAAATATAGGAAGACACTGCTGAGTTCGGACTTGTCTCACGTCGGTGAAGGCCCGCGCGCCTGAGCGCGACGGGCGCCGTGCATCGGGCGTTACTGTCCTAATTCAGACAATCTTCTTCGCGAAGTAAAGTCCGCAGACCGCTGTCTAAAAAAGGCCAGGTTCAAATTCTGTGAACCGGCACCATTAAGATCTCGTAACGTAAGGCTGGTGTCAGCTGAGTATGTGACATCGTTGATGGTCATTGTCCCGTCATCAGATAGGATCGATGGCTGCGAGGTCCGCGTGTTGGGGCTGCGCCTCAGCCGCGTGACCTCGCTTCTTGCCGCCTCAGTTGGCGGGCCGCTATCGGTCCCATCTGGAATGCGGCCCCGTATCGCTTGAACACGGGCGCGATCGTCTCTGGATTTTTTTGCGGGAGCCTCCCCTCGACCCGGCGCACCCCCGCGATGCCTCGCCGGGTGGTTCGATTCTTGCAGTAAACCATGCCGGCCTGTGACAATCATTCCGGCTTCGCGGGCCTGTTCCAACCTGACCTTGCCCGGCGCGGCGCATCCCGGTGGCGCGCCGGGCATCTTTTCATCCGTGGTTGTCCGTTGGGGTACGCGTAGCGGACATGTCAAGATCGTCAAAGAACATGTCCGATAGGGTTGACTCTGCCTTTCGGACATCATTTTATGTGGACACCAACTCAACGGACAGGTGTTCCAATGGCGACCATCCTCTACTGCCGAGTTAGCACGTCGGAGCAGACCAGCGCTCATCAGCGCACGATGGCCGAGGCGACCGGATACAAGTTCGACGCCGTCCTATGCGACGAAGGCGTCTCTGGCGTGTCTACGCGCCTTGTCGAGCGGCCTGAAGGCCGCCGGCTGTTCGACATGCTGCGCGAAGGCGACACGCTGGTGGTGCGCTGGGTAAATCGCCTGGGCCGCAACTATGAGGACATCACCGAGGTGCTGCGCGAGTTCATTAGGCGCGGTGTCATCGTCCGGACGGTGATCAACAGCATGGTGTTCGACGGCACCACCAAGGACCCCATGCAGAAGGCCGCCAGAGACGCGGTGATCGCGTTCATGGCTGCCAACGCTCAGGCCGAGGCCGAGGCCATTAAGGAAGCCCAGCGGGCCGGCATCGCGCACGCCAAGGCACATGGCGAGTATCGGGGCCGGAAGCCGAGCTTCACCCGGCAGCAAGTCGACAAGGTGCGCGACATGCTTGCGCAAAACCGGAGCGCGATCGCGATCGCGAACACCACCGGCCTGAGCCGGCAAACGGTCTACCGTATCAAGGATGACCCCGCAGCGGTTGAGGCGGCTCTGGCGACGTGGGAGCGGGTTTAGACTAGGAACACTGCCCCAGAGCACGCGTTGCCTCAGCATGAAATCGCACCTGACCAAGACGGAAACGACCCGAGGCCTTATCGGCGCTGCGACAATGCTGGCCGCCGCGTGCGCAATCGCCTTCGCGACCGCGGCGCACTTCGCCGCGTAGCCCTGCACCCGTGACAGTCCCGCCCGATCGCAAGCCTCGCCGCTACTCGACAGGCGAAATCTTCGATACGCTGTGGCTCGGTGTGACCTTGGTCTCGATATGGGGGTCTATCGTCGCGCTGATCGGCTCAATCCTATTGTACGCCTAGTGACGGACGCGACCCGGAATGCCTGTCAGCCCGGTGTCAGCTTTGCTAACTAGAGCTAGGGCTTTAACGGGCCGGATTGTCCCAGTGCCAAAACCACCAACCACTGGTCTGACCTACGCGGACCTCCGCAAAGAATGCCTCCAGGCTGTTCGGCAGTGGCCCGGCTGCGAAACGATCAGCGGCATCCAGATCATCAGGCAGAACGACGGCTCCTTTTCGGTAAAGGTCACCCTCTACGGCGCATCGCCGAGGCGACTCGCTGATCGAGCAATGAAGGTCGTTCAGCGGGAAATGCGCCACCGGTTTCATTTGATCGAGTGAACCGTCCAAGCCAGGGGGGCCGCCCTATTCGGCGTCGGCGGTGTCAGTCAATCCTGCCGGCGCTTCGTCGAACTATCGAGATCCGCAGCTTCATCGGCCTTTCGCGCCTTCTCGAGGAGAATGTCCCGTTCCGTGCCGGGAGGCAGCTTCTCGGTTTAGCCGTGCAAATGCAGCGAGCCGTTCTTGGAGCGAAGCTGGTCGCCTGCCTCGTCCGATTACGTCCTTCTCCCGGTGCGAACCGATGGTATCGAAGCAAATTCGATGCCCGCTTGTCTTTGAGCCTGGCGTCGGGCGCCTGTGGATTTCTGGGATAACTGGTTGACACGCCGGCATTGGAGGCGACGGCCCAATCATTGGGCTCGACTCCCGGGGTTTAGAGGCGTGAACTTGCCAGCGGCGCTAAGCCCATAACCCGCGCCAACCCCAGCCGCATTGGCCCTCGCTGACCCCCTCAGCGGGGGTCGCTGGTTTACGGGGCATCCCCGAGGCCCCGCGGGGGAGGCTGGACCCCCGTCCGATCCTTCCGTGGTATGATTTGGGCCGCCCATTGAGGCGGCCTGAGCGAGGGAACACTGATAATCGTGCCAACCCTGAAGCAGACGTCCGGTGCGCTTCCGAGCCGCTGCTCCAATTGCGGGTTCGTGTTCATTTCCAATGATTTTGGCGCTACAGAATCGACAGGCGCAGCATTCATCAACAACGTGACCCAGTGTCAAAGGTGCGGACGTCCAGCCCGTGTCGTCGACGGAAAATTTGACTTCGTTGAGAACGCGATCCGCGTCGTTCATGCGCCGCAAGAAACGATCGAGATCCTGCGTGTTCTGCAGACCGCACTGGACGAAGCTCGGCAGGGGAAGCCAGAGGCCGAGGTTGTCAGTACGATCGAAGCTTCCTCGCCAGAGCTCGCCGTCGCAATCAAGAAAAAGATGTCGGCTGGCGGGGCGCTTACCGCCTTGCTGCTTACCCTTCTCGCAAGCTGCTCGAATAGCACAACACTGAACTGGAACCAGCTGGTCGATCAGGTGCATGTCTACGCAACAGGCCAGGAGCCATACCCAAGACTAACACCCTTAGCCGCGCCCGCGGAAGAACCAGAAGCACGACCAAAGCAGACCAGACAGCAACGGCGCCACCAAGAACGCCAAGAAGCCAAAAAGGCTCGTCAGCAGCGGCCGCAACAGCCAAAGAAACCTAAGCATTAGGCGGAGCAAGCGGCTTCGGCATTTTCGGTGCCTCACTGAGGCGCCGCAAGCTTCCTTCGGTGCGATCGAATGATCACATCTGCGAAATTTCGCGGTGTTTCCGCTCTGTTTTCGCGCACGACTAAATCCGTTTTTACCGGGATGGGCGATACTCTCGCCTCGGCGGCGAGTTCTTTCATGCGTTCCTGCCCGCGGAGGCCAGGATTGTTGGCACTCGTGAAACGACTGCTCATGGCAGCTCCTTTCGTTTTTGAGATGGTTGGAAGCCCGAGCACGGGCACAGGTCGCCGATCTCGCGGAGCGAGCCGGGATTCGAAGTTGGATGGTGGATTGGCGCGCCTATCAGGCGCGCGACATGCCTTGCAGGATTAGCTGCTCGAGTTGGGCTGCTGCCCATACGATTAGTCGGGTTAGGACGAAGGCCCGGTCGGCAGCTCGAACAAACCGAGGTGGTACTCGGCCGCGTCGGGATCAGCGTCGGGTATCTTGACGAGGGTGAAGGCGGCCTGGGGAAACTGCTCCCAGACCTTCAGGTCGGCGGCCGTCACCGTCAGCCAGCCGAACCGGAACATGTAGCGGCCCGGCTCCGTGACGCGTCCAGCCTTTTGCCAAGTGACCTTGTCGACCACCGCGCGTGTCCTTGTCGGACCGTGATGATGCGCCAAGGCGCCATTGGACGCAAATCCACAAATGCGCCCCGGAACGCTAAGTCCGGGGTCGCTGGAAATGACTTTGGTCACCCGCCGCGCGGAGGCTCATCCCGCGGCGATGATGGTCTCAACCCAAAAACAGCGACGCGAATACGGAGGGCCGCCGCTCCACGACCTTGGGCTCGCGCTCGACGGTCGACGCGACCGCCGGCAGCTGCAGCACGGTGACGCGCTGGCCTTCGCAGAGCTGGGTCACCAGCAAGCGGTTGCCGTCGGGGAATTCGACCGCATCATGATGGCGATCGGGAACGTCGGGCTCGACCTCGTTGAACACGCCGACGCGGTAGCCGATCGTCCGGGTCCAGAGCCAGCGGCCGTCGTAGCGGACGTTCTCGGCGAAGGCGAGCTCGGTGCCCGGACGCATGCACACCGCAACGGCGGGATCATGCTCCGAAGCAAAGCCGCGGGTCGACGTGCCGCGGAAGGTCGTGGTGATCAGCGTCTCTCCGACGACGGCGGGGCGCGATGCCACGGCGTGCAGACTATAGTCACACATCGGATGGCTCCTCATTTCGAGGTAGCGACCCGTGCCTCTCCTTGAGGCATAGGGCCTCTACCAGAGTGGACGATAGCGTACGATCTTCTTCCCGTTTCTGGGCGATTGTACGACTGACCGTGGAGCACTCCGATCACAAACGCGCTACAGCGCGTTTGCTGCCTCAGTACTTGCGATAGAGCCCGATCAGCTTGCCCTGGATCCGCACCCGGTTCGGCGGCAGGATGCGCACTTCATAGGCGGTGTTGGCCGGCTCGAGCGCGATCGAGGCGCCGCGGCGGCGGAAGCGCTTCAGGGTGGCTTCCTCTTCGTCGATCAGCGCCACCACGATATCGCCGGTGTTGGCGGTGTCGTTGCGCTGGATCAACGCCATGTCGCCGTCGAGAATGCCGGCTTCGACCATCGAGTCGCCGCGCACTTCCAGCGCGTAGTGCTCCCCGGAGCCGAGCATGTCGGGCGGGACGCTGATGGTGTGGCTGCGGGTCTGCAGCGCCTCGATCGGGGTACCGGCCGCGATCCGGCCCATCACGGGGACTGCGACCGGGCGGTTGCCGTCCTCCTCGGCCGTCATCGGCGCGGTCGAGCGTTTGCCGAGCGTGCCCTCGATGACGCTTGGCGTGAAGCCACGCCGGCCATTGCCGCCGCCGCCGGAGAGCTCGGGAAGCTTGATCACCTCGATCGCGCGGGCGCGGTTGGGCAGGCGGCGGATGAAGCCGCGCTCTTCCAGGGCCGTGATGAGGCGGTGGATACCGGATTTCGAGCGCAGGTCGAGCGCGTCCTTCATCTCGTCGAAGGAGGGCGGCACGCCGGCCTCTTTCAGACGTTCGTTGATGAAACGCAGAAGTTCGTACTGTTTGCGCGTGAGCATCTCGAGCATTCCCCCGGTTGGTAGCGTCGTTCGATTCCGAGACTTCAGAAGAAAGCCGGACCTCGGGAGCGCGAAACTCCGAGACGGACTCCCATTTGGTGACACCAGTACTCGAAACAAATCATGAACGGACACTATATGTTCGATATGTGTTCCGCAACCACTTAATTTCAGGTGAACGTAACTGGCACTCCCGATGCGCGGCTACCGCGAAGGCCTCACTCCGGCATGGTCAGGATCTCGCACGCCGCGCCCTTGGCGGCGGCCGGCGCGAACGGCGGGCGGATCAGAAGTGCCCGTGCCGCAGCGAGATTTCCCAACAGCGAACTGTCCTGCTGCGTGACCGGCGTTGCGATCAGCGTGCCGTTGTCGCGCTGCTCGAGCCGCGCGCGCAGATAATCCTCGCGCTGGTCGTTGGCGGCGAGATCGCGGCCGAGCAGGGCGCGCTCGCGGACATGATGAACCGTCTTGCGGCCGCACAGGCTGCGAATCAGCGGCACCAGAAACAGGAAGGCGCACACATAGGACGACACTGGATTGCCGGGCAGGCCGATCACCCGCATTCCCCCGAGACGCCCGTGCATCATCGGTTTGCCCGGCCGCATCGCGATCCGCCAGAACGCCATATTGACGCCCTCGGCCTCCAGCGACTGCTTGACCAGGTCGTGGTCGCCGACCGAGGCGCCGCCGGTGGTGATCAGGATGTCGGCCCCGACGTCACGCGCGCGGCGGATCCCCGCGGTCGTCGACGCCACAGTGTCGGCCGCGATTCCGAGATCGACGGTCTCGGCACCCTCGGCGCGGGCCAGCGCCCGCAGCGCATAGCCGTTGGAATAGACGATCTGGCCGGGGCCGGGGCGGGAGCCGGGCATTACGAGTTCATCGCCGGTCGCCAGCACCGCCACCTTCGGACGGCGGCACACCGGCAGCTCCGGATAGTTCATCGCAGCCGCAAGCGACAGCGCGCGGTCGGCCAGCAGACTGCCGCCTGCCAGCAGCACATCGCCCTCGTGGAAATCCACGCCGGCCGCGCGGATATGTCGTCCTTTGGCGGCCGCCTCGGTGATGGTGATGTGGTCGCCGTCGGTGCGGGTGTCTTCCTGGATGATGATCGCGTCGGCGCCGTCGGGGATCACGCCGCCGGTAAAAATCCGCACCGCTTCGCCGGCGCCGACCGTCCGCGCGAACGGCCGGCCGGCCGCGACCTCGCCGATCACCTTGAGCCGGGCCGACAGGTTGGCCGCATCGGCTGCGCGCACCGCATAGCCGTCCATCGCCGACATCGGCTGCGGCGGCTGGGTGCGCCGCGCCGCGATATCGCGCGCCAGCGTGCGGTGATAGGCGGCATCGAGCGCCACCATCTCCTCGGGCAGCGGGTCGGCGCCCGCGAGGATGGCGGCGAGGGCATCGGCAACCGGCATCAGGGCCACGGGCAAAGCTCCTCAAAGTCCGAGTCTTCAAATTCCAAGTGCGGTCAGCGCCCTTGCCACGTCATCCGTCGATGTCACGTGGATGGCCTGAAGGCCGCGCGCCCGCGCGCCTTCGATATTGGCAGCCGAGTCGTCGAAGAACAGGATCCGCGACGCCGGCACGCCGATCGCTTTTACCACATGATCATAGGCCTCGGCGTCGGGTTTCCTTAAGCCGATCGTCGACGACAGGAAGACGGTCCTGAAGTGACTGAGCAGGTCGGCATAGGCGGCCGAGAAATGCGCGATGTGGGCCGGGTTGGTGTTGGAAAACGCATAGAGCGGCATCCGCTTCGCGGCGTTCGCGAGCAGGGGGCGGATGCCCACCATCTCGCCGGTGAAGATCGCGTTCCAGCCCTCGAGGAACTGCGCGTCGGTGAGGTCGACACCCAGCGAGCTCCGCAGGTTCGCGAAAAACGCCGCGTCGTCGATCCGACCGATCTCGTGATGCTTGAAACTGTCGTCGACGACGAAACGTTTTGCGAGGACGGCGGGCGCACAGCCGGCGTGCTGCGCCCAGCGCGCCATCACTTCGTCGAAGCTGATGTCGAGCACGACGCGGCCGATATCGAACAGCAGCACGTCGACGGAATTGGGGGAAAGGGAGGAGGTCATTGCGGGAACGGTGTACGAGAATTTGTGCGCAACATCAACGCTGTCGTCCCGGCGAAAGCCGGGATCCATAACTACAGGGTTGTGTTGTCGAAAAAGCTGTAGCCCCAGCGGCGCGCGACAATCGGCATTTGTGGTTGGGTCCCGGGTCAAGCCCGGGACGACACCGAATTTGTGGCGCGACCTGCGAGTCATACACCAACATTCTCGCGACATGATTGTCCGAGCTTTACAAAAAAAACGAAATGACTTCTGTCGCGGGACCTTGTGCCGCGGGCAAATCAGTGATCGTGATTTCCGGCGGGAACGCGCGGAGCCGGCAACTCATCCCGGATGGGACAGCGCCGAGACGATCAACGACAGTCCGGAGAACAGCAGCAGCACCAGGACGGTCTTGCGGAACGTCTCATCGTTGATTTTTCCAAACAGTTTGAAGCCGGCCCAAAGGCCGGCCACCATGAATGGAATGCCCAACGCGTACAGTGCCAGCGTATCTCTGGTGATTGAGCCGGCAGCCGCCTGGGAGATCGAGATAACCACGAATGCTATGAACAGCACCGGCTGAAACACGGCGCGCTGCACCTCCTTGGGCCAGCCGCGCCATTGGCACGAGATCGTCGAGATAATGCCGCCGAGGCCCGTCAGGCCACCAAGCAAGCCGTTGGAAACGCCAATCGCCAGATCAGATCCGATTCCAATCTTCATCGGAGCGAAGACCGGCCGCGTCAGGCCGTAAATCGCGTAAAGCTCAAGCACCACACCGACGCCGAACCGCAAATAGGTGGAGTTGAGGTAAGCCAGAATGCTGACGCCGACCGGGATGCCGACGACCGTCCCAAGCGCGAGCGGCCAGGCCTTCCGCCAGTCGATTGTGTGGCGCAGCTTGAAGATGCCATAGCCCTGCGTGAGCAGACCGTAGCCGGCGATCAAGGTGGCGGTTTGTATCGGCGTGATGATATGCAGCCATACGCCGGATACGACGATGCCCATCGCAAAGCCGGAAAAGCCGCTGACGAAGCCGCCGGCAAGGGCGGCGAGGGCAAAGAGAGTAAAGAAAAATCCATCCATAGAGTCGCTCCCCCGAACGAGGTGGCGAGCGCTTGGATGGTAAAGCCCATCTAAACGGGGAGGCTCCAATGATCCCCTGTCGCGACATTACCGAGCACGGTCAAGCGAAGCAATCTCCGTCTTGAAACCTGCTTGCGATGTCGCGTAAAGTAATTGTCGTGGGGACAATGCAGACTCCCCGTCAGACCTCTCCCCGTCCAAGCTCTGCGCGACACGCGATCCGTCGTGGAGCTTGCGCATGGACACCGAACACTCTCCTCACCACAAGACCGTTGCAATCCTTTCGCGTGGAGACGCTGCCGCACGTCGGGACACGACCCCACAAAACAGTCGCTTCATCCGCGTTTTCGAAGCGCTCTCCGCTGTCGGCATCGAGGCCCGTCCCGTTGTCTACGACGAAGCCTTCGCCGACGCGGTCCGGAACGAACTGCTCGCGGTCGATGGCGTCCTGGTCTGGGTCGACCCGATCCATCAGGGCAAGACACGCGCGGCACTCGATCCGTTGCTGCGTGAGATCGCGGCGCAGGGCCCGTGGGTCAGTGCACATCCCGACATCATCCTCAAGATGGGCGTCAAGGAGGTGCTCTACCGCACGCGCCATTTGGGCTGGGGCGGTGACACGCATCGCTATGACAGCGCAGACGCCTTCCGCGTCGAATTCCCGTCGTGCCTTCGGGCCGGCGGCCCGCGGGTGATCAAACAAAACCGCGGAAATGGAGGCCAGGGCGTCTGGAAGGTGGAAGCTTTGCCGGATACGGCCACGACGGTCCGGGTGCTCCACGCGCTGCGCGGCAGCTTGCCCGAGGAGATGCCGCTCGACGCGTTCATCGTCCGCTGCGAGCCGTATTTCGGGTGGGGCGGCTGCATCATCGACCAGGCGTACCAGCCTCGTCTGCCCGAAGGAATGATCCGCTGCTACATGAGCGGCTCCAAGGTCGCGGGCTTCGGTCAGCAATTGATCAAGGCCTTGATCCCGCCTCCGCCGGAAGGCCCGGACTCGCCTGAAGCGCAGCCGGGGTCGCGGATGATGCATGGGCCCGATGCCTCGCTGTTCCAGACACTGCGAAGGTCGATGGAGGACACATGGACCCCGCAGTTGATGGAAACGCTTGATATCGACGAAGACTCGTTGCCGGTCATCTGGGACGCGGATTTTCTCTACGGCCCACAGGATGCGGCGGGCGCCGACACTTACGTCCTCTGCGAAATCAACGCGAGTTCATGCTTCGCGATCCCTGACGACGCGCCGGCGGCGATCGCACGGACGGTCAAGGACCGCATCCTTCAAAACCAACGAGCGGGTTCCGGCTGATAGGAGCCGTCGCGACCGGTACCCACCAGGCCATGCGGCGCGCCGACGACAACTCGCCGGTCATCGATACGGTTCAATCGAGCGGAGCCGATTCAAGGCAAAGGCTTGAACACCCAGATCGCTGCTGGGCCCGCCGGGCCTGCACGGACCGCGACCAGCAGACGATCCAATTCCGGTAGGAACAAAGAGGTCCGTGCGCCGGCAGCGGTCGGAATGCGCGCGATTCGCCGATAGGTCGCGGCGTCGGTCTCGAACACATCGACGTAACCGGCTCCGCAACTGACATAGACGCGCGAGCGTTTGGCATCGACGAAGAGGTCGTCGACGTCGCCGCAGGTTTCGGCATTCGCGATGGACTTGCCGTTGGCCAGGTCGAAGACACCCAGGTCGGCCGGATTACGAAAGGCCACAAGAATTCGGCCTCGTTCGTGATCCGCGGTCATCGCGAAATTGCCACCCTTGTCCATTGGCCAGGTTGCGAGCTGCTTGCCGGAAGTGCCATCCACCACCGCAATCGCGTGGGCGTCGGGCAAATTGACCAAGATGCGATCCTGGACGAGCTGAAAGCTCTCTGGATGCGCTTTCAATGGCACGCTCCGGACTTTGCTGCGGGTCAAGGGATCCAGCACGGCCAACCCGCCATCACCAAAACCGACGACGACGCGCTTGGCTGCGGCGTCGATACGAACGTTGTCGGCATCGCTGCCGAGTTCGATTCGTCCCGTCGTCCTGTATTCGGTGCCTTCCAACAGGCTGACCGAGCCACCCCGCGCGTTGGCGACGAACAGCGTATCAGTCGACAGCTCATAGCCGACACCTTGCGGTTCGTTCAGCCCATGGATGGTCCGGATCAGGGTGTGATTGGCCAAATCGACGACGCCGACGCTGTCATTGCCGAGTTCGGCTATGAACAACCGCTGCCTCTTCAAATCGACCGCCATGTGGTCGATACGGCCCTGCACATCGCCGAGCAGGATTTTTGCTTCGAGTCGGAGAGGCCGCTTGTCTTCCGATTGAGCCGCGGCAGCGGCGCCGGATAGCATCGCAAGTCCAGCCAACATTTTGGCAATTTCCTGAAATGTTCGATGAACCATTTTTCGACCCTCCTGTCGGATGGCTTCTCAGCGTACCGTCCTGATCGTAGACATGCTGATAGTGCACCTCATCGGTCAGCTGCATCCGGCAAGCTTCGTACGGATCGGTGCAGCCGATAATTTCCGAAGGCTTTCCTCGGCGACAAAGCCGGCATCGAGGGCAACTGAGCCCCCGATGCCGCAGGCGAGTGCCGCGATGAGGCACTTCAGGGATCGTTCGCTGAAAAAACGGTCCTCACTTCGTGCAGGACTTCATGCACATCCGATACTCGGATTTGCAGGTCGCACCGGCTTAATTCTTCATGCAGGCCTTTTGCTGGTCAGCGCAGACCCTGCAACTCGTCTGCGCATGTGCGGCGTTGAATGACACGCAAGCGCAGACTATACCGTGATCGCCACTAGCCTCATGGCAAAGCGTCCCCTTTTTCACATTTCGCAATCGCCGTCGGAATCGGAACGGGGCTCTAGATGTTTGCTTTCTCCCAGCGCGAACCGGTATCCACTTCGCTCGAAAACGCTCTACGTTTCCCGGCTGTACTGCTCGTACAGTTTTGCGGCGTTGTCCCACTTGATCGCTTCCATGTAAATGTCGACATAGCGCGCGGCCGCGGCACCATAGTCCATGTGATAGGCGTGCTCGTACATGTCGAGCACGAGCACCGGGCGGCCACCGGCGAGCGTCGTCGTATGGTCGGCCGCCCACTGGTTGACGAGCCGTTTGTCACGCGGCGAGTAGGACAGGATCACCCAGCCCGATCCGCCGCCTTCCGCCTTGCCCATCGCGGCGAACTCGGCGCGCCACCGCTCCATGCTCCCGAAATCGCGCACGATGGCCTCGATCAGCGGCCCTTTCGCGCTGCCGCCACCACCGAGCCCATCGAAATAGATTTCGTGAAGGATCATCGAGTTCGAGGCAATCAGCTCCTCACGTTTCAGTCCGTTGATGACGAAATTCGGAGCTTTCGTGAAATCGAGCTCGGCGAGCTGCGCGCCGATCGCATTCAGCCGCTTCACGGCGCCGACATAGTTGTTCTCGTAGTGACTGATGAGGACCTTCTCCGAGATGCCGGTGATGGATTTCGGATCGAACGGCATCACCTTGGGCTGATACGCCATTGGCTTTACTCCTGTCTCCTGATTGGCCTGCGCAAGGGCAGGTGTCCCCGCAAAAATCGCCGTTGATGCTGCGGCAGCACCAACGCCCCTGATGAAATCACGGCGCTCGTTGTTCACTGTCATTCGGTTCTCCACTTGTTCATCGCTCCCGCTTGATCGCGTCGTTAATTTTTGGCCGGCGACGGCTTTGGCTTTCGCACGTCCGAAGGTGGGGCGCTGGGTCTCTCAAGGATTCCTTCATTCGGGTATTTGTCCTCGGCGTCGCGCTGCATAATGACCCTGTTGCCATGTCGCCAGACCTCAAAACACCGCTCCTCTTCGCTACCGTACCCAGTGCAGAGCTCATTTTTCCGGAGCCGCCATTTTCCGACACTGGCGCGGCCCATGCTGTAACTGCGCAGGGTGCCGTTCCGCTCATAGACCTCGCGCCAATGCACTTCATCGGTGAATTGCATGCCGCTCAGCGTGGTGACGATCTCGGTGCCTTTGAGTCTGCGCATATTGTCCGCGGCCTCAGCATTGGAGACAGTAACGAGCACGGCGAGGAGGGTAGCTTTTGCTTTCCTTATGACTGGATCGCCTTGTTTGGATTGCACTAGCTTTTCGTGCTTGCCGTTTTGTCGAGCGCGGCGCGCAAGCCCTTGGCGAGCTTGATCGCGTCGTCATTCGCCCAGAAGTGCATGAAGAAGAGGCGCGGCTGTTCCTCCAGCATGTGACTGTGGAGAGCCGTCACGTCGATGCCATGCGTCCGCAATGCCAGGATGACCGGGTTCACCTCGTCACTGGTCAGCACGAAGTCGCCGGTGACGGCCGCCTTGCCTCCACCAGTCGGTTGGAAGTTGATGCCGATCGCAACACCCATCGGTCCCGGCGGGCTCAATGTCATGCCACCTTCCGTGACGGGATCGCGCCGCGGGACGTTGAATTGATAGACGCCGCCATTGGCCTGTCCTTTGACGCCGATGATCTGGTCGAGTTGTGCGGTATCGAGATCGACGGCCGGTGGAGCCGTTGCCGGCGTCGGTGCAACGCCGGGGGTTTTGCTTTCCCGCAGCGCCTCGCGGATGGCCGTCGCGAGCCTGGGGGCATCGCCAAGTCCCGCGATGTGCATGTAAAAGGTCGCGGGATTGGCACGCAGCAGATGGTTGTGGACTGCGGTAATCTCGATGCCATTCGCAATCATCTTGGCCATGACCGGGTTTATCTCGGAGTCCAGCAGAACAAGATCGCCCATCACCATGACGCCGCCGTGGGCGGGCTTGAAGGCAACCCAGCCGCCGAGTGCCAATGCCGGCTTGATGGTCACGCCGTCCAAAGTGACGGAAAGGTCGCTGCGCGGAAATCCATAGCGATGCACCTCTCCGGCAATGGCCGGTTTTCGGCCCAGCGCATCGTCGACTTTTTGCCAGTTGACGTCTTGGGCATGGGCCGCAGAGACGAACGGTTCGGCAAAGATGTCCCAGTCGATCTTCTGTGCGCTCGCGGCGGTCGCGAAACCTGCCGCGAGAATGAAAGCTGTCGTCCAGCGTTTGATGCGCATGGTTGTCCGCTCCTTGTTGCTCTTGTTGGCGCGTATTGAATGGTGGTCTTCGTCCATTGCTATTTCAGCCCGACGATGGTCTTCGCGCCTTCGATACTCTCCACGGTAATTTCAACCTGATCGCCGTAGCGAACAGCGTTGAAGAGCAGTCCGTCCTGGACCTCGAACTGCTCCGCTGTGCCCGTGGACAGTCTGATCTTGATGGTGTCATTACCCTGATCGACGCTGTCGACGACGCCGCGCAACGTCTCGGTCGCGGGAAGGCGTACGGCCGCTACGCCTTGGCTTGGCGTGACAAGCGTTTCCTGTTCTGTCGGTGCGGCCCTGCCAAGGTCGGCCGGCGCAGACAAGGATGCGCCGGGGAGCAGCGCGGCTGCCAACGCGATCGCTATCGATTTCATCATGTTCGTAACTCCGTTGCTTTCGGTTTGACCTTGTGGCCGCCAAGCTGCGACCGAACGGTCTTGGGTTGTCTGAAGGGTCCGTGTTGGCGTGATGATCCTTCTTGCCACGTCCTGCGCCAGGTGGAGTCCATTCGGCGGCCTTGCTCCGCTCCGTCAGATGACGCCCGCCAGGCGCATCAGGACGCCTGCGATGCACGAAGCGGCGAGGACGACGAGCATTCCGACGTTGAAGCGAAAGATCGCCGTGGCCGCGGCGACCGACAGGGCAAGCGCCGGAAGGTCGACACTGCTGAGTATGGGGGCGTCGAGTGATAGACCGAGCGTATGAACCGGAAAGGTCTGCCGGAACAGCGTATGCAGTGCGAACCAGATCGAGAGATTGAGGATGACGCCCACGACCGCCGCGGTGATGGCCGACAAGGCGCCGGCGAGGGACTTGTTTCCACGCAGCGCCTCGATGTAGGGCGCCCCGGCGAAGATCCAGAGGAAGCACGGCGTGAAGGTCACCCACGTCGCCAACAATCCACCGAGCGTTCCGGCGAGCATCGGCGGGAGGCCACTCGCTTCGCGGAACGAGGCCATGAAGCCCACGAACTGGACGACCATGATGAGCGGTCCGGGCGTGGTTTCCGCCATGCCGAGGCCGTCGAGCATCTCGCGTGGGCTCACCCAGTGATAGTACTCGGCCGCCTGCTGCGCGACATAGGCCAGCACCGCGTAGGCTCCGCCGAACGTCACCATCGCCATCTTGCTGAAGAAGATCGCGATCTGGCTAAAGACGTCGTTTGGGCCCTGAGCGATAAGGATTACGAAGACTGGAACCAGCCAGAGCGTCAGCCAGACTGCGCCAACCCGCAGCGTGCGCATCGTATTCGGTCGAACGTGATCCGGGACGGCTTCGCCGAGCATGTCGTCGATCGCAGCCGAACTCTTGCCGCCGTGTTCGATGGCCGCAAACTCCGGCCTGCCGAGCCGGGCCCCCACGAAGCCGATGATGGCCGCCACGACGATGATGAGCGGGAAGGGCGCTCCGAAAAAGAAGATCGCGACGAAGGCGGCCGCAGCGATGCCGATCATGATTGGATTGCGCAATGCTCGTTTGCCGACGCGGACCACGGCCTGGATGACGATGGCGAGCACCGCCGCCTTCAGACCGAAGAACAGGGCCTCGACGAAACCCACATTGCCGTAGGCGGCATAGATGTAGCTGAGCCCCATGATGGCAAAGATGCCGGGCAGGATGAACAGTCCTCCCGCCACAATGCCGCCGGCGGTCCGGTGCAACAACCAACCGATATAGGTCGCGAGTTGCTGGGCTTCCGGCCCGGGCAGCAGCATGCAGTAGTTGAGCGCATGCAGGAAACGCCCTTCCGAAATCCAGTTTTTTTCCTCGACGAGGATGCGGTGCATGACGGCGATCTGGCCGGCCGGCCCGCCGAAGCTGAGGATCGCCACGCGAATCCAGACGCGCAGCGCCTCATTGAAGGAGATGCCGTGCGCGTACTCCGGTATGCGCACTTTTTCGTTGGCCGCGACGTCAGTCATGGCTTCACCTTGTTGGTCGGCCAATTGTGCGTCTCCTTGGTCGCGTCGCGGCACCAGCGAAAGAAGGCGTCGTAGAGGAGCAGGCCGGCGCTCAACTGTTCAAGGTCGTCGTCGTACATCCGCGACAGGCCAAGCGATGCCGCGAGCAATCCGGGAGCCTCCGGAGAGAGGTCAAGCCTCCCGGTATCTGCGGCCCGCACCATCGTCGCAAGCCGCTCCAGCGGCGGCGTCGAGAGCCCGAACTCCTTAACCATCACGTCGAACGTGCAGAGTTCGCCGCGATGGCTCCAGAACACATTCTCGATGTCGAACGGTGTTGCCCCGAAGCGTTCGGCAACCGCCTCGACCTCGGAGGCCGTCACAAACAGGAACACGGCGGCAGGATCGATGAAGCGGCGGATCAGCCACGGGCACGCGATGCGGTCGATCTTGGGGCGCGAACGCGTGACCCAGACCGTGCGGCCGCGCCCGTCACGTTTGGGAATCTTGTCGGCCGGGACGGCCGGCAGTTCCGCGGCGGTCCAGCCGAGATGCCCGCCTTCGAGGACTTCGGCCTCGACGCTGGCACAGCGCAGCAACGCGGCGGTGCCTTCGCTGAGCTTCTGGCCTTTCTGGCAAATGACAACGACGGACTGGCCGGTCATGCGGGAGGCCCAGTCCTGCACGTCGAGATGCGATCGGCGCACCGCGCCGGGTATCAGCCGCGGATCGGCGGCGAAATCCTCATCAATGCGAACATCGATGAGCGCCGGCGCGTTGGCCGTTCCAATAAGCCGGGACAGTTTTTCGAATGAGATTGCGGTGTATGATGACATGATGCGCCCTTGGTGAACCAGGACGCGATTCTTGGGCATGTCGCCTCGCGGGGAGATCGCACTTCCCCGTGGCCCAAATAGAAACCCTGCCGTTCGCTGTGTCAACCGCAGTGTGCCGGTGATGGCCTCAACGATTTGCGAGGTGATCGTCAAAGGCCATTCGTGGAACTGAGTTGACGCCCGAGCGCCTTGCCGCCATATAAGCGCCATGAACAACCTTCGATCAGCCGCATCGACCACCACGGCGACCGCTTACGGCGGGTCGCCTTCTGGTTGCGCGCGCTAGAGACAAGCGTATTTCACCCAGAAAAGGCCCCGCCGGCGACGGACGGGGCCTTTTCTGTGTTTGATGATCCCCGTCCGCGCTTACTCCCCTTACAAGGAATGAAGCCATGGACGATCTCGACCACAGGAATCTCGGCGTGCAGCTTAAGCTCTGGCACCTTCAGGACGACGCGCCGGGCATGGTGTTCTGGCATCCGCGCGGCACCGCGATCTACCGGGTGCTGGAGGACTATGTTCGCGGCAAGATGCGCCGCGCCGGCTATGCCGAGGTCCGGACGCCGCAGCTGCTGCCGCAGGAGCTCTGGCAGCGCAGCGGCCACTGGGACAAATTCGGCGAGCACATGTTCCGCCTCGATGACGGCGAAGCGGCGATGGCGCTGAAGCCGATGTCGTGCCCGTGCCACGTCCAGATATTCAACAAGGGGCTGCGCTCGTGGCGGGAGCTTCCGATCCGCTATGCCGAGTTCGGCGCCTGCCACCGCAATGAGCCGTCCGGTTCGCTCCACGGCATCATGCGGACGCGCGCCTTCGAGCAGGACGACGCCCATGTGTTCTGCCGCGAGCAGGACGTGGAGGCCGAAGTCGCGTGCTTCATCGCCCTGCTGGGCGAGGTCTACCGCGACCTCGGTTTTCCCGACTACGAAGTGGCGCTGGCCACGCGGCCGGCGGTGCGCGCCGGCGACGACGCGACCTGGGACTGGTCGGAGGCGAAGCTCGGCGATGCTGCGCGGCGCTGCGGCCTCGCGCCTCAGATCAATCCCGGCGAAGGCGCGTTCTACGGACCGAAGCTGGAATTCGCGCTGCGCGACCGGCTCGGACGATCCTGGCAGTGCGGCACGGTGCAGCTCGACGGCGTGCTGCCGCAGCGGCTCGAGGCGTCCTACATCGCGCCCGATGGCAGCCGCGCGACGCCCCTGATGATCCACCATGCGATCTTCGGATCACTCGGCCGCAAGATCGCGATCCTGCTCGAGCACCATGGTGGCGTACTTCCGTTCTGGCTGTCGCCGGATCAGGTCGCGGTCATGCCGATCTCGAAAGACCAGGCCGGATACGGCGCGGAGGTGATGGCGGCGTTTTGGGATGCCGGTATCAGAGCCGTCGCCTATGACGGCGCCGACACCCTGTCGCGGCGCATCGTGGCGGCGCGTGACATGGCGGTGCCTGTGATGGCCATTGTTGGCGCCCGCGAGATGAGAGACCGCCGGGTGAGTTTGCGCGAGCGCGACGGCTCACAGGCCGACATTCCGCTGGCCGAGGCGGTGTCCCGACTGCAGACGAGGGTCCGGCCGGGCGCGGTGGTGGCGGAAGTGTTGTAAGATGTGCTGCGACGGGCGCAAGAATTGCTACCCCATCATCCGATCTATTCGGCGGGTTCTACGTCTCTTTGCAGCTGAGGTTTTTCATACAGGACCGCGTTCAGCAGAGAGCGATGCACCTCGATCTTTCCGTTGTAGCTGATCAATCCGAGCTTGCGAAACTTGTTCAGGAAAAAGCTCACCCGGGATCGGGTCGTACCGATCATCTCCGCCAAGGTTGCTTGAGTGATCGAAGCGTCGATTGGTATCGGCTTGCCATCTTTTCCGAAATTGGCCAGCAGAAGCAGAAGGCGGGCGAGCCGCTTCTCGCTCGAATTGAACAGCTGGTCGATCAGATCTTCTTCAATGCGGTTGCTCCTGGTCACCAGGTAAGTCACGAAGAGTTCTGCAAATCTTGGCTCCTTGCGGAGCGCCGCCAGCATCGCCTTTCGCGTGATCGAGGTGATAAGGCACTCCTCGATCGCCTTCGCGGTCCCGATGCGGACCGCCTGACCATTCAGACATCCCTCGCCAAAAAACTGCGCAGCGTCCAATATGCCGACGACGGCTTCTTTTCCCTGCTCGGAAACAACGGTCACTTTGACCTTGCCCGATTGGATGTAAAAAACCTGATCAGCCTCTTCGCCTTGGGCGTAGATGATCCGACCTTTACGGTACTTCCGTATCGCTTTTCCGGTCCCGACCACGGCCAGAAAAGCCTGAGGATCGAATGTTCGCTTCGCTGACTTCATGAGCCCTCCTCGGGACCACCAATGCCTAAATATTAAAAATGGTGCGGTGTGGTCAATATTGACCAGCAGACCGATCTGCAAGGGGAGAACATCGCCCGGTCTGCGGCTGAGGCCCGGCAATGTGTTGTGCACCCGCCCGGGCAGATAAAGGGTGCGGCATGCTCGGCTTTCACACCTTACCAACCGGTTTGCCGCTTAGCGTCATAGAGCGCCCGCGCTGCTGGCGCTGCGAGACCCGAACGCGGCTGGCCAGCATTGCGCCGGGCCCGGCGGGTTACGAACTCCGTACGTTCGAGTGACCCAAATGTGACCGTGCCCAGCGAACCCTGGTGGTCAGCGATGCCTTGAGCGGCGACGCGACAGGCTGGCTCAGCTGCGAACTTAAATCTCCAGACTAGAGTCGGCAACCTCACAGGAGATCAGGATGTCCGCTCAAATAGCCCCATCACCAATCCTGATACCGTCGAGCCCACGGTGCCAGCGATGTGCGGGCGCCACCGTGGTGCAGCGGATCACGGCTTCGCGACCCGGGCACGAGCATTGGACGCTGCGCTGCAAAAGCTGCGGCCACGTCGATCAAATGCAAATTGTATCGGCCTCACCACAATCCGAACCACTCGACTGGTTCGAAAGAAAGTCAGGTCACCGACATGATTCCTAAAAAGCGAAGCAGGACGAAAGTGGTATTCTTGACGGCGGACCGTCTGGATGAGCAGGCCGATGCGCGTGCCGGCGAGGCGAGACAATTGCCGGAAGGAGAGGCGAGGCAGAATGCGCTTCGTAACGCAGCCCAGTTGAGGATGTATGCTTCCATGAAGCGCGCGCTTGCACCACAAGCCGCCAAATCGAGATGAGGGACGCGGATCGGGCGCCCCGAGATCATCCAAATCCCGAATTCGGCGCAGGTGACAGCACAGTGAGCAATGTACCTTCAGAGGCGCCACGCTCCCGTAAGGCCGAACCCCTGACAACCTCAATCGAGCTGGATACGGTCGCGATCGCTGCCGGCGTCGCCCTTGGTTTGCGTGACGACGAAGACAGCTTCGAAGTACCTGGGCGACTGTTCGAACAACTGCCGTTTGCGATCTACGTTTGCGACCGGGACGGCTTGGTTCTTCGGTACAACCGCCGCGCTGCCGAACGATGGGGCCGGTCGCCTGAACCGGGACATCCTGACGAACGGTTTTGCGGATCGTATCGGAAGTTTAGTCCCGACGGCAGGCCGCTCCCGCACCATCAATGCCCCATGGCCGATGTGTTGCGCACCGGTGTTTCCGTCCGTGACCAGGAGGTCCCTATCGAGCGGCCCGACAGCTCGCGCGGCATCGCGCTCGTTGACATCGAGGCGATCAAGGATCGCGGCGGCAACATTGTCGGCGCCATCAACTGCTTCCAGGATATATCCGCGCGCAAACGCGGCGAGGAGGCGGCGCTGCGGCTCGCCGCCATCATCCAATCAAGCGACGACGCAATCATCAGCAAGGATATCGATGGCATCGTCACGAGCTGGAACGGCGGCGCGGAGCGCGTCTTTGGCTATTCTGGCGGAGGAAATCGTCGGCAAGCCGATCGCGGTTTTGATGCCGCCGGATCGCCAAGAAGAGGACGCCGCGATCATGGGGCGAATCCGGCGCGGCCGGAGCGTCGAACATTATGAAACTGTCCGGCAATGCAAGCATGGCAGGTTGATTGACATTTCCCTGACCGTTTCGCCGATCAGAAATGCGCTAGGCAAGGTGGTCGGCGCAGCGAAATCGCTCGCAACATCACCGAGCACAAACGGAGCCAGGCGCAGATCGTCAATCTCGCGCGTGAGGCCGAGCATCGCACAAAGAACATCCAGGCCACGGTGTTGGCGACGGTGCGGCTTTCCCATTCCGATACGTCCGATGGTCTCAAGCGACTGATCGAGGGCGCATTGGTGCGCTCGCAAAGGTCCATACGCTGTTCGTGGAATCCCGCTGGGAGGGAGCCGAGCTCCACCGTCTGGTCACGCAAGAGCTTTTGGCTTACAGCGGGGAGAGTGAGGCGCGCGTGCGAATTGACGGCCCGACCGTCATGCTGGAGCCGAGTATGGCTCAGACTGCTGCAATCGCCCTGCACGAGCTCGCGACCAACGCGGCAAAATACGGATCGCTCTCGGCGGCGGGCGGTCACGTTGAAATCAAATGGTCCCTAGCGGCAGACCGAAGCCTCAGCCTGTGCTGGGTCGAGTCGGGTGGGCCAACCGTCACGCCACCCACGCACCGCGGGTTCGGCACACGCATCATGGAAAACATGATCGGCCAGCTCAAGGGTGAGGTGCGTTTCGATTGGCGTGCCCAAGGACTGACCTGCGAAATCGCCTTGCCGCTCGCATAGGTCGGGCCGCTACGCGCGAGCAGTCTGCGGTTACAGCAGCGCGCTGGCCGGCATCATCCTCGGCAGGACGCGCAGGTTGCGGGGAAACTCGTGAAACGTGCCGTGCTGGGTGCGTATCGCCAACAGTTGCTGCCATCCCGGCTCAGCGCCGTTCAGGATGAGAGCGCCCGTCACGATCCCGGAGAGCCCCACACTACCGCGGGTCCAGACTACGCGGTCGTTCACTTCTGGTTCTGCTGAGGGGTTCATAAGTGCCTCCTGACTGTCATGATGATTTTGTGACACAACCGCCAGAGGCCAACAACGATCCACGATCCGAGAGCGATAGGAACGCACAGGGCATCTTGCCGTTAGAGCAATGCCACGTGTGTTGTGGCATTGGTAAGTCGAACTGGTGCCTCGGCTTCCGCCGCGGAGCCGAGGCACTCTTCCGAATGCGGAAGGGCTGTTGCGCCTGCCGCCCTAGGTAGGCACCAGACCCAACCTGTCAACCCGGGAGAGCAGCAGCTTCAAGATCGGCGAGTTGTTTGCCTTGTGGTAGGCGATGACGAGGTCAAGCGTGGGGGCTGCTCCCTGCACCGGGCGGGTGGTGATCGTTTCAGGCAGATAGCGTCTGGTGTAGGCCGGCAGCAGCATGACCCCGCGCGTCGAGGTGATCATCGAGATCGCATGGACGACATTGTGCACTTCATGCTCCGGCCTGATGTCGATGCCGACGCGGTTGAAATACTCCAGCACGACCCGGCGCACCGCAGGTGCGGATTTGGACGGGAGATAGAACGTTTCATTGACGATCTCCTGCGGCGCGATGGATGTTTGCGCGGCGAGGCGATGGTCGCTCGGAAACACAAACACCAGCGGATCGGTTCGGACGCGTTTGAAGGCCAGATCCGCCATGTTCTCTTCCGGCCGCATGAAGGCCGCATCGAGCTTGCGCCGCATCAAGGCTTTGGCAAGCACGGGGGAGTATTCGCTCGACAGGCGGATGTCGATGCCGGGAAAAGCCTCGCGCAGCACGCGGCTCGCCTCGGGTAGCAGATCGATTTCGGCGCCCGACAGAAAGCCAAGGGTGAATGTCGGTTTGGGCGGCTGGGCTGCGCGCAACGCCGCTTCCTTGGCCGCCTCCGCCTGCAGCAGCGACATGCGGGCGTGATCCAAAAACGCCTTGCCGGCCGGCGTCAGCTCAATGCCATGCGCGCTGCGGGTGATCAAGGGAACGCCGACCTCCTGCTCGAGGTCGCGGATCTGCCGGCTGAGCGAGGGCTGGGAAGTGTGCAGCTTTTGCTCGGCGGCGACGGTCAAGCTGCCTGCATCGGCGACGGCGACGAAATAGCGGAGATGCCGAAGCTCCATCACAATCTCCCGAATGTCCCGCTCCCAATGCCTCGCTCCCATATCTCGCAGGCATGGGCCCAGCTTACAAAGTCTTTCTATGGCTCGCCAGTTCTCTCTATAGACACAAGCACCTGATACGGGCGGCCTGCCTGGCAGGCACGGGAGTGTGCGCATGTGCTGGGGTTTGAGAGCGTCGCTGTTGCTCTTTCTGGTAATGACGGGACTTGGCGCAGGACTTGGCACAGCCGCGGCACAGTCGCCGAGCAATCAACCGGGGAGAGGTGGCATGGAAACGGACGTCACGAAGATCAAGCAGGCGCTGCTCGGCAACTGGGAGAGCATCTCGCCCGAGATCAGGCCGAGCAAGAACCCGGACGGATCGCTCAAGCCGTTCTACCTCAAGCGCGCCTTCAAATACCTGCCGTCCGATCGCTTCGAACTCGATGTCGTCAACTTCGCCGACCCTAACGGCGCCGTGCCGCTGGCGCGGATCAAGATCGGCGGACACGTGCTGTGGCAGGGGGCCCATCCGATCGCCCCTGGCGCGCAGAAGGTCGACTTCGTTGCCGATGAGAGCTACGAGGTGACGCCGCTGGTGCAGGGATTTGCCGACGTCCTGAACAAGGTCGCAACGGCCGGATACGCGCCATGGGCGGTCAATGCGCCCCAGAGCATCTTCGGAAAGTCGTTTGTCCCATTCGGTCTGAAGGAAGGGACCAACTTCATGGAGTACGATTTGGTCTATCTCAGGGGCGACCTGTTGTTCTGGGGCGCACGCAACGTCGACGGCCGCGGCTTTGACAGCGAGCAGAATCGCCCGACCAATTTGCAGATCCCGCTGGTCCGGAAGTAGCTTTGGGTTTGTGAAGCGATAGACTACGTCGTTCGAGCAAGGGAGCGGCGGATGCAACTGGCGAAGAGGGTCATCGACGTCGGACTTTCGACCAACAATCTGGAGCCGATGCTGCGGTTCTGGCAGCAGGATGCCGGTCTCCGTCTTGATCATGTGCTGCCGGTTCGCCGCGGGCAGAAACAGTATCGGCACGATGCCGACGGATCGGTGATCAAGCTCAACCACCATTTGGAACCGCTGCCGGATTCAGCGCCGAGCGGCTACCGCGAGCTGATTGTTGCAAGAGAGGGCGTCGAAGAACCGCGCGCCATGTCTGATCCCGATGGCAATCGTATCAGTCTGGTACCGCCGGGGCATGATGGCATCACCCAGATCGCCGTCGCCATGGCGGTGCGGTCGCTGAGCGAACACCGCAGGTTCTATCGCGACATCCTCGGCTTCGCCGAACAACCCTGGTCGGGCGGTGCGGCCTTTCGGTTGGGCGACAGCCTCGTTCTTTTCAGGGAAGACCGTGCCGCGACCGTCGATCCGGTTCGCCAGGCTCGTGGCTGGCGCTACATCACGCTGCAGGTCGCCGATATCGACGCCGTGCATGATGAGCTGCGCAGCAAGGGCGTGCGCGAGGGCCTTGCACCGATCACGCTCGGCGACGTCGCGCGGATCTCGATGATCCTCGATCCCGACGGCAACTGGATCGAGCTGTCCCGCCGGGCATCGATCGTCGGCAGCCTCGGATCTTCCGATACCAACAAGCCATGATGAGGGAGCGGCCATGATCACATCCAATGAAGACGGACAAGTCCGGATCGTCCTTGATGCCTTCGATATGCTGTTCAACAAGCGCGATTACGCCTCCGCCGAACGCTTCTGGTCGCCGCGCTACATCCAGCACAGCGCGCATATTGCGCCCGGCCGCGACGGGCTGTTCGAGCTGGTCAAGGGCTTACCCGCGACGCTGCGCTACGAGAACCACGTCGCGGCGGCGAGCGGTGATTTCGTCATTCTCCATGGCCGGTTCAGCGGCCATGGCCTGCCGGCGGCGTGGGTCGTCGCCGACATCGTGCGCATGGCGGACGGCGTGCTCGCCGAGCACTGGGACGTCATCCAGGACGAGGCGACGCGCGAGCAATCGCGCAGCGGCCTGCCGATGTTCGGCGACAGTTTCCCGGCTTGACTGCAGCCGGATCATCGGCGGCGGAGCAATTGCCCTAGATCGCGGATGTTCTTCACGGCATCGATTGCGTAGACCGGATCAGCCGTTCGGTCGGCCCACGACCCAGCACCGGCGCAATCAGGCTTCGCGCCTTGTCGGTCACCTCTGCGCGGGTCATTGGATTTGCGACCGTGCCGCGAACCTCAGTGACCCGTTCGGACAGATGCGTGCCGTCCGTCAGATCAATCTCAACGACAGTGACGCGCGCCGGCAGGAGTTTTGCGAGGTCCTCGTCTCCGACGAGATTCACTTTCGCGCGCTGCTGCAGGACCGCTGCATCCTTCATCCGCGCCTTGTCGTGCGCGGCCTGGAACGACACGGTCTTGTCGAGCAGCATCACGGCGATCATGTGTTGCAGGCTGATATCCGGATTGTCTCTGTTGTCGACGACCGCGGCGACGGAAGGGGCGACGCGCACTGTCACGCGCTGGACCTGATCGGCGCTGAACGGGTGCTTGCCGCGGATCGCCGCGACCCCGTCGAGCGGGGCCTGGATCGGTGAGCCCACGGTCCACTTCTTGATGTCGGTCAGCGCGATCTCGTAGCGTTCGCCGAGCTTGTCGGTGAGTTGCTCGGGGTTAGCCTTCGACGCATAGGCCAGGAAGAAATTGTCCGGGCCCGAGAACACGTCGTCGATTCCGGTCCAGCCCGATCGCACCAGGAGCGCCGCGGTGACGCCGTTGCGCGCCGGCATGCCGGCGAAGACAAAGCCTTTCTCGATGTGGTCGACGTCGCGTCGCCAGACGATGTAACCGGACGCTTGCTGCGCGGCGTAGTCGAGCACCCAGCGCATCCGCTGTGCGTCGAGGCCGGCGGTGCAGGCGGCTGCGGCCGACGCGCCGAATGTTCCGGCGACGCTATGGGTGTCCATCACATTGTCGTAGCTGAACTTGGCGCCGCCCATCGTCAGCACCACGCGCGTTCCGACGTCGTAGCCGAGGGTCACGGCGCGAAGGAAATGCTCGCCGCTGACGCCGAGCCGCTCGCCCATCGCCAGCGCCGCTGGAATCACCGAGCAGCCGGGATGCGAGCGCGACGCATTGTGCGAGTCGTCGGTTTCGTCGGCATGGGCCATCACGCCATTGGCAAGCGCCGCATCGATCGGTGGCGCCCTCAGGTTGCTCGCCGCGATCGTGACGTCACCCTTGACATCTCCCTTGGTGGCAACGTCCCGGATAAAGCGCTGCGCCGCTTCACCCGGTGCCAGCCGCGATCCCGAGATCATCGCCACGAGCGTATCGAGCACATGGAGCCTGGCATGCTCGACGACGTCGGCGGGAAGGCTGCGTTGCCGCGCGGCGCTCATGTAGTTGCTGAGCGCGGCCATCTGCGGCCCTGCGGCTTGCGCATAGGCGCGGGGAGGCGGCAGCGCAATGCCGATTGCGCCCGTCGTCAGCAATCCAAGCACGTCGCGTCGCTTCATTCTGCGTCTCACCGATTGGAATGAGGCGCCATGATGGATCAAAACGCGATTGAAAGAAGTGGATCAGGCGGGATGGCTGGTAGACACATCCTCGGCTATCTCCTGAGCCCGACGTGGGTTATCACTGCGATGATTGCGCCCGGACGAAACCCGTCCGGTCGGGAGGTGACAGCATGCCGCAGACCAGGATTCGGGCCGTCTTCATGCGCGGCGGCACCAGCAAGGCAATCGTGTTTCACGAGCAAGATCTGCCGCGCGACAAGCGCGCGTGGGACGAGATCTTTCTCGCCGCGATCGGAGCTCCCGATCCCTATGGCCGGCAGCTCGACGGCATGGGCGGCGGCGTCTCCTCGCTGTCCAAGGTCTGCATCGTCGGGGCGCCCACGCGCTCCGACGCTGACATCGACTACACCTTCGCGCAGGTGTCGGTGAAGGACGCGCGGGTGGATTACGGTGGCAATTGCGGCAACATGTCCTCCGCGATGGGCCCGTTCGCTGTCGACGAGGGCCTGGTCAAGATCTCCGGCGACCAGGCCCTGGTGCGCATCCACAATACCAACACGCAGAAGATCATCTGGTCGCGATTCGGGCTCGACGACCGACTTGCCGCCGTGGATGGGGATCTCGCGATCCCGGGAGTGGCCGGCACCGGCGCGCCGGTGCGGCTGGAGTTCCGCGATCCGGGCGGTGCGACCACGGGCAGGCTGCTGCCGACCGGCAAGGTCGTCGAGACGCTCGACGTCCCCGGTCACGGCGCCTTCACCGTATCCATGGTGGATGCGGCGAACGCGTGCTGCTTCGTGCGTGCCGAGGACCTCGGCAAGACCGGCACCGAATTGCCCGATGCGCTTGACGCGGATGCCGTGTTGCTCGACCGGTTGCAGGCGATCAGGTGCGCGGCGTCCGTCGCCATGGGCATTGCGTCCACGCGCGAGGAGGCCATCGCCAAGAGCCAGGTTCCGTTCATCGGCTTCGTCGCCGGACCGCTTGATGCATCGACCCTCACCGGTGAACGCATCGCAGCCGGCGAGGCTGATATCACCGGCCGGATGATTTCAAACGGGCAGCCGCATCGGGCGCTGCCGCTCACCGCATCGCTTTGCATGGCGGTGGCGGCGCGGCTCGAGGGCAGCGTGGTGCACGAGGTGACGCGAAAGACCAGCGATGCCGAAGCGCCGATCCGCATCGCCATGCCATCAGGCGTGCTGACGGTCGCGGCAACGGTCAAGGACCGTGCCGGCGAATGGATCGCGGAGCAAGGCGCGTTCTACCGGACGCAGCGGCGTCTGTTTGACGGTCATGTGTATGCGAGCTCTGCGCGCATCGCGGGCCGCAATCGTTGAGCAGCCAGGATCTGGTCAGCTGCACGGCGGAGTATAACATTGCGCGATATCTGGTAGAGACATGCTCATCTATCTTCCGGGTCCGGCGTGGTTTATCACCGCAATGATCGCGTCTCGGCTCGGACCATCCACACGGCTCGAGCACAAAAACCCAGCAATTGATGACCGCACAGGAGCAGTCGATGCGTTTGCCCGCCGTTGTTTTGGCCTTCATGCTTGTCGCGGGCCCCGTTGCCGCCGAAGAGCTCTCAGGTACGCTCCAGAAGGTCAAGGAAACCAGGAAGATCACGCTCGGCTATCAAGAGGCCTCCGTTCCCTTCAGCTATCTCGACGGCAACCAGCGGCCCGTCGGTTTTGCCCTCGACGTCTGCCTCAGAATCGTCGATGCCGTGAAGCAGCAACTCGGCATGCCCGACATATCAGTCGATTTCCTGCCCGTGACGTCGTCAAATCGCATTCCCTTGATGGTCAACGGCACGATCGACCTGCATTGTTCGGCGACCACCAACAACGCCGATCGCCAGAAGCAGGTGGCGTTCACCAATACGCACTTCCTGAGTGCAACGCGATTTGCCGCCAAGAAGGCCGGCAACATCAACACGATCGATGATCTGAAGGGGGCATCGGTCACGGCGGTCGCTGGATCGGTCAATCTGGCCCAGCTGATCAAGGTCAATGCTGAGCGTAAACTGGGCGTCAAGATTCTCCCCGCAACCGACCAGGCCGAGGCGTTCCTGATGCTGGAGACCGATCGCGCGCAGGCCTATGCGCTCGATGACGTGCAGCTCGCCGTCGCCATCGCGCGCTCGAAGGAGCCCGCGCTCTACATGATCAGCGCGGAGACGTTCTCGAAGCCGGAACCGTTTGGCATCATGCTGCGCCGGGAGGACGCGCCGTTCAAGGCGCTTGCCGACCGCGCGACGGCTGAGCTTTACGGCAGCCCTGAGATCGAGGTCATGTACAAGAGGTGGCTGGAATCGCCGACGCCGCCGAACGGGATCAACTACAACGTCCCGATCTCGCCGGCGCTTCGGCATGCATTCAGCAATCCGAGTTCGAGCTTCGATCCCGACGTGTACGACGTCGCGAAGTAGCGCGGCGAAATCGAGCCGGGAAAGAGATCAATGCGCGATGAGAGCCGTCCGTGGAACGGCTTTTCGCAAGCGGCGCAAAAAACGAAATTCCCTCTTATATACATCTGCCATTCTTTCCTTGAAGCTCGGGCTCTTGTGACTGTTCTTCAGGAGCTCTGCCCGTGACGATTCCACTTTCCTTGTCCCGGCGTTCCGCGCTCGGCGTTCTCGCCGGCAGTTTGATCGCGGGCGGCGCACGCGCCGAAACCGGTCAGGGCGCGGGCCCCGATCTCGGCGGCGTCACGCTTCGTGTCGCCTATTACAAGGGCGGCTGGCGGCCGCTGCTTCAGGCTGCGGGCGAAGACAAGACGCCCTACAAGATCGAGTGGAAGGAGCTCAACAATGGCGTGCTCCACATCGAAGCGCTGAACGGCGACGCGCTGGATTTGGGATCGGGCAGCGAAATCCCTGCGATGTTTGCTGCGCGCCAGAATGCCAAGGTGCGCTTCATCGCCGTCACGCACGAAGACCTCAACATCCAGGTGACGGTCGCGGCAAAGGACGCGCCGATCCATGCGATCGCCGATCTCCGGGGCAAGCGGGTGGGCTATGTGCGCGCGACGACCGCGCATTATTTCCTCGCCAAGCAGCTCGAGGAAGCCGGCCTGTCGTTCGCTGACATCGACGCCGTCAACCTGACGCCGTCGGACGGCTATTCGGCATTCGCCTCCGGCCAGCTCGATGCCTGGGCGATCTACGGCTACAATGGCCAGCTCGCCATCGCCAAGCACGGCGCGCGCCTGCTCAAGACCGGCGTCGGCTATCTCTCGGGGAATTTTCCGATCTACGCCAACCCGAAGGCGATTGACGATCCGCTGCGGCACGCGGCGCTGACCGACCTGTTGCTGCGAATCCAGCGCGCCTATGCCTTCGCTAACAAGAATTTCCAAGTCTATGCCGCAGCCCAGGTCGCGGAAACCCATCTGTCGCTGCAGGACATTCTCGACCAGTTCGCCCGTCGCAGCGCCGATTTCTCGCTCGCCGGCGTGACACCGGATGTGCCGGTGACCCATCAGGGCGTCGCCGATACCTTCCTCAAGCTCGGCGTTCTCGACGCCAGGGCCGAGGTCGGAAAATTCTGGGATACCAGCTTCAACGATGCCATCGCCAAGGGCGCGGCCAGGCTCGCGACGCTCTGACGGCAAGCCGTCGGGGGATTTCATCCCACCCGTTTGTGGAAGTCGCGGTGCGCGTTGCGGACAGCGAGGATGACGTCCTCGCCGGCGCCCGCGGCCATCGACCGGTCATGGCCGTGCGGACGCAAGATGTCCTTGGAAACCCAGGTTTCGGCGTTTGCCGTGCGCAACGAGGCTGCAAACAGCATCGTCGCACTCAGCGCGGTCGCGAGGAGTTTCTCCTTCATCTGACGCCTCCATCTCTGCGGACCGAATGGCCCTTGCTGATGGGACGCTGCGGGACGGCCCTGGGGTTCGAGGCCGGCCGGTTACAAATCGGACAGGTGGCGCCGGGCTGCTCGGCCTGGCCGGATCACAGCCCGTGACGGCGGTTGCGTTCGGCGCGGAGCGACGCGCCGACAAAGCCGACATCTTCGATGCCGCGGTAAATTTCCCTTGAACAAGCCAACAACGTCAGTGCGACCACGCCGGCCGCGGTCAATCCGGCCACAAGCATCGAATTCGAACAGAACGTGCTGAGCAGGTTCTCTTGCGGAGCCCGCGGCCAGCGCGCGACGCAGGCCGACGCCGCCACAGCCTGGACGCCAAGCGCCACGCAGGCTGCGTTTGCTACCGCAAGTGCCGCGACGACGATCGCGAGGCCCTTCTTGATCGACAGCGCCAGATCGATCAGCTTGACGACGGCACAACTCGCGACGGTCAAGCCGGCGAAAGCGATCCATCCTGCAGCGCCGGCCAGCAAGGCCTGCGCCTGGTTGGTCCAAAGCCAAAGTGCGGCTGCGCAGCCGAGCAGGACGAGATTGACCTTCACGGTTTCGGGGAATTTGCAGCGAAGCGCATAGGGCGTCACCTTCTCGACGAGGTCGAGCACCGCGCAGGCGATCAGGCCGGCCGCAAAGCCGCCGAGATGCACGGCCCAATCGATCCGCGAATTGCTGATCGCAAAGGCGACGTTTAGCCCGATGTTGATGGCGAAGAAATCGAAGCGGACATCGAGCTTGCCGAGGATCCACAGGCACAACAGCGCGCCGAGGATACCCGAGGTGGCACCGGAGGCGCCGACCGTGAGGTATGGCGTCGCATGGATCGCATTGCCGATGATGGCGCCGAACGCCATCGCGCAGAAATAGATGATGACGAAGTAGGCTGGTCCGACCCGCCGCTCGAGATGCCCGCCCCATAGCACGAGACACAGCATGTTGGTGGTGAGGTGGATGAAATTGACGTGCAGGAAGCCATAGGCGATCAGCCGCCAATATTCATGCCGCGCCAGCGCGGTCGAATACATTCCGCCGTAGCGGAACAACAGCTCTGATGGCGCCGACGATCCGCCGGCCTGGATGAAGCAAAACCCCGATGCGAGCACGGTCGCCGTCATCAGCGCGTAGACCGCTGCATGAGGCACTTCGAAGAAGCCGGGACTGGCGCGATATGGGGGCATGGGCGACGGCAGACAGGCGAGGCGGGACCCGAAACGTAGCGGAGCTGTCAGGCGATTGCCACTCCCGCGTGCATGCAGCCGACATCAGCCTCTATCAGCGGTGACGCGGTGCGTATATCTTCAGCGCCAACAGAAGATCGACCCGGCCGGCGCCGGGTAACGACCGGGTGCGAGGAAGCCAGGAAGCGGGAAACGATGTCCGAAATGCTGCTGTTTTCACCGAAGACGATTCGCGGCGTCACGCTGAAGAACCGCATCGTGGTGCCGCCGATGCACCAGTATTCGGCGGTGAAGGGCTTTCCGACCGACTGGCACCTGATGAATGCCGGCAAGTTCGCCGCCGGCGGCGCCGGGCTCGTGATCGTCGAATCGACGAAGGTGGAGCGGCGCGGTTGCGGCACGGTCGGTGACCTCGGCATCTGGGATGACGCCTTCGTGGCGCCGCTCGGCCGGCTCGTCAGCTTCATCAAGCAGCAGAATGCGGTGGCCGGCATCCAGCTCGGTCATTCCGGCCGCAAGGCGCGCGCGAACCGCCCATGGGAGGGCGATCGTCCGCTGCAGCGGACGCCCGAGATCGAGGATTGGGACGACTGGACACCGGTGGCGCCGAGCGCGATCGCGCATAGCGAGCGCTGGCCGGTGCCGCGGGCGCTGGAGACGCATGAGGTCAAGGACCTGGTTCAGGCCTGGGGGCAGGCGGCGCGGCGCGCCGATGAGGCCGGCTTCGACGTGCTCGAACTGCACGGTGCCCATGGCTATCTCGTGCACGAGTTCCTGTCCGAGCGCGCCAACCAGCGCCGCGACGACTATGGCGGCTCCGAATCAAACCGTATGCGCTTCCTCATCGACGTGACCGAGGCCGTGCGGGCGCATTGGCCCGATCACAAACCGTTGTTCGTGCGGCTGTCGGTCGAGGACAATGCCGGCTGGGGGCCGGAACAGAGCGCTCGGCTGGCCAAAATCCTGAAGGGCAAGGGCGTCGACGTGATCGACTGCTCGTCAGGCGGAATCAGCGAGACGGCGCCGATTCTGGGCAAGGAGATTAAATACGGCTATCAGGTGCCGCTCTCGGAATATGTCAGACAGCAGGCCGATATCATGACCATGGCGGTCGGCCTGATCATCCATGGTGACCAGGCCGAGCAGATCCTGCGCGATAAACAAGCAGATTTGATCGCGGTCGGCCGGGAAATCCTCAATAACCCGAACTGGCCGATGGATGCCGCGCTAAAGCTTGGTGTGGAGGGTCCGTTCCGGAACGTTCCGCCGCAATTTGGCTATTGGTTGGGCACACGGGCCAAGCGCGGGTTCGGGACCCGGCCGTCGACCTGGCAGAACGGGCTCGAGGAGGCCGAAAAAGGGATTTAGATCAAGCTGCGACTGGACGGAATCGCAACCTGATCCCATCTCCTTGTTCGAGCGTGGTGTTTTGCGGAGATCCGCCGGAGTTGGTCTGGATCGTGCTCTTGGTAAGGGTCCGGTAAGGCGGTGGCCTTGATCCGACCAAAAAGCCATTGTGTTGTGCCCCCGTCGGGGTGAGGCGGTCGAATGTTGCGAGACATTGCCGACCATAGCGAAAAAAGGGATCGCGGATGATGCGCAAGAACGTTGGCTTTTTCCTCGGTACTGTTGCGGGGGCGTGTCTCACCCTTCTCGTGACTGCGCCTCAGGGGGGAATGCATCTGATCGAGATCGCCAAGGCGGCGGCGCGCTCCGATAACACCTATTCGCAGCTCAACCTGTTTGGCGAAGTGTTCGAGCGGGTCCGGACCGACTATGTCGAGAAGCCCGAGGACTCCAAGCTGGTCGAGGGCGCGATCAACGGCATGATCTCCTCGCTCGATCCGCACTCTCGTTACATGAACGAGAAGGGCTGGGGCGACATGCAAGAGACCACCCATGGCGAGTTCGGCGGGCTCGGCATCGAGGTCACGATGGAGGACGGCTTCATCAAGGTGGTGGCGCCGATCGACGACACGCCGGCCTCGCGTGCCGGCATCATGTCCGGCGATGTGATCACCACGATCGACGACGAAACGATCCAAGGCATGACGCTCGATCAGGCCGTCAACAAGATGAAGGGCTCGCCCAACAGCGTGATCCGGCTGAAGATCGTCCGCAAGGATGCCGACAAGCCGATCGAGCTCACGCTCAATCGCGAAATCATCCGCGTCCGCCCGGTCAAGTTCCACGCCGAAGGCGGCGACATCGGCTACATCAGGATCACCTCGTTCAACGAGCAGACCACCGAGGGCCTGCAGAAGGCGATCACCGCGATCCAGAAGGAGATCCCGCAGGACAAGCTCGCTGGCTATGTGGTCGATCTCCGCAACAATCCGGGCGGCCTGCTCGACCAGGCGGTCTCGGTGACCTCGACGCTGATGCAGCGCGGCGAGGTCGTTTCGACCCGCGGCCGCAATCCCGAGGAGACCCAGCGCTTCACCGCGCATGGCGGCGATATGACCAAGGGCAAACCGCTCGTGGTGCTGATCAACGGCGGCTCGGCGTCGGCCTCCGAGATCGTGGCCGGCGCGCTGCACGACCACAAGCGCGCGACCATCATTGGCACCCGCTCGTTCGGCAAGGGCTCGGTGCAGACGATCATTCCGCTCGGCGCCGGCAATGGCGCGCTGGCGCTGACCACGGCGCGCTACTTCACGCCGTCGGGCCATTCGATCCAGGCGCTGGGCATCAAGCCCGACATCGAGGTGCTGCAGGACGTGCCTGACGAGTTCAAGACCCGCTCGGAGATCAAGGGCGAGGCCTCGATGCGCGGCCACCTCGCGGCCGAAAGTACCGAACAGACCGGCTCGCAGTCCTACGTTCCGCCGGACGAGAAGAACGACAAGGCGCTGTCCGCAGCCTTCAACCAACTCCGCGGCATCACCGTCAACGCCGATGCCAAGAACGCAGACGCCAAGACTACGGATAGCAAGGCGGCGGCGAAGCGGCCCGTGCCGAACTAGTTGAGAGCTGGTGAGTTTTGGTGAAGCCGGTCCGTTCCGCGGACCGGCTTTACTTTTTTTACGCCGAGCGTGCGATCGGCTTGCGCTTGCGGGGACGACTAGACCCAGCTGCGAGCGGACCTTGCCGGTGTGCGATCAGCAACTGCCTGATATCGGCCGCCGGCTTCGGCGGGCTGAACAAATAGCCCTGCATTTCCGAGCAGCCGAGCTCGCGCAGCAATTGCTGCTGCTGCGCGGTCTCGACGCCTTCCGCCGTCGTCGTCATGCGGCGCTCGGCGGCGATGTTGACGACCGCTTCCACGATGCCGGCTGACCCTTGCGGGTCGGCGATATCGGTGACGAAGCAGCGGTCGATCTTGATCTTGTCGAACGGGAAACGCTTCAGGTAGCTCAGCGATGAATAGCCGGTGCCGAAATCGTCGAGCGCGATCCGCACGCCGATGGCGCGGAGCTGGTGCAGCACCGCCAGCGCCGCCTCGTCGTCGCGGATCAGCACCGCTTCCGTGATCTCGAGCTCGAGCCGGCTCGCGGGGAGGCCGGACGCCGCCAGCGCAGCGATCACCTTTAGCGCCAGCGTGCCGCTCCTGAACTGCACCGGCGAGACGTTGACCGCCAGACTGATGTGATCGGGCCAACTCATGGCTTCCTTGCAGGCCGTCGCCAGCACCCATTCGCCGAGCTGGTTGATCAGCCCGCTTTCCTCGGCGATCGGGATGAAATCGACCGGCGAGATCATGCCGCGCTCGGGATGGCGCCAGCGCACCAGCGCCTCGCAACCGTTGATCTCGTTGGTCTGGAGGTCGAGGCAGGGCTGGTAATACACTTCCAGTCCGGTGCCTGCGGCGATCGTCTTTCGTAGATCCACCTCGAGGCCGCGGCGGGCGCGCGCCTCGGCGTCCATCGTCGGCTCGAAGAAGCGCCAGGTGCGGCGGCCGGCCGACTTCGCCGCATACATCGCGAGATCGGCGTTCTTGAGGATCTGGTCGAGATCGGTGCCGTCCTTGGGCGCGAGCGCAATCCCCATGCTGGCGTCGGTGGTGACCTGGTGGCCGAGGCATTGATAGGGCGGACGGATCGCCTCGTAGATGCGTGCCACGAGGTTGGTGACCTGCTCGGTGTCCTTGATGCCGGTCTGGACGATCGCAAACTCGTCGCCGCCGAGGCGGGCGACGAAATCCTCTTTGCGGATCACGCCGCTCAGGCTTCGGGAAACGGATTTCAGCAGCTCGTCGCCGACCATGTGGCCGAGCGAATCGTTGACGCCCTTGAACTCGTCGATGTCGATATAGAGCACCGCGATCTGGCTGTCGGGCGCCGCATGCGCGAGCTCGCGCCTGATCTCCTCATGGAACAGGGTGCGGTTCGGCAGATCGGTCAGCGCGTCGTAATGGGCGAGGTGGGTGATGCGCTCCTCGGCGCGGCGGCGCTCGGTGATGTCTTCATGGGTCGCGACCCAGCCGCCATCGGCCAGTGGCTCGTTGACGACCTGGATCGAGCGGGCGTCGGGCGTTGCGATCACCATCATGTTGCGCACGCCGACGTCGCGCAGCACGAGGTTGACGTAGCGCTCGACGTCGCCGTTGAACGAGCCGGTCTGCCGGCGGTGCGCGATGACGTCGTGGAAGCTGCAGCCCGGCTTGATAACGTCGGCCGACAGTGCGTACATCTCGATATAGCGCTTGTTGCAGACCACCAGGCGCTTCGACGAATCGAACAGCAGCAAGCCCTGCGTCATGTTGTTGACGGCGGTGTCGAGCCGCAGCTTCTCCAGCGTCAGGCGCTGCTGTTGTGCCCAGTATTGCAGCAGCAGCTTGCGCACCACGAGCGTCAGAAGGGTGGCGATCGCAAGCACCGACAGGCCGGTCACCGCGATCAGGATACTGATCTGCTCGCGCCAGTTGGCCAGGGCTGCCTCCGTGGTCGTTGCCGCCACGATGACGATCGGGAATTTCTCCAGCGCCCGTGACGATACCACGCGGTCCTTGCCGTCGAGGGGGCTCGTCAGCCGCGACGTGGTCTGCGGCAATTCGAACACCTGCTGCTGGACGGCCGGGCCGCTGCGGAAATTCTTCCCGATCAGCTCCTCGGCATGGGGATAGCGCGCCAGCAGCGTGCCGTCGCGGTGATGCATCGCGATCGCGGCGCCTTCGCCGAGCGCCACGGTGGCGAAGAACTTCTCGAAGCTGGCAGGCTCGATGCCGCGGCCGACCATGCCGAGGAACTCGCCGTTCGGACCGGTGACCTTGCGGGCGATGACGGTGGTCCAGACCCCGGTGACGCGGCTGAACACCGGCGCGACCTGCATGTCGGGCGAATAGGGGCTCGATTTGAAGATCTGGAAATAGTTGCGATCGGCGATGCTGGCCTGCGGCAGCGGCCACGCGCTCGAGCTGTTGATCAGCGTGCCGTCGGCGTCGAACACGTTCAGGCCGCCGACATAGGACAGCGCGTCCATCTTGGACTTGAGCATGGCATGGATGTCCGCACCCGACATCAGCCGCTTGTAGCTCTCCGGCGTCGTTGCTCCCCGCTCGCGGATGAATGCGATCAGGTCGTTCTGGACGACCTCGAAATCCTCAAGCTGCTGGTCGAAATGCCGCGCCAGCAGCAGGACGGCGTTATGGAGCTCGCGCTCGCTGCTCTGCAGGGCGCGCTCGCGGAAATTGCCGGCCATCAGCGTCGCGCCGATCGCGATCGCTGCCATCAACAGCCCACCGCCGACGATAAGCCAGCGGATCGGGCCGCTGCGCAGGACCGACGTGATGTTGAATGAGGCGCTGCCGCTTGAATTCATCTGATACGACCACTTCCAGGCATCTCGCCCGGAGGTAGGTTTCGTGCACCTCCGGCCCGCGAAAGTCGTACCGAAATGAAATGGAGTTGCAGTTAGCAAGGCTGGTTAATGAAGGGTTATTGGTGGTGGCGAAAACACTGCGCAGCGCGCCGACGTCGGCCTCCGCGGCCGAACGACAGCGAAGATCGCGGCGACGACGGTCGCAGCAACGGTGCTGGCAACGCGGGCTGTTTTAAGTTCGCACACATCGTTCCTGATGGGGAACTGCAAGACTTGCCGCGTCGGCAGATTCAGGCGGCAAGGTTTGCCGCGTCGTGGATCGATGCAATCAATGGTTTACGATCTAAGCCTATGACCACGCTCAATGTCATCGAAGGCACGCAACTTGCGAGTCGTCGCGCAGAGTTCGTCCAGTACGTGGGTACATTATGAAAAGATTGTTGCAGGATTTTTGCGCCGACGAGACCGGAGCCACCGCAATCGAATACGGGTTGATTGCAACCGGCATTGCGATCGCCATCATCACCGCGGTGAAGGGCGTGGGCACCAAGCTCTCCACCACCTTCACCAACATCAGCACGTCGCTGAAGTAACCCGGCGCGCCCATGCGGGCGATCATTCCCCCGCGCGATAATGCCCGGACTCGCCGCCGATCTTTTCAATGAGATGGATGCCCTCGATGCGCACGCCGCGCTCGACGGCCTTGATCATGTCATAGATCGTCAGGCATGCGACCGTCACTGCGGTCAGCGCCTCCATCTCGACGCCGGTCGGCCCGGTCACCTTCACGGTGGCGCGGACAATGCAGCCCGGCAGTTTCGCGTCGGTTGCGATGTCGATCGTGACTTTGGTGAGCGCGAGCGGATGGCACAGCGGGATCAGCTCGGAGGTCCGCTTTGCCGCCATGATGCCGGCGATCCGCGCCGTCGCCAGCACGTCGCCCTTCTTCGCCTGGCCTGTTTCGATCAGCGTAAGCGTCGCCTTGCTCATCACGACGCGGCCCTCGGCGACCGCCGTGCGTTCGGTCGCTGATTTGGCCGAGACGTCGACCATCCGCGCCTCGCCCCTGGCGTCGATATGGGTGAGGGCGGCGCTGGTCTTTGACGATTTGGGCCTGGTGGTCCGCGGCATCGCGTCAGCGCGTGCCGGTCGCGCGCGGCGTATCCGGCCGTGTCAGCAGCGCGCGCGTGGCGGCAGCGACGTCCTGCTGCCGCATCAGGCTTTCGCCGACCAGGAAGGTCGACATCCCGACGCGCTCGAGGCGGGCGAGGTCATCAGGCGTGAAGATGCCGCTCTCGCCGACCATCAGGCGGTCGCGCGGGATCAGCGGCGCCAACGCCTCGCTGGTGGCGAGCGTGGTCTCGAAGGTGCGGAGGTTGCGGTTGTTGACGCCGATCATCGGCGAGCGGAGTTTTAAGGCACGCTCGAGCTCGGCGCGGTCGTGGATCTCGATCAGCACGTCCATGCCATGTGCGATCGCGGCGTCCTCGAGATCCCTGGCCTCAGCATCGTCGAGCGCGGCCATGATGATGAGGATGCAGTCGGCACCATGGGCGCGGGCCTCCGCCACCTGATAGGTGTCGAACATGAAATCCTTGCGCAGCACCGGCAGGTTGGTCGCCGCGCGCGCCGCAACCATGAAGTCGAGATGGCCCTGGAACGACGGCGCATCGGTCAGCACCGAGAGGCACGCCGCGCCGCCGGCCTGATAGGCCTTCGCGAGCAGAGGCGGATCGAAGTCGGCCCGGATCAGCCCCTTCGAGGGCGAGGCCTTCTTCACCTCCGCAATCAGCGCATAGTCGCCGTTGGCATGCTTGTCTCTGATCGCACGCAAGAAGCCGCGCGGGGCTGAGGCCGATTTTGCCAGCGCTTCGACCTCGGCGAGCGGACGCGCGCGCTTGGCGGCAGCGATCTCCTCGCGCTTGTAGGTCTCGATCTTGCTCAGGATGTCGGACATCGGATCATGCTCAACTGTTGGAAACCGCGACCAAATGCTTGAGCCGCGCCGCCGCCGCGCCGCTGTCGAGCGACTGCGCGCCGATGGCGACGCCTTCCTTCAAATCCCTGGCGCGGCCGGCCACGATCAACGCGGCGGCGGCGTTGAGCAGCGCGACATCGCGAAAGGCGCTCGGCTTGCCCTGAAGCACGCTTGCGAGCGCGATCGCATTGGCATCGGCATCGCCACCCTTCAGGGCCTCGCCGCCGACGCGGCCGAGGCCGGCATCGTCAGGCGTAACCTCGAAGGTCCTGATTTCGCCGTTCTCGAGGCTGGCGACGAAGGTCGGGCCGGTGAGGGTGATCTCGTCGAGTCCGTCAGAGCCGTGCACGACCCAGACCTTGTCGGCGCCGAGATTCTTCAGAACCTGGGCGAGCGGCTGCACCCATTGCCGCGAGAATACGCCGACCATCTGCCGCCTGACGCCGGCCGGATTCGACAGCGGACCGAGCAGATTGAAGATGGTGCGGGTGGCGAGTTCAACCCGAGTCGGGCCGACATTCTTCATCGCGGGATGATGCGCAGGCGCGAACATGAAGCCGATTCCGGCTTCCGAGATGCAACGCCCGACGCGCTCCGGCGTGAGGTCGAGCTTGACGCCGAGCGAGGCCAGCACGTCGGCCGAGCCGGAACGCGACGACAGCGCGCGATTGCCGTGCTTTGCAACTGATACGCCGGCGCCGGCCACGATGAAGGAGGCGCAGGTCGAGACGTTGACCGAGCCGGAGCCGTCGCCGCCAGTGCCGACGATGTCGACGGCGTCCGCCGGCGCCTCGACCCGCAGCATCTTGCCGCGCATCGCCGCAACAGCTCCGGTGATCTCGTCGACGGTTTCGCCGCGCACGCGCAGCGCCATCAAGAGCCCGCCCATCTGCGAGGGCGTGGCTTCGCCCGACATCATGCTGTTGAAGGCGGACGCTGCCTCGTCACGCGTCAGCGTGGCGCCGGTGGCGACTTTTCCGATGATCGATTTCAGGTCGTCCATTCGCTGGCTCAGGTCTGTTGCTGGGGCATGTTCTCTGCGCAAACGCGTTCCGCGTTTGCCGCGCGGAACATGCTCAATTGCTGTTCGCGCCCGTCACCTGTGCGAAGGCGGCCTCGTTGACGGTCATGCCGATGTCGGCCTCGATCTTCGTGACGTATTGCGCGACCTGCTCGTCGCTCAACGAGCGCCGCACGGCTTCCTGGAGCTTCTTGACCTCGTTGGAGGCGAAGTCGATCGGAGGCACCGTGACGTCGGTGACGCGGAATACGATCCATTCGCTGCCACCAGCTGCAGGCGTCTGTCCGTCGTTGTCCTTGGCGGTGCGGAACGCCGCGGTGACCACGGCGGCCGGCACGCCAGGCAGCGACGCGTCGCGCTGGAAGTTGATGGCGGCTTCGACCTTGGCGCCGACAGCCGCCGCCTCGTCGGCGAGCTTGCCGCCGGTGTCGAGCTTCTGGACGATCTCGGTCGCCTTGGCGCGCAGCTTGGCGGAGATCTGGTCCTCGCGCCATTTCGCCTCGACCTGGGGACGGACCTCGTCGAGGTTGCGCTCGCGCGACGGCGTAACGCCGAGCACGTCGTACCAGACATAGCCGGCATTGAACTGGATCGGGTCATTGTCGACGCCGACGTCGCTGTTGAAGGCCTGTGACACCAATTCGAGCTTGGGCGGGATCGGCGCGAGCTGGCCGTCCGGTAGCCGGCCCGAACGGTCGACCGCGTCGATCGTGACAGGCGTCAGGCCGAGCTTCTGGGCAGCCTCGAGCACGCCGGCGCCGCCGCCGCGCTCGTCTTCCATCTTGTCGCGCAGCTCGGCGACCTTGGTGCGGGCGCGCTCGCTGGCGATCTGGTTCTTGATCTGCTGGGCGAAGCTTTCATAGCTCGGCGTCACGCCGGGCTCGATCTTGCCGACCTTGACCAGCGCCACGCCGAAGCGTCCCTGCACCGGCTGGCTGATGTCGCCCGACGACAGCGCGAAGGCGGCATCGCCGACGGCCGGATCGAGGATCGCCGATTTTGTCACCAGGCCGAGATTGACGTCGGACACATTGAGCTTGCGCTCATTGGCGATGTCGTCGAACGAGGTCCCCGACGTCATGCGGGTGCGCGCCGCCTGCGCCTCGTCGACGTTCGGGAACACGATCTGCGAGACCTCGCGCTTCTCCGGCGTGCTGATTTGGTCGCGGCGCTGCTCGAACAGCTTCCTGGCGTCGTCGTCGGAGACGGTTTCCCACTTGCCGATCGCTTCGGGCGTGATCGCGACGAAGGCAATCTTGCGGTATTCGGGCGCGCGGAACTGGACCTTGTGATCCTCGAAATAGGCCGCGAGCGCCTCGGGCGAGGGCGTCTCGATGGTGCCGGCCTGGGCGGCGTCGAGCTTGACGTAGTCGATCGAGCGCTGCTCGTTCTGGAACCGCGTCAGCGCCTCGATCATCGACTTCGACGGCTCGACCCCGGCCGAGATGGTACTGGCGATCTGCCGCCGCAGGCCGACGCGGCGCTGCTCGGCGATGTAGCGGCCTTCCGTGAAGCCGAAGTTGCGGATCACCGACTGGAAGCGTTGCGCATCGAACTGGCCGTTGAGCCCCTTGAAGTTCGGATCGTTGTAGATCGTGCGCAGCACCTCTTCGTTGGACTGGTTGAGGCCCATGCGGCGCGCCTCCTCATCCATCGCGGCTTCGGCCAGGGTCTGTTGCAGCACCTGCCGGTCAAGCCCGAAGGCCCGCGCCTGGTCGGGGCTCAGGGGTTTGCCGAACTGGCGGCCGAGCTGCTGCAGGCGGTCGGTGTAGATCTGGCGGAACTGCTCGGCCGAAATCTCGGTGCTGCCGATCTTGGCCAGCGTCGACTGGCCAAAGCCCTTGAAGATGTCGGCAATGCCCCAAACACCGAAACTGACGATCAAAACGCCCATCACCACGGCCATAATCGTCTTGCCGAGCCAGTTTGATGAGGCTTTCCGCATTCCTCGAAGCATGGGTCCAACTTGTTTTACAGGAGGGGAACCGGGTCGTGCCCAAGGCGCAAGCTGAAGTCCCGCAGCAGGGCGTCACCGAATTGAAAAGCCATCATAAAGTGGCTGATGTCCCCCCGCAACCTTGGGCCGCGGGTGGATTGAAGCGGTTATTAGCCGCCCGGCCAATGCAGGGCCGGTCTCTGGAAGTCAAGGCCCACCTCTGCTAGCGCAAGGGACCACTCGATTGATGGGAATCCTGAAATGACCGACGCTATTCGGCCGCTGATCGCCGGCAATTGGAAGATGAACGGCCTGAAATCCGCCATGGCCGAGTTCGAGGCGATGCTGGCAGGGGCTGCCGCCGTAACCGGGAAGGCCGATCTGCTGGTCTGCCCGCCGGCGACGCTGATCGGGGCCTTTGCCGACAAGGCACGCGGTGGCAAGGTCGCGGTCGGAGCCCAGGACTGCCATCCCAAGGCGTCGGGCGCCCACACCGGCGACCTGTCTGCGGAGATGTTCGCGGATCTGGGGGCGGCTGCCATCATTGTCGGCCATTCCGAGCGCCGCGCCGACCATGGCGAGAACGACGCCCTAGTCCGGCAGAAGGCGGAGGCGGTCTGGCGCGCCGGCCTGACGGCGATCGTCTGCATCGGCGAGACGCGCGAGCAGCGTGATGCCGGCAAGACCCTCGATCTCTGCGGCAGCCAGCTCAAGGGCTCGCTGCCTGATGGCTCGACCGCGGCCAATCTGGTGGTGGCCTATGAGCCGGTCTGGGCGATCGGCACCGGCCTGACCCCGACCGCGAAAGACGTCGAGGATGTTCACCGGTTTATCCGGGGTGTGCTCACCGATCGCTTCAACGGTGAGGGCGCCAAGATGCGTATTCTCTATGGCGGCTCGGTCAAGCCGTCGAATGCTTCGGAGCTGATGGGCGTCGCCAATGTCAACGGCGCGCTGGTCGGCGGTGCCAGCCTGAAGGCCGTCGACTTCCTGGCGATCGCGGCGGGGTGTTAAGCAGCCACCGCACCAATTCGCTTCCAGTAGATCATCGTGCCGGTGAGGCCGCCATGCGGCTTCAGCGCGTAGTCCGGGATGATCCCTGAGAGCTGGAAACCCAGCCTCTCGTAAAGCGGGGCGGCGCCGTCATCGACGGCGGTGTCGAGCACCAGCAGGGTGCGCCCGCGGTCGACCGCAAGCCGCTCGGCGGCCTGCAGCAAAGCGGTTGCCACGCCGCGCTTCCGGTACGCGACGCGCGTCATCATCTTGGCGATCTCGGCACGATGCGGCTGGTTCGGCGGCAGCTTCAACAGCAGCGTCACGGTCGCGATCAGATCATCGCTGTCGAACGCGCCGAGCACGACGCGTTCGCCGAGCGCGGCCGCGCCGAGCGAATCGTTCCAGAACGCGCGGGCGTCCTCCAGCGGCAGCGGATGCATGAAGCTGACCGAGCCGCCATTGGCGACGGTCTCGACCAGCAATTCGCCGAGCGCGTTACGGATCTGCGGCAGGTTTTGCAGCGGTCTGATCACAAAGGACGGCATGCATCAGCTCCGGGCGAGTGCGACGACATAGGTGCAGGCGGCGTTGGTTTCGTTGGCAAAGGTGGTCTTCGCGGGCGGACCGAAGCCGAGGCAATCACCGGCCGCAAGTGCATGGCGCGCGCCACCTTCGGTGATGACGAGGCTGCCGCTCAAGACCCAGACCAGCTGGCGGATATGGGCGTAGGACGAGGCGGGCAGGGTCACGCGCTGCTTCGGCGGCAGTTCGACCCGCACCAGCTCGACCGGATGGTCGGGGCGGCTGAACACCTGCTTGCGCAGATACCCTGACTGGGGATCGCGCCAGACTGGTTGCTCCGCGGTGCGCGACAGCCGCTCGCCCTGACCCTCGGCGCGCAGCATCAGGCCGGCCAAGGTGAGGTCAAAGGCAGAGGCGAGCCGCACCAGCACGACCGCGGTGGGGCTGACTTCGGCGCGTTCGATCTTGCTGATCGTGGCCTTGGAGACGCCGGAATGTTCGGCGAGATCTGCCAATGACCAGCCCCTGCCGTCGCGTTCCAACCTGATTCGCTGTGCCAGGCGTTGGCTGAGATCGTCGATTAAAGTATCCATTCGTCCAGTATAGTGGAAATCGGTGCCCCAGATCAAGATGGAGATAGCAAGCCGCCGGCGCTGCTTGCCATCGTCAACACTGCGACTATCTCGGGGGTGACAACGCCCGGTCCAATCGTGTAACAGGGCGCGACTTCACGAAACCCGCAAAGCCGATAGCGCCGTTTGTCTGGCCGCTTGGCGGCTTGTGACGGAAGGCTTGCGATGCAGACTGTCGTTATCGTTATTCATCTCATGATCGTCACCGTTCTGATCGGCTCCGTGCTGCTGCAGAAGTCCGAAGGCGGTGGCCTCGGCATGGGTGGCGGCGCCGGCTTCATGTCGAGCCGCGGCACCGCGAACCTGTTGACGCGGACGACCGCCGTGCTGGCGGCGGGCTTCTTCGTGACCAGCCTGTTCCTGTCCTGGTACGCAGGCTACAATCGTCAGCCGAGTTCGATCATCGGCACCGGTGCGCCGGCGCAGTCGCAGCCAGCCGGACCGTCCGCACCGATCAGTGCGCCGACCTCGGGCGGCATCCTCGATTCGCTGAAGAAGTCCGACGAACAGCAGCCTCCGCAGGCCCCTGGCGGCCCGCAGGCGCCGCGGTCGCAATAAAGCAGGGTGGCCATGCAGGACGCACCTCTCGCATCCTGCATCAGAAACCCCCATTACTTCTCTGAAATCGCTCTCAGTTTAACGTCACCCACAGCCCGGCAGATTGCTTGCCGGGGGATCGCGATTCGTTTTGCGAATCGCGGCAGTCGGATTAAAGGTTAAGCCCCATGGCGCGGTATATCTTCATCACCGGCGGCGTGGTTTCTTCGCTCGGAAAGGGTCTGGCATCGGCGGCACTTGGCGCGCTGCTGCAGGCTCGCGGGTACAAGGTCCGCCTCCGCAAGCTCGACCCCTACCTCAACCTCGATCCCGGAACGATGTCGCCGTATCAGCACGGCGAAGTGTTCGTGACCGACGACGGCGCAGAGACCGATCTCGATCTCGGCCACTACGAGCGTTTCACCGGGCGGCCGGCCACCAAGGCCGACAACATCACGACCGGGCGCATCTACCAGGACATCATCACCAAGGAACGCCGCGGCGACTATCTCGGCGCCACCATCCAGGTGGTCCCGCACGTCACCAACGCGATCAAGGAGTTCGTGCTGTCGGGCAACGACGAGTACGACTTCGTGCTGGTGGAGATCGGCGGCACCGTCGGCGACATCGAGGGCTTGCCGTTCTTCGAGGCGATTCGGCAACTCCAGACCGAATTGCCGCGCGACCACGCGGTCTACATTCATCTGACGCTTTTGCCGTACATTCCAAGTGCCGGTGAGCTCAAGACAAAGCCGACGCAGCACTCGGTCAAGGAGCTGCGCTCGATCGGCATTCAGCCGGACATCTTGTTGTGCCGGACCGACCGCGAAATCCCCAAGGAGGAGCGGCGCAAGCTCGGCCTGTTCTGCAACGTGCGTGAAAGCGCCGTGATCGAGGCACGCGACGTCGACAACATCTACGCCGTCCCCGAGGCCTATCATGCCGCGGGCCTCGACGACGAGGTGCTGGCTGCGTTCGGCATCACCGCAAAAATTCCGCCGGCGCTGCAGAGTTGGAACGTCATCAACGAGCGCGTCCGCAATCCGGAAGGCGCAGTGACGATCGCGATCGTCGGCAAATACACCGGCATGAAGGATGCCTACAAATCGTTGATCGAGGCATTGTCGCATGGCGGCATCGCCAACAAGGTGAAGGTCAATCTCGACTGGATCGAGAGCGAGGTGTTCGAGAACGAGGACCCGGCGCCGTTCCTGGAGCACGTCAACGGCATCTTGGTCCCCGGCGGCTTCGGCCAGCGCGGCGCCGAGGGCAAGATCCGCGCGGCGCAGTTCGCGCGCGAACGCAATGTGCCGTATTTTGGCATCTGCTTCGGCATGCAGATGGCTGTCATCGAGGCGGCACGCAATCTGGTCGGCATCGAGGACGCCAACTCGACCGAGTTCGGCCCGACCAAGGAGCCGCTGGTCGGCCTGATGACGGAATGGCTACGCGGCAACGAGCTGGAGAAGCGCTCGAAGGCCGGCGATCTCGGCGGCACCATGCGGCTCGGCGCCTATCCGGCGGCCCTGACGCGCGGCAGTCGCGTCTCGCAGGTCTATGGCGGCGCGACCGAGATTTCCGAGCGGCACCGCCATCGCTACGAGGTCAACACCGCCTACAAGGACCGGCTCGAACAGCACGGCCTGCGCTTCTCAGGGCTCTCGCCCGACGGCGTGCTGCCCGAGATCGTCGAGTATGAGGACCATCCCTGGTTCATCGGCGTCCAGTTCCATCCCGAGCTGAAGTCGCGGCCCTTCGAGCCGCACCCGCTGTTTGCCTCGTTCATTCAGGCTGCCGTGGTGCAGTCGCGGCTGGTGTAGCGGCTCTGGTCCGCGCCTTGGCCTGCGCAAGGTGCCGGAGGCGAAAGACGCCGAACCGATAGTTCGGAATATCGGCGTCGACGTTGAGCTCGGTGAACGCCGTGTGGTCGCGCAGCACATCGACGATGTTGTTGATGGCGATCACGGTCAGCCCTGCCGCCCCCGACACGACCAGCTTGCGCACGAATTGCCGGGCGAGGTCGGGGAAGAAGGGATTGTTCAGAAACAAATAGCTGACGTCCTGGTAGCTCGCCACGAGTGCGTCGCCGTGGACGACGTCGACATCGGTGAGGCCGAGCTGGCGTTGCGTTCGCAGCATCGCGGCGCAACGTTGCGGGACAATCTCGATCGCGCGAACGCGGCAGTCGGTGACGCAGGCGAGGTAGAACACCACGTGGCCGTAGCCCGCGCCGGCATCGCAGAATAACTTGTCGGGCTCAGGTGCGACACAGCGGACGATTTCGCGGATTTCGCGAAACGAGGTGCCGGCAAAAGAAAAATTCTGGTTTCCAAAGCGACGCAGCAGGCTGGTGAGCCCGCCCGGCTGTTGCCCCGTGCGCGCAATTCTTAGCGCGCGCTCGATCGCTGCATCGGAGAGTTCCTCGGTTCCCTCGTGAAAGGCTCGGACGGTTCCGAGAAGGTGATGGGTCATCGGCGTTCGCTGGACACTCTTCTCAACTTATGCAATCATACGCTAATTATACAACCTGTAAATGTTTGGAGGAATTGCCATGATCATTGTTGCCTATGGTACCGCCATCAATCAGGCGCTGAAGAATCCGCGAACCAAGCTCGAGGACCTCAAGGTTCTCCGCGACCACGCGCACGCGCTGCTGCAGTCGCAGGGCGATCTCAAGGGCTCGCTGCGGACGCTGGAGAAAGAGATCAAGTCGCGCGAGCGCGATCTCAAGACCAAGGCGAAGAAAAAGAAGTAGCGCGCGGGAATGCGCAATCCGAACGGCGTCGCCGGCGAGCCAGCCGAGAGGCCGGCCCCGCACTCGCTTCGCGTGCGATCCGCGCGCGACCGGAAGACCCATGTTCCGGTCCATGTGGTCTGGGAAATCACGCTCGCCTGCAATCTCAAATGTGGACATTGCGGTTCGCGCGCCGGAAAGCGGCGCGCGAACGAACTTTCGACGGCCGAATGCCTTGACGTCGTCAGGCAACTCGCCGCGGTAGGAACGCGCGAAATCACATTGATCGGCGGCGAAGCCTATCTGCGCAAGGATTGGCTGGAGATCGCCGCCGAGATTGCCAGGCTCGGCATGCATTGCGGATTGCAGACCGGAGCGCGTGGGCTGACCCGGGAGCGCATCGCCGCCGCGTACGCGGCGGGCGTCCGCGCGATCGGCATTTCGCTCGACGGGCTTCGCGATCTGCATGACGAATTGCGCGGCGTGAAGGGCAGTCACGACCAGGCGATCCAGGCGATCAAATGGGTCAGCGAGGTCGGCATCGAGCCCGGCGTCAACAGCCAGATCAATCTCCGTTCGATGCGAGAGCTGGACGGCATCTTCGATGAGATCGTGGCCGCCGGCGCGAAATATTGGCAGGTCCAGCTCACGGTCGCGATGGGCAACGCGGTCGACAACAGCGAGATGCTGCTGCAGCCCCACCAGATCGTCGACGTCGTCGACAAGCTCGCCGAGCTCTATCATCGGGGCCGCGACGTCGGTCTCCGCCTGCTGCCCGGCAACAGCATCGGCTATTTCGGACGGCACGAAGCCTACTGGCGGTCGCTGACCGACGATGTCACCCATTGGGGCGGCTGCACGGCCGGCGAGACGACGTTGGGCCTGGAGGCCGACGGCACCATCAAGAGCTGTCCTTCGCTGCCGAAATCGCATTTCGCGGGCGGCGAGACGCGGACCAGCACGATCGAGGAAGCCCTTAAGGCGCTGGAGTCCCGGAACGTCAGGCGTGACGGCAATCGCGGCCGAAGCTTCTGCGGTTCCTGCTACTACTGGAATGTGTGCCGGGGTGGCTGCACCTGGGTGTCGCACGTCCTCGAAGGGCGCCGCGGCGATAATCCCTATTGTTATTATCGGGCGACCACGCTGGCGCGGCGCGGGTTGCGTGAGCGAATCGTGAAGGTCGCGGACGCGCCGGACGAACCATTCGCGGTCGGCCGTTTCGAAGTCAGGCTGGAGCATGAGGACGGTTCGCGCGCGCCGCGCTCGATCGGCCTGGACGACAAGCCGCGCAAGCGCGGGCGGCTCGGTCTGTGCCAATCGTGCTACGAGTACATGTCGCTCGGCGAGCGCCATTGCCCGCATTGTGGCGAGGTGAACAGGCCCAAGCTGATGGTGGACGCGAAGCTCGAACTCGACGTCCAGATTGCGCTCGACGAGATCGAGCGCCATGGCCGCAGCATTCTCGAACTTGCCGCTGCGGCAGGTCAGGACCCGCAAGCGGCCGAATAAGGCCTAAGGCCATGTCAGGCGGATACGGCGGTCCGCTGTCGCGTCTCGACCGCCTGATCTCCGATCCGGTCCGGATGCTGCGACGCTGCGTTCCATCCGAGCAACCTCGATTGCGGGCGTCGCGTCAGCCGGTAGACCGCGGCCGGCGGTATGTTGAGGATCGCGCGATCGACCAGCGTCGCGCGCAGGCCGAGCCGGTCGAGGATCGGCCGCCGCACCGGGCAGCGCATGCCGTAGGTGAATTGATAGAACGCCCCGCCGGGCCTGACATAGCTAAACGCGCCGCCGACGATCGAGATCACCTTGCGCGGCGACATGTTGAGCAGCGGCAGCCCGCTGACGACGGCGCCGACCGGCGCGCCCTCGAACAGCCGTTCCGATGCCAGGCGGCCTGCGTCCATCCAGAGCACGCGCGCGCCGGGAAAGCGGAGCTGCAACAGCCGCATGAAATCCGAGCCGTACTCGACCAGCGTGAGATCCTGCTGGTGAAGCCCGCGCTTCAGCAATTGATAGGTGAACGCACCCGTTCCCGGACCGAGCTCGAGGACCGGTCCGGTGTTGGCCGTGATGTCTCGCGTGATCAATTCGGCGAGGGCTGCGCCCGAGGGTGCGATCGCACCGACGCGGCTAGGTGCCGCCATCCAGGCGGTGAAGAAGGAGAGGAAGTCGTGTGACATTGGCGTTCCCGGCAAAGAGTTTGATCGCGCCCCGACTCTGAGGCGTGATCCCTTTTGCAGGGTCAGCATTGCGACAGCATTGCGTGGTTGCTGACGGAATCAATCGACAAGCGGAGCAGGGGGCAGCGTCAATCGAAAGCACGCACCGCCGTTCGGCCCGTCGAGAACAGCGACATGACCGCCATGCAGCCGCGCGATCTCGCGCACCATGTTGAGTCCGAGACCGGCGCCGCGATCGAGCGGCGCCAGCCGGTAGAACGGATCGAAGATTAGCGCACGCTGGTCGGGCGGAATGCCGTCGCCTTCGTCAGTGACGTCAATCGTCGCGGCCCGGCCAACATGGATCGTGATCGTGCCGCGCCGGCCACCGTGCTGGATCGCATTCTGCACCAGATTGGTCAGCGCGCGCTCGAGCGCGGCGCGGTCGCCAAGCGTCTCGACGGGTTCGGTCACGGTCTCGAGCGACAACTCATAGCCGGCGGCAATCGCAAGCGGCGCGAGATCGGCCGCGACGTTCCGTGCGACCGCGACGAGATCGACGCGGGCGAAAGGATTGCGGCACTGGTCGACGCGCCGGATGTCGAGCAATTGCTCGGCCAGTGTCGCGAGCCGGGCGGCGTCCTCGAGCAGCCGGGTTTTCTCCGGCCCCTCGGGCAGCGATTCCAGCCGCGTGTTGAGGATCGCGATCGGTGTGCGCAATTCGTGCGCCGCGTCGGCGACGAAGCGCTGATGGCGCGAATAGCCGTCATCGAGCCGCTTCAGCGCATCGTTGATGGCGGCAACCAGCGGCGCGACCTCACGGGGAAGGTGGTCGGCGGACAGCCGGCTGCCGCGCTGGCGGAAATCGATCGCGCGGGCCTGGTCCGCGGTCGTATCGAGCCCGGCGAAGGCGCGCCGCACCACCATCGGCGTCGCCACCAGTGTCGCGGCGGCCATCAGGAGCAGGCCGGGCAGGGCGATAGCGAGTAACGTCAGCGAGGTCCCGAACAATGCCTTGGCGCCGGACATTGGTCCCTGTGTGGCCGTCATGATCTGCATATTGCCGGCATCGGTGTTGACGCGCTTCATCCGCACCGGCGGCTTGCGTGGATCGTCCTCGAACATCTGCCAGCCGAGGCGGGCCTGGCTGATGTGGTCGAGCGCGTCGCCGATCGCGGTGAATTCATCCGGCACCGCGCCTTCGGAGAGCGTGTGGCCCTGCCGGTCGCGCACCAGGAACCAGAGGTCGGGCGAGTCCTCCCGCAGTTGCTTTAGCTCCGCGGTCGGACGCAGGAACAGGCTGCCCTGGGCGTCGCGCCCGAGCGCCCATTGCACGACGTCCATGACGCGATCTTCGTCACGTTCGATGATCGGCAGGCCCGAGCTCCACACCGCGCCGATCACGAGCGCGGCCAGCGCGACCAATAGCCCGGCCTGCAGCGAGATCAGCCGCCAGCTCAGCCGCGATCGCAGGCAATACGGCTCGGCATGCGCGCTCATTGGATCTGCTTCAACAGATAGCCGACGCCGCGGATGCTGTGGATCTCGACGCCGGCCTCGGCCTCGGCAAGCTTGCGCCGCAGACGCGAGACGTGGGTGTCGAGCGCGTTCGACTGGATCTCGTCGTCGAAATTGTAGACCGCCTCTTCCAGCGCCGAGCGCAGCACGGTGCGGCCCATGCGCCGCAGCAGCGCTTCCAGCACCAATAGCTCGCGCCGTGGCAGGTCGAGCGGGCGGCCGTCGACGCTCACCTCGCGATGGCTGCAATCGAAGGCGAGGCGGCCGGCTTTGATGCTCTCGAGCTGCAGGCCGGCGGGACGCCGCAGCACTGCGCGCAGCCGCGCCAACAATTCCTCCACGGCGAAGGGCTTTGCCAGATAATCGTCCGCGCCGCGGTCGAGGCCGGCGATACGATCCGCAAGCTCGCCGCGCGCAGTCAGCACAATGATCGGCACGCCTTCGGCCCGGGCCCGCAGTTTCGGGATCAGCGTAAGCCCGTCGCCGTCGGGGAGCTGGCGGTCGAGCAACACCGCGCCATGCACGTCCGCGGAGATCGCCTCTTCGGCCTCGGCAAGCGTCGGCACATGGTCGAACACCATGTCGTAACCCTTCAACGCCTGCGACAGCGCCGCCGCCATCTCGGCTTCGTCTTCAACCAGCAATATCCGCATGTCGTCAGATCCAGCTCCGGAAACGGTCCGTTCTAGGGCCAGTAACATTGCGGCAGCATTGCGGGATACCGTCCCGGCGGGGCGAGCAAGGCTGCCGCCGGGCGAGCAAGGGTGCCATGTTGCCGCCCCTCAAGACAGTGCGGAACCCGCTCGCTATAACCGCCCCCGCACAACACTCAAGGGAGAACCACCAATGATCTACGAAAGCCGCGTCTATCGCTGCCTGCCGGGCCGGTTGCCGGCGCTGCTGAAGCGCTTCGAGACGATCACGCTGAAGCTTTGGGAAAAGCATGGCATCAAGCAGGCCGGCTTCTTCACGACGCTGGTCGGCGAATCCAACCAGGAGCTGACCTATCTGCTGGCCTGGGAATCGCTTGCCGATCGCGACAAGAAATGGGCTGCGTTCGCGTCCGACCCGGAATGGATCACCGCGCGCGCCAAGACCGAGGAGGACGGCCAGATCGTTCTCAACATCGTCAACCAGCTGTTGGTGCCGACCGCGTTCTCGTCGGTCAAGTGACGTAGCGCGGGCGCGGTGCGGACCTATCCGCGTCATTGCGAGCGAAGCGAAGCAATCCACCGTGCCGCATGCATGGAAGCATGGATTGCTTCGTCGCTATCGCTCCTCGCAATGACGGTAGTTGCACTGCGACCTAGCCGAACTACTCCGCGCAGCCTGAGGTCTGATCGCCTTCGCGGACCATCGGTTTGCCATTGATGAAGACGCCGTGGCTGCCCGTGATAGCCTTGCCGCCGCAATGCGTGCGGTCCCCGACGACCGCCGCCGGCTTGCCGTTGATCAGGACGTTGGGCACGCCTTCGACGAGCGGACCGCCATTGCTGGTGGTGTCGCCGCTGCGCGCGGCCGGCTTGCCGTCGACGATCACGCCGGAGGCTCCGCCGGTGACGACGCCGGGTTGGCTGGCGTTCTGACCGTGCGCCAGACCCGAAATCGCGGACAAGGCGACGACAGCTCCGATCACAAGCGGTATGCGCATTGAGCCCTCCTGCCATCATTCCCAGAGTGGCTATAAGGGTGGTTATGGCATGAATGTGATGCCATAGAGACCCCACGGCGTCGGCGTACCCCGGTATTTCGCGAGATGGCTTGATCCATCACCAACGGGGTTGCATGGTCGCCGGCAAAAGGAAGCAGCATTTTGACCAGTCACGTTTCCGCGCAAGCCGCCGCACCCGTCGTTGCCGCCGGGTCGGTCAAATTTGGCAATGCGCTGCCGCTACAGATCATCGCCGGTCCCTGCCAGCTCGAGAGCCGCGCGCACGCGCTTGAAGTCGCCGCCGCGCTGAAGGAAATCGCTGTCAGGCTCGGGATCGGGCTGGTCTACAAGACCTCGTTCGACAAGGCCAACCGCACCAGCGGATCAGCCGCGCGCGGCATCGGCCTGGCGCAGGCGTTGCCGATTTTTGCCGAGATCCGCGCCTCGGTGGGGCTGCCGGTGCTGACCGACGTGCATGAGGCCAGCCAATGCGCCGAGGTGGCGCAGGCGGTCGACGTGCTGCAGATCCCGGCCTTCCTGTGCCGGCAGACCGATTTGCTGCTGGCGGCGGCTGCGACCGGCAAGGTCGTCAACGTCAAGAAGGGCCAATTCCTGGCGCCGTGGGACATGGCCAATGTCGTCACAAAGATCACCAGTGCCGGCAACGCCAATGTGCTCGTCACCGAGCGCGGCGCGTCGTTCGGCTACAACACGCTGGTCTCGGACATGCGCGCGCTGCCGATCCTGGCGCGCACCACCGGCGCACCCGTGATCTTCGACGCAACGCATTCGGTGCAGCAGCCGGGCGGCAAGGGGGCGTCGTCGGGCGGCGAGCGCGAATTCGTCCCCGTACTGGCGCGTGCGGCGGTCGCGGTCGGCGTCGCCGGCGTATTCATCGAGACCCATCCCGATCCCGACCATGCGCCGTCCGACGGTCCGAACATGGTGCCGCTGCGCGACTTCGAATCCCTGGTCCGGCGGCTGATGGAATTCGACGCACTCGCCAAGTCCGCGGCCTGACGGGGCGGATGCCGACGTGACCGCAAAGAGCGGCATGCCGCCGGTCCTCAACATCATCACACTGGCGACGTTCGCGGCGAGCCTGTCGGTGCGCGCGCTCGATCCGGTGCTGCCGCACGTCGCCGAGGACTTTGGCATCAACATCGCGACCGCCGCGAGCTTTGCCGCGGTGTTCGCCTTCACCTTCGCGATCATCCAGCCCGCGATCGGCGCCGCCGCCGATCTGTTCGGCAAGGCGCGGCTGATGACGATCTGCCTCGTGCTGCTCGGCGTCGCCAACATCCTCGGTGCTCTCTCGACCTCGTTCCCGATGCTGTTCGTGACCCGCATTCTCGCCGGCATCGGCTCGGGCGGCGTGTTTCCGGTGGCGCTGTCGCTGACCTCTGATCTGGTCGGACCCGACAAGCGGCAGCTTGCGATCGGGCGGACGCTGGCCGGCTCGATGACCGGAAACCTGCTCGGTGCGACGGCCTCCGGGTTGATCGGCGATCTGCTCGGCTGGCGCGGCGTGCTCGCCGTGCTCGGCGGCCTCGTGATCATCGTCGCGATGGCCGTGGCGGCGGGCTTTCGCGGCGCGGCGCTGGCGCATCCGCCGCGGACGAGTCTCACCGCGCTCCGGCACGGCTACCGCACCATCTTCACCAACCCCAATGCGCGGATCTGCTATTCGGCGGTCTTCATCGAGGGCTGCTGCGTGCTCGGGCTGTTTCCCTTCATCGCCGCGTTCCTGTTCGAACTCGGCGAAACCTCGCTGTCGATCGCCGGCATCGTCATTGCGGGCTTTGCCATCGGCGGGCTGTTCTACACGCTGACGGTGGCGCGGCTGCTGCCATGGCTCGGGATGCGGGGCATGATGATCGTCGGCGCCACGCTGGTCGGCATGCAACTCGGGGCGGTCGCGTTCGGCCTGACCTGGAAGCCGCAGATGCTGAGCCTGCTGGTGATGGGCTGGGGCTTCTACATGATCCACGGCTGCCTGCAGGTGTTCGCCAGCGAGCTATCCGTCGAAGCGCGCGCGACCGCGCTGTCGCTGCATTCGTTCTTCTTTTTCATGGGCCAGACCGTCGGCCCGATCGCCTTTGGGTTTGGGCTGCAGCATGCCGGCAAGTCGGCGACGCTGATGAGCGCGGCGGCCATCATCATCGTGCTTGGATTTGTCTGCGCCAAATTCCTGCGTCAGACGCGGCCGGCGGATGCGCGCGCAAACCGATGAGAGCAAGAGGCTGCGAGGAGATCATCCCCTCGCAGCCCATCATTATGCGTCCGACCGCTAGATCAGATGGAAGGCATGCATGTCGATCGTGGCATGGATCGCCGAAGCGTCGTGCTGAGCGTCAAGGCTGTGCGACGTTTGGGAGGCGTCGGACGCAAGCTGCGCAAGCACATCCACGTGTGAGAGGCCTCCGAAGAAGGCGGGCGGAGCGTTGTCGGTCGCGTGACCGGCGTTGCCGCCGTTGCCGAATACGAAGCCATCGCCGGTGGCCCCGACCGACGCGGCGATGTGATCGACGGCCGCAACCGCCGGAGCCGGCGACGGATCGGGTGTAAAGCTGACGCCATGCGGCGAACTGAAGTTGAACCCCGGCGCGTTGTCGGCGGACAGCAGCGGCGTGAAGGCGCCGGTGTGCGGGTCGACCTGAACGAACGCCTTCAGGCTTCCGACCGAGGCGTAGAAATCGTCGGGGTTCAGCCCTGTCGCATGGAACGAGAAGACCTTGTTGGTCGCCGAATCCGTCAGGGTGAAGGTGCCGGATTTGGCGCCTGGCTCGATGACGTCGTCGAGGCCGGCCTTGGCGCCGACGCCGGCCACCTGCGTGAACGACACCCATTGGTGATTGGTGCCGGGGTCCCTGATGTCGATGATGGTGCCGTCGTCGCCGCTCGACAGCAGCAGGTCGCCATTTGGCGCGAGCTTCAGCGAGTCGGGATCGTTTTGCGGCATGGCCTCGATCTTGCCGGTCACGGTATCGAACCCGGTGTTGCCAAATGCGAGGATCGGCTTGGTGGTCAGCGTCCCCGTCGGGTGATCTCCGTTGAGGAGCTGAACCACGGTCGCATCGCCCGGATTGACCGGGTTGGTGTAGCTCATGAACACCTTGTCGCCCTTGAACACCACGTCGTCGTAGCCGCGGCTGGCCGACGAATCGGCGTAGCTGAGCGGCGCCGAGACCGCATGCCTCTCCGGGTCGATCAGCGTCAGGGTGGGATTGCCGTCCTGGTTTTGCAGGGCCCAGATCTCGCCCGTGGCGGCGTTGTATTTCAGGCCATCGACCGATCCAGGAATCGAATAGCTGAACTCGATATCGCCGTGCTTGTCGTACTGGACAATCGTGCTCGAGCCGCCGGCACCGGTCGAATCCGCGCCATTGCCATATTCGACGAAGGTCGAGCCGTGGGCGGTGGTGACGGAATCCGGCTGGGTGGAGCCGTCGAGGGGAGCCTGGAAGGTCTTGACCGAGTCGATATGCGGAAACGGAGCCGCATTCTTGTCGGGCACGAACACCACGCCATGAGGCGAACCGAAGGTGAAGCCCGGTGCATTGTCCTGCGACACCAGCGCGGTGAAGGCGCCGGTGTTCTCGTCGACCTGACCGAAGGCGCCAAATGCGCCGACGGACGCATAGTATGCGTTGGGGTCGAGGCCGCTCATATGCACCGACAGGACGTGGCCGTCCTTCGCGTCCGAAATGTAGAAGGTGCCCGACGTCGCGCTCGGCTTGATGACGTCGTCCAGGCCGGCGCCGCCCCCGGCGGGAAGTCCCTGGATCGGGGTGAAGGCAATCGCCTGTTTGGACGTGCCGGGATTCTGGATATCGATGATCGTGCCGTCGTCGCCGCTGGAGAAGATCAGATCGCCGTTGGGGGCGAGCTTCAGCGAATCCGGATCGGCCTGCGGCACGAGCTCCATCTTGCCGGTCACGGAGTCATATCCCATGGCGCCGTCGAGCAGCACCGGGGCGGTGGTGAGGAGATCGCCGGGCTTCGGGTTCGTGCCGTTCAACAGCTTGACGATGGTCGGATCGCCGTTGCCGGTCGGGTTCGTGTAGCTCAGGAACACATCGTTGCCCTTGAACACGACGTCGTCATATCCGCGCGAGGTAGACGGGTTGGCATAGTCGAAATGCGCCGTGACCTTCTGCGTGTTGGGATCGATCAGTGACAGCGAGGAGCGGCCGTCCTGGTTCTGCAATGCCCAGACCATCCCGGTTTCGGGATTGTACTTCAGCCCGTCGACCGATCCCTCGATCGAATAGGCATGCACAAAGTGCCCGGCCTGATCGTACTGGATGATCGTGCTGTCGCCCGGCACCGCACCCGTCGAGTCGACGCCATTGCCGTATTCCACGAAGACGTACTTGCCGGCGAGCGTGATCGAGTCGAGCCCGGTCACGCCATTGGGGGCGCTGGCGAACGTATGAATCGAATCGACATGCGCCACCTGCGGCGCATGCTTATCCGGAATGAAGATCAGGCCGTGCGCGGAGGCAAAATTCGGTCCGGTGACGATCGGCGTGAAGGCGCCGGTGGTCGGATCGACCTGGCCAAAGCCGCCTAGGCTCGCGACCGACGCGTAGTAGTCGTTGGTGTTGAGGCCGCTGGCGTGGAACGAGTAGACGTTCCCCGATTTGGTGTCGGTGATGTAGAATGTGCCCGCCGTCGCGCTGGACTTGATCACGTCATCGAGGCCGGCATTGCCGACGGAGCCGGCGGGGATTCCCGTGATCGGCGTGAATGAGATCGCCTGGCTGGCCGTTCCGGGATTTTGGATATCGATGATTGAGCCGTCGGCGCCACTGGAGAAGATCAGATCGCCATTCGGGGCGAGCTTCAGCGAATCCGGATCCGTCTGCGGAACGACCTCGGTCTTGCCGGTAACCGTGTCGAGGCCCATGGCACCGTCGGTCAGTATCGTCGCGGTCAGCAGCGTGCCGCGCGGATGGTCACCGTTGAGCAATTCCACCAGCGTCGGATCGCCGGTGCCGTTCGGATTGGTGTAGCTCAGGAACACCCTGTCGCCCTTGAACACGACGTCGTCATAGCCGCTCGTCGCGGACGGATTGGCAAAGCTCAGCGGACCGGTCACCTTGTGGGTGACGGGATCAATCAGCGTCAGCGTGGAATTGCCGTCCTGGTTCTGCAGTGCCCAGATCTGTCCGGTGTAAGGATTGTATTTCAGCCCATCGACGGACCCTGCAATCGTGTACTTCTGCTCGACATCGCCATTCTTGTCGTATTGCACGATCGTGCTCGAGCCGCCGGCGCCGGTGGAATCCGCGCCGTTGCCGTATTCGACGAAGATGGTTCCGTTCGCGGTCGTGATGGAGTCGGGAGCCGTTGCGCCAATCGGCGCGCCCGATGCGAAGGTTTTCATCCAGCTGATCGTGACCATGTCGATCCTCCCTGGTTGTCACGTGAGAAACGGGAAGAAACACATGGCCGACGACGTGTATGTGACGATCCGCCGCGTAAAATTTTCTAAAGAACCCGGAACTTATTTGGTGTTGTGAATTCGCTTGATCGCTCAATCGCTTCGCGCGCGTTGCGAGCGCATCACGGAAGCGTTGTCGCAAAATCATGCAGCGCGAGAAACGACGCTGCATGACTGAGCGTTGCCGGATGTGATTGTTTTGCTGCCGTGCCGTGACGATCGGTGAAGCACAACGACGCGAGCCGCCGCGCGTCCAGCATCACCGGACGTCGTCGCGCGCTGCGGGCTAGCCCCGCCCGCGGTAGGGTGCGACGCCCTGGTCGGGGACCCAGAGGCCCTTCGGCAGCCGGCCGGTCTGGAAGAACACGTCGATCGGGATGCCGCCGCGCGGATACCAGTAGCCGCCGATGCGCAGCCATTTCGGCTTGATCTCGCCAGCGATGCGTTTGCCGATCATCACTGTGCAGTCCTCGTGGAACGCACCATGGTTGCGGAAACTCGCGGCGTAGAGCTTCAGCGATTTGGATTCGAGCAGAAAGCGGCCCGGCACGTAGTCGATAACCAGATGCGCAAAATCCGGCTGTCCCGTCACCGGGCAGATCGAGGTGAATTCCGGAATCGCAAAACGCACCAGATAATCGGTTCCGGCTTGCGGATTGGGCACGCGGTCGAGCGTCGCTTTCTCGGGGCTTTGCGGCCATTCGACCGCACGGCCGAGTTGCAGGGGGCGTTTCATCGTTTCAGCGATCTCTCAGAGTCCGACGCATTCCACCGCCTCTAGCAGTGAACACGAACTATGACATTCGAAACTGCCGTTCGCAAACGGGTGCGAATGACAGCTTCGGCTCTTACGCGATCCAACTGCGAGAAACTAGTGGAAGAAGTTGTGGCTGGAGAGATCGGTTAAATGGGCCGTCAGGCTGTTGTGATCGCCAAAATCGACGAAGCCCGGGTCGCCATTCGCGCCCCCGAACAGGGGCTGCGCGTCATGCAGAATTGCCGCGAAATGCTCGTTGGCGGGCGCCGAAGAGAGATCGGTGAACGCGAGAGCATTTCCGGAATGGTCGACGCCATTGCCGGGCTGAAACACGAAGTGATCGCTGGCCGATCCTCCGACTGTCACGGAGGGTGACTGAGCAGCGGTTTGAGGAGTGGAGCTGGAATTGAAATTGAAACTGTCCGGCTGCGGCTGTCCGCCTGTGGCAGCATTGCCGCTCGCGGTCTTGGGCGGATCGATCACCAACGTGCCGCCGGAGCCGTCGTTGGAGAGCGTGAACGTCGAAGCTGTATAGTTTCCCACCAGCGCAATGCTGGCGGTGTCATGCGCGGCGTCGCTGACGGTGAGGGTGCCGCCGGCCGAATTGCCGCTGAACGATTCAGTGGTTCCCGCGCCGAACGCGATGTCCTTGAGATCGATCTGGTCCGAGCTCGCCGGGCTGCCGGTGCCGGTGAGGCCGATGATCTCGCCGGTGAATGTCGTGGAGTGGTCGAGGGTCAATTTTCCTGTTGCGCCACCAAACGTAATCGATACCGAACTGGCAGCCGAAATCTCGAGCATCGCACCAGAGTTGATGGTCGCGGCTGCGCCGATCACGCCGTCGCCATTGAGATCCTGGTGGAAGCTGGTCTCCAGCGCCTCCAGCGCTGTGCTGCTGCCGGGGACGGAATCGACCAGCTTGACGGTGTCATTGCCGTTGGTGTCGGTGGCCCAGACGGTATACTCATCGGCCCCGGCGAGCTTCCACGCGGCATCATATCCGGTTGAAGTTGCCTCAGCGCCGATCGGCGACCAGCCGGGAAACTCGCCGACCGTGATCGCCGACCCCTGGTACTTCAGCGTCGGCCCGGTGCCGCCGGCGACAGGATCGAGATCGTAGACATTCGCGGACTGGACGAGACTCGTCGATCCCTGCGACTCGATCGTCGTCGAGGGAATGCCGATCACACCATCGCCATTGAGATCCTGATGGAAGGTCGTCTCCTGGGTCTCCAACGCTGCGCTGCTGCCGGAGACGGAATCGACCAGCTTGACCGTATCATTGCCATTGGCGTCGGTGGCCCAGACCGTATACTCATCGGCGCCGGCGAGCTTCCAGGCCGCATCATATCCGGTTGAGGTTGCGTCAGCGCCGATCGGCGACCAGCCCGCGAACTCGCCGACCGTGATCGCTGATCCCTGGTATTTCAGCGTCGGTCCGGTGCCGCCGGCGACAGGATCGAGATCATAGACATTTCCGGACTGCACCAAACTCGTCGATCCGAACGACTCGATCGTCGTCGAGGGAATGCCGATCACACCATCGCCATTGAGGTCCTGATGGAAGGTCGTCTCCAGGGCTTCCAGCGCTGCGCTGCTGCCGGAGACGGAATTGAGCAATTGGACGGTATCGTTGCCGTTGGCGTCGGTGGCCCAGACCGTATATTGATCGGCGCCGGCGAGCTTCCAGGCCGCATCATATCCGGTAGACGTCGCTTCAGCGCCGATCGGTGACCAACCCGCGAACTCGTCGACGGTGATCGCTGACCCCTGATACTTCATCGTCGGCCCGGTGCCGCCGGCGACAGGATTGAGGTCATAGACATTTCCAGCCTGCACCAGGCTGGTTGACCCGAGTGCTTCGATGACGGTCGGCACCGGATTGCCGACAAAGCCATGCTGCTGGAAGCTGGCATCTTCGTAATACCCGAAGATTTCGCCGTTAGAATTGACGCCCGTGATGTTGGTTTGGGTTGATCCGGGAACGTCGACCGTCGTGATGGTCCCGCCTTGGTCGGTGAAGCCGTGAACATGTCCTGATACGTCGAGGTACCAGCCGCCGATTTCGCCGCTGTCGGTGATGGCGTTGATTTGAGTTTCGGTGGATCCGGCGATATCGAACTGCGTGACGACGCCGTTGCTGTCGATGAAGGCGTGCTGGTTGTTCGATAGGTCCTGGAAGTTTCCGACCACGGTGCCGTTGCCGCTGACGCCGACCACGCTGGTGGAGTATGCGTTAGGGGCGTTGATTGTCGTGGTGACGCCGCCGACCCTGGCAAAGCCGTGTGAGATGTAGCTCGAGTCGGAATAGGTCCCGACGATCTCGCCCGCGGCATTGATGGCGGCCACGGTCGTGGCGGCGGCCCCGGCAACCTGGACGACGGAATAGTTACCATTGTTGTCGATGAAGCCGGAAACTGCATTGTTGCCGGCAAAGTTTCCGTAAATCTCGCCTGATACGGTGATGCCGGTGACCGTCGTGCTGTTGGCGAGCAGTATGTCGATGGTCGTGACGACGCCGTTGTTGTCGACGTAGCCATGCTCCTTGTTGAGGTAGGTGTAGTCGCCGAAGATTTCGCCGCCGGGCGTGACGCCGTTAACGTCTGTACTGGTCGAGCCGGGGGGATCGAAAGTGGCCCCATTGGGGGTCGCGGCGATGAAGCCGTGCCAATAAGCGTCGTCGTCGCCGTCGACATAGCCGTAATAGCCGACGGCATCGCCGGCGGCGTCGACGCCGGTCACGCCGATATAGCTATAAGTTCCCGCTGCGGCGGGGACATCGATCGATTCGAAGTTGAATGACGGCATTTCGCGACCTGCATGTTGTGTGGCTTGCCTTGCGGCGGTCTGCTCGTCCGTCGCGGCAGGCCGTCTCGCCGGTTCGGAGTCTGCGGATTAAATATCGGCCATGAAGATGGGCCTGCAGCGACCGGCATCGCGATCTGATGCAGCCAGCCGGCCGCGCGGTGTCGAAATAATGGGCTCCGAATTCGTCGCGCCTGCCGTCACCCGGCCTTTTCCGTTCCGATGCATTGCGGTAGAAGCTCGGCCATCCGACCCCCTCCCTGTCAAAAGAGGTTCTCATGACTGCCATTATCGACATCATCGGCCGCGAAATCCTGGATAGCCGCGGCAATCCCACGGTCGAGGTCGATGTGGTGCTGGAGGATGGGTCGATCGGCCGTGCTGCGGTGCCGTCGGGCGCCTCGACCGGCGCGCATGAGGCGGTCGAACTGCGCGACGACGACAAATCGCGCTATCTCGGCAAGGGCGTGCAGAAGGCGGTCGCGGCCGTCAACGGCGAGATCTTCGAGGCGCTCAACGACTACTCCGTCGAGGACCAGGTCGCGATCGACCAGATCATGATCGATCTCGACGGCACACCGAACAAGAGCCGGCTCGGCGCCAACGCCATCCTCGGCGTCTCGCTGGCCTGCGCCAAGGCGGCCGCCGAATCGTTCGACATGCCGCTGTACCGTTACGTCGGCGGCACCTCGGCGCGGACGCTGCCGGTGCCGATGATGAACATCATCAATGGCGGCGTGCACGCCGACAATCCGATCGATTTCCAGGAATTCATGATCCTGCCGGTCGGCGCGACCAGCTTCGCCGAGGCGCTGCGCTGCGGCTCTGAAATCTTCCACACGCTGCGCGGCGAATTGAAGAAGGCCGGCCACAACACCAATGTCGGCGACGAGGGGGGGTTCGCGCCGAACCTGCCGTCGGCCGATGCTGCGCTCGAGTTCGTCATGACCGCGATCGGCAAGGCCGGCTACAAGGCGGGAGGCGACGTCATGCTCGGCCTCGACTGCGCGTCCACCGAATTCTTCAAGGAAGGCGCCTACGTCTATGGCGGCGAGAACAAGACGCGCTCGCGCTCAGAGCAGGTCAAGTATCTTGCCGATCTCGTCTCCCGCTATCCGATCGTCAGCATCGAGGACGGCATGTCCGAGGACGACATGGAGGGCTGGAAGGAGCTGACCGACGCGATCGGCAGCAAGTGCCAGCTGGTCGGCGACGATCTGTTCGTCACCAACGTCACCCGCCTTGCCGACGGCATCAAGAACGGCCGCGCCAATTCGATCCTGATCAAGGTCAACCAGATCGGCACGCTGACCGAAACGCTCGCAGCTGTCGAGCTCGCCCACAAATACGGCTACACCTCCGTGATGTCGCACCGCTCTGGCGAGACCGAAGATTCAACCATCGCCGACCTCGCCGTCGCCACCAATTGCGGGCAGATCAAGACCGGTTCGCTGTCGCGTTCCGACCGCACCGCCAAGTTCAACCAGCTGTTGCGCATCGAGCAGCAGCTCGGCGACCAGGCGAAGTATGCCGGCCGGTCGGCCTTGAAGGCGCTGGCGTAGGCCCTCAGAGATTCGGGCTCTGATTAAATCAGAGCCCGAATCTCTGGACTCTCGTTTTGACGCGTTTTCTTCACGCGAACCGGCGTCCACTTCGCTCGAAAACGCTCTAGTTGGGGCTGGCGACGTAAAACGCGTCGCCGGCCGGGGGCGATAGCACCGGCTTCCAGCCGGTCAGCCTTTGCAACGCGTAGACATCGTAACGGAAGCCGCGCCACGTCAGGTCGGCTTCGCCGACGGTTTGCAGCACCGCGCCGGTGTTGTCCAAGAGCGCGCGCCGGCGATCGACCTTCGGGGCAACGTACAGCCCGACCGGGCCATCGAGCGCGGGGTCGCGAAATCCGATATAGCGGGTCCGTTCGTTGATCTGCGCGACCGGCACCTTGTCGTCCAGGTGCCATCGCAGCATCGAATACATCCGGTAGTCGGTGGTGACGAACCAAGTCGCGCCGGACGCGATGCGCTCGGCTTCGGCGGCGGCGACGACGCTGGCGAAGCCGGCTTCCTTGCCGATCGGATCGTCCTTTCCCAAATAATTGGCGGTTCCGACGACATAATAGAGTCCGGCCGCGACGACGGTGGCCACGCCCGAGGCGATCGCGAAGATCATCACGTTCGGTGCTGACAGCGCCAGTCGCGAGCGGGACTCCGTGTGCCAGAGTTTCAGGTTGACCGTTGCGCAGATGAATCCAATCGGCCACGCGAACAACAGCCAGCTGTCGCCGACCCGGGCGTCGAGGCCATGCTCGAGGAAAAATCCGAACGGAACGATCATGGCTGTCGAGAGCAGGATCGGAACCGGGGCCCGTGTGCGATAGCCGCGGACGGCCATCATCACGGTTCCGATCAAGGTGATCGGCAGCAGCAAGATGCCGACCATCACGAATTGCAGACCGAGGAAATCGCCGAGGAAGCGCCCCGAAACGCCGTCCGCCTGCGGCGCGCGGTCGAGCTGGAACCGGAATGAAGCCCAGTCGTGGACCGCGTTCCAGTACAGCAGCGGCGAGATCACGATCAGGACGATAAGGGCAGAGGTCCAGAACCACGGGCTCGCGAGCTGTCGCCTGCGCCAGCTCGGGACGAGTGCAAAGGCGAGCACCGCCGGCAGCAGCAGGATGGCGGTGTATTTCGACATCAGCGCCAGGCCGCCGAACAGTCCGGCCGCCAGCCACCAGCGCAAATCGTTCGATTGCCACAGCCGCACCAGCGCCCAGATCATCGCAAGCTCGCAGGGGATCAGCGCGATATCTGGCGTGATCTTGGCCATCGTGAGCCCGTAGTCGAGTGAGGCCTCCGGCAGCAGCACGGCGAGGACGACGTAACGGCTGTCGTCCACCAGGCGGCGCACGATGTCGGCAGACAGCAGCTGCATGATCAGCATCGCGGCGAGGCCGCTGAATCGGACGCCGAAATTGGTGTCGCCGAACACGAATGTGGTGGCGCGAATACACCAGGCGATCAGCGGCGGGTGGTCGAGATAGGAGATCACGCTCTCCTTCGACCAGGTCCAGTAATAGGCTTCGTCGACCCGCAGATCGAGGCTCGCAGCGAAGATGCCGCGCAGGATGGCGAGACCGCCGACAATCGCGATCAATGACACGAGGCGGGCCGCACGGGAATCCCGGCCGGGAAGCCCCAAGACAAGTGACGGCATGTGCAATTGTTGTTTCTAAATGTCTGCGGGAATGCAGCTTTTCTTGAAACGGTCTTTTTTTGAAATCGCCGGATGGCTGGACATCATTGCCGAGCCGGCCCATATCGGCAAGGCCCAAGAACACTCCGGCGCCCCTCCGGGCATGCCGTATGCACAGGGCAGTACAAGGGAAGTCGAGGGAGGATATGCGATGAGCGACGGCAAAAATGGGCTTCAGCTGCGATCGCTGCTCAAGAAGAGCGGCGAACTGGAGATATCGCTGGTCAACGTCCCGACGCCTGAGCCCGGCCCCGATGAGGTCGTGGTCCGCGTCGAAGGGGCGCCGATCAATCCGTCGGACCTCGGTCTGCTGATCGGTCCGGCCGACATGTCGACAGCGAAAGTCTCCGGTTCCAGGGAGTTACCGGTCGTCACCGCCCGGGTACCAGAGGCGGCGATGGGCGCCATGGCCGCGCGGCTCGATGAATCCATGCCCGTTGGCAATGAGGGCGCCGGCGTCGTGATCAGGACCGGGTCCTCGGAGGCCGCCAAGGCTCTGCTGGGCCGGACGGTCGCGATGATCGGCGGTGCGATGTATGCACAATATCGCACGCTGCGGGTCAATGAATGCCTGCCACTGCCTGAAGGTACCACGGCGGCGGAGGGGGCGTCCTGCTTCGTCAACCCCCTGACCGCGCTCGGCATGACCGAGACGATGCGGCGTGAAGGTCACAAGGCGATGGTGCACACGGCGGCGGCATCCAATCTTGGCCAGATGCTCAACAGGATCTGCCTCAAGGACGGCATTGGCCTCGTCAATATCGTGCGCAGCAAGGAGCAGGCCGGCATCCTGCACCAGATCGGCGCCAAACATGTCGTCGATTCCAGCGCGCCCGGCTTCATGGATGATCTCACCAATGCGCTGGTCGAGACCGGTGCCACCATCGCCTTCGATGCGATCGGTGGCGGCAAGCTCGCGGGCCAGATCCTGGTGGCGATGGAGACCGCCATCAACAAATCAGCCAAGGCCTACAGCCGCTACGGCTCGAACGTGCACAAGCAGGTCTATGTCTATGGCGGCCTCGATACCCGGGAGATCGAGTTGCCGCGCGGCTTCGGCATGGCCTGGGGCATCGGCGGCTGGCTGCTGTTTCCGTTCCTGATGAAGATCGGTCCGGAGGCGGGCAACAAGCTGCGCCATCGCGTGGTGGCGGAGCTGAAGACCACCTTCGCCAGCCACTACACCAGGGTGGTGTCGCTGCAGGAGGCGCTGCGACCAGACAACATCGCGGTCTACGGCAAGCGCGCGACCGGCGAGAAATTCCTGATCGATCCGAACAAGGCAGGGTAAGGGCGAACATCCGCCGGTTTGAACCGGCGTGCGCGCTCGCAAGACTCCCGCCGCCGATGGCGGCGGGACACCATCATTGAGCCGGACCATCGAACCGGACGGCGAGGGCGAGGCGGACCAATCACGCGCGATCAAAAACCAGGCTCCTGGAACGCTTGTGACGCGCCAATGCGTGGCCGATCAAGACATTCATCAGCTCGGATTGAGGCAATCCGCTGGCTTCCCACAGCCGTGGGTACATGCTGATATCAGTGAAGCCGGGAAGGGTGTTGGCCTCGTTCACGAACGCCTGCTCGCCGTGGACGAAGAAGTCGATGCGCGCCATCCCTTCGCAACCCAGCACGCGGAACGTCTTGATGGCCAGCTCCTTGATCTGATCGGCAAGGGCAGGCGGCACCTTGGCAGGCACCTGAAGCAGGGCGCCATCCGCATCAAGATACTTCGCGTCGTAAGAATAGAAGCCGTGCTTGTCGGACGGAACGATCTCTCCGAGCTGCGACGCGCAGATGCGGCCATCGGAGTCTTCGAGCACGGCGCACTCGACTTCGCTGATTGGCGCGACGCATCGCTCGATCAATATCTTCGTGTCGAAGCGAAACGCCAATCTGCAAGCTGTTTCGAACTCGGCGGCGGTTCGCGCCTTCGATACGCCAACCGATGAGCCCATATTGGCCGGCTTGACGAAGACCTCCGGCGATCCGACGGCGCTGACCGCGTCGTCATAGGTGATTGGCGCCGCGGCCGACATTGCGACGTAGGGGACGAGAGGCAATCCCGCATCGCGCATCAGCCGCTTGGCGACGTCCTTGTCCATTGCGGCGGCCGATCCCATCACGCGCGAGCCGACATAGGCCACATCGGACAGTTCAAGTGCGCCCTGGACCGTACCATCCTCGCCATTCGGGCCATGCAGCACCGGGAAGACGACATCAAACGCGGGCAATTCCCTGATGTCAGCAGCGCGGGCTTCAAGAACCAGTGCGCGGCCTTGGCCTCCCGGCAGCAGCGCCAGTTGCGGTCCATCGGTTGGAATGGTCAGCGCGCCGGCACCGGTGCCGACACCGTTCCCTGTGTCGGCAACCATCCAGCGGCCGTCCCGGGTGATGCCGATCAGCGTGGCGTCGTATTTGTCAGGGTCGAGGGAACGAAGCACGTTTGCCGCGGACGCCCTCGATACGTCATGCTCGGCAGAACGCCCGCCGAACAGGATTGCAACCCGTGTCTTGCGCTCCGTCATGGTCTTGCTTCCCGTGAGGTGCCCGCATGATGCAAGGAATCTGCGTGCAATATAGCGAAACGAACATGTCGACAATTGGCCTTAGACTTGAATTGGCTTAGACTTGGCGGGGCGCTCAGTCGTTTGTCCGGCTTGCCTTCTCTCGACATCGGGAGAACATTCCCGCCGCCGTGGCGACGGGAGTGCCGCCGGGCCAACGGGGAGGATTCCATGAGCTTGAGCCGCCGTGAACTCTTGGCGGGCGCCGCTGTTGCCGGCGCCAACGCAACGCTTTCACCACTGATGTCGACCGCGGAGGCCGCGGCGCCTGCCGCAGGCGCCCAGGCGCCCGGCTTCTATCGCTACAAGGTCGGTGCTTACGAATGCACCTCGATCAATGACGGGGCCAACACGTTCCCGATGCCGGATGGCTTTGTGAAGAACCTGCCGAAGGAGCAGGCGCTTGCCGCCGCCGAAGCCGCCTACATGCCCAAGGGCATGGTTACGGTCCCGTTCAATCCGCAGCTCATCAACACCGGCAGCAAGCTGATCCTGATCGATACCGGCAACGGGGTCGCGAACCTCGAACCGAGCAAGGGCGCCGTCGGCCGCACGTTGCAGAACCTCGCCGCCGCCGGCGTCGATGCCAAGGCGATCGACATTGTGCTGCTGTCGCATCTGCATCCCGATCACACCAACGGCATCCGCGCGGCCGATGGCTCGATCGCGTTTCCCAATGCCGAGATCATGGTGCCGGCCAAGGATTGGGAGTTCTGGACCAGCGACGAGAACGCGGCCAAGGCCCAATCGAACCCGATGATGAAGAACTACTTCGCCAATGTGAAGAAGACCTTTGCCGGTATCGAGACCAAGGTGACGCGCTATGACTGGGGCAAGGAAGTGGCACCCGGCATCACCTCGATCTCGACGCCCGGGCACACGCCGGGACATTCGTCCTTTGCCGTCGCGTCAGGAAATTCCAAGGTGCTGATCCAGTCCGACGTCACCAATATTCCGGAGTTCTTCCTGCGCAATCCGGACTGGCATGTCCTGTTCGACGTCGATCCAGCGGTGGCGCAGGAGACGCGCCACAAATTCTATGACATGGCGGCCGCAGAGAAGGCGACCGTGGTCGGCTTCCACTTCACCTTCCCCTCGATCGGCCATGTCGAGAAGGACGGCTCGAAGTATCGTCTGATACCCTCAGCCTGGAATCCGACGATCTGATTGGGGGCGACCGGGCCGCCCGGCGGCCCGGTCGCCATGCGTTCAAGGGAATATCCGCGAACGCTGGGTTTCCGGAACTGGACGGTCCATGCACTTGCATCTTTATCGGTGCACCGGTAGGTGAGGGCAGCCAGTTTAGCTTCACCAGCACACCCCGCGAGGAAAATTGCTATGGCCTATAACATCGTCACCATTGTCGGCAGTCTCCGCAAGGAGAGCTTCTCGCTCAAGATCGCCAATGCGCTGGCCAAGCTTGCGCCGGCGTCGCTGAAGCTCGACGTCACGACGCTCAATGGGATTTCATTCTTCAACCAGGATCTCGAGGCGGCCCCGCCGGCAGACTGGCTGGCCTTCCGCGAGAAGCTGCAGAAGTCGAACGGCGTGCTGTTCGTGACCCCCGAATACAACCGCTCGATCCCGGGCGTGCTGAAGAACGCCATCGACGTTGGCTCGCGTCCTTATGGCAAGAGCTCGTTCCTCGGCAAGCCGACCGGCATTATCTCCAACTCGCCGGGGCCGCTCGGCGGCGTCAGCGCCGCAAAACACCTGCAGAATATCCTGCCGGGCATCTCCGGCCCGATCCTTGGCCAACCGGAAACCTATCTCAACGGCTGCGGCGACGGCTTTGACGACAAGGGCGAGTTGACCAAGGAGTCGCTCAAGGCCGTGTTGGTGCAATATCTTGACGCCTTCGCGGCCTTTATCGAAAAGCAGAACCGCTAAATCAATTTTAGCTTTCCATTAACTCCATGGCCGCATGCTCGCGGCCATGGTTTCCCGCACCCGTCTCAAATCGATCCTGACCGGACTCGCCCTCTATACGATGGCGGCAATGATGGTCGGCTATTTCGGCGTCAATGCCTATACCGGCAAATACGGCCTCAACGCGCGACAGGAGCTCGACCAGGAGATCATCGCGCTGACCTCGGAATTGGCGCGGCTGAAGCAGGAGCGGGCCGAGGGCGAGCAGCGGGTGTCGTTGTTGCGCTCGGATCGCGTCGATCCCGATATGCTGGATGAGCGCGCGCGCTTCCAGCTCGACTACGTCAATCCGCGGGACCTCGTCCGGATCAACAAGTCGAACTGACGCGTTCGCAAATTTCAAAAATTTTCGCGCATCATCACAAAAATGTCGCGCTGCGCTGCAGTGCGGCATAGCAATATTCCATTCAGCGAACGCAATCCTTCCAAGGTGATTTGAGTTGGGTTAGAGAGGGTTCTCCGACTTCTCTCACCCGGAATTGCCATGGCCGCACCCAAGAAAAGCGTCGCAAAAGAATCAGGGCAGGAGAAGGCTGGCTCGCCGCCCGAATTCACCAGGGAACAGGAGTTCAAGGCGCTGCGCGACATGCTCCTGATCCGGCGCTTCGAGGAGAAGGCCGGCCAGCTCTACGGCATGGGTGCGATTGGCGGCTTCTGCCATCTTTATATCGGCCAGGAGGCAGTCGTCGTCGGCATGCAGATGGCTCTGAAGCCGGGCGATGAGGTCATAACCGGATACCGGGACCACGGCCACATGCTCGCCTGTGACATGGACGCCAAGGGCGTGATGGCCGAGCTCACCGGACGCCGTGGCGGCTACTCCAGGGGCAAGGGCGGCTCCATGCATATGTTCAGCAAGGAGAAGAACTTCTTCGGCGGCCACGGCATCGTCGGCGCCCAGGTGTCGCTCGGGACCGGCCTTGCTTTTGCCAACCGCTATCGTGGCAACGACGCCGTCAGCGTGACCTATTTCGGCGATGGCGCGGCCAACCAGGGCCAGGTCTATGAGAGCTTCAACATGGCGGAGTTGTGGAAGCTGCCGGTGATCTACGTCATCGAGAACAACCGTTACGCCATGGGCACCTCGGTATCGCGCGCCTCCGCCCAGCAGGATTTTTCCAAGCGCGGGGCCTCCTTCAACATCCCCGGCATGCAGGTCGACGGCATGGACGTCCGCGCCGTGAAGGCCGCCGGCGACGAGGCTGCGGCCTGGTGCCGCGCCGGCAAGGGGCCGATGATCCTGGAGATGCAGACCTATCGCTATCGCGGTCATTCGATGTCCGACCCGGCCAAGTACCGCACCCGCGAGGAGGTCGAGAAGGTCCGTCACGATCAGGACCCGATCGAGCAGGTCCGCAACCGCCTGCTGGAGCAGAAGGTGAGCGAGCAGGAGCTGAAGGCGATCGACGCCGAGGTGCGCGAGATCGTCAATGCGGCGGCCGACTTCGCCCAGCACGATCTGGAGCCCGATCCGTCCGAGCTCTACACCGACATCTACCGCTGACCTCACCCCGCGCAGAAGAAATTTCAAGACCGATTTTCGGGAGCTGATATGCCCATTCAAGTGCTGATGCCTGCGCTGTCGCCCACCATGGAGAAGGGCAACCTTTCCAAGTGGCTGAAGAAGGAAGGCGAGACCATCAAGTCCGGCGACGTGATCGCCGAGATCGAGACCGACAAGGCGACGATGGAGGTCGAGGCGACCGATGAGGGTACGCTCGGCAAGATCCTGATTCCTGAAGGCACCGCCGATGTCGCGGTGAATACGCCGATCGCCACCATCCTGGCCGACGGCGAGAGCGCCTCCGATCTCGACAAGGCGCCGGCCGCGCCGGCCAAAGCTGAAGCCGCTCCGGCGGAGTCAAAGGCGGAGGCGCCTCAGCCCAAGCCTGAAGCCAAGTCCGATGCGACGGCACCGGCTGCGCCCGCCGCGGTTGCCCCGCCGGATCCCGAAATCCCTGCGGGCACCGAGATGGTCACCCAGACCATCCGCGAAGCCTTGCGCGACGCGATGGCCGAGGAAATGCGGCGCGATCCCGATGTCTTCATCATGGGCGAGGAAGTCGCGGAATATCAGGGCGCCTACAAGATCACGCAGGGCCTGCTGCAGGAATTCGGCGAACGGCGGGTGATCGACACCCCGATCACCGAGCACGGCTTTGCCGGCATCGGCGTCGGTGCGGCGATGACGGGCCTGAAGCCGATCGTCGAGTTCATGACCTTCAACTTCGCCATGCAGGCGATCGACCAGATCATCAACTCCGCTGCCAAGACGCTGTACATGTCCGGCGGTCAGATGGGCTGCTCGATCGTGTTCCGCGGCCCCAACGGCGCCGCCGCGCGCGTCGGCGCCCAGCACAGCCAGGATTATGCCGCCTGGTATTCCCAGGTGCCGGGGCTGAAGGTGGTCGCGCCGTATTCGGCCGCCGACTACAAGGGGCTGCTGAAAGCCGCGATCCGCGATCCCAATCCAGTGATCTTCCTCGAGAACGAAATGCTGTACGGGCACACCGGTGAGGTGCCGAAGCTCGACGATTTCGTGGTGCCGATCGGCAAGGCGCGCATCGCGCGATCCGGCAAGGACGTCACCATCATCTCGTGGTCGATGGGCATGTCCTATGCGCTGAAGGCCGCCGACGAGCTCGCCAAGGAAGGCATCGAGGCCGAGGTCATCGATCTCCGCACCATCCGCCCGATGGACACCGAGACCATCATCGCATCGGTCAAAAAGACCGGCCGCGCGGTGACGGTGGAGGAGGGCTGGCAGCAGAGCGGTGTCGGCGCCGAGGTCGCGTCGCGGATCATGGAGCACGCCTTCGACTATCTGGATGCGCCGGTCGCGCGCGTGTCGGGCAAGGACGTCCCGATGCCCTATGCCGCCAATCTGGAAAAACTCGCTTTGCCGTCCGTCGCCGAGGTGGTTGCTGCCGCCAAGGCCGTTTCCTATCGGTAACGTCATGGCCGGTCCCAAGGAGCAGCCGCTGCCGCCCGACGTGATGGCCCGCGATGACGCCATCGAGGTGCTGCGCGCCTTCGTGGTCGATGGCGGGTTGTCGATCGCGTTCCAGCGCGCTTTCGAGGAGCCGGACATGTGGGGGCTGCTGCTCGTCGACATCGCCCGCCACGCCGCACGTGCTTATTCGCGCGAGAGTGAATACACCGAGGACGAGGCGCTTGCGCGCATCGTCGAGATGTTTGAAGCCGAAATCGCCCGGCCGACCGACACGGGCAAAACCATGCCGCGGTCGCAACAAGGTCACTGACATGCCGATCAACATTCTCATGCCCGCGCTGTCGCCCACGATGGAGAAGGGCAACCTCGCCAAGTGGCTCAAGAAAGAGGGCGACAAGGTCAAATCCGGCGACGTGATCGCCGAGATCGAGACCGACAAGGCGACGATGGAAGTCGAAGCCGTCGATGAAGGCACGATCGCCAAGATCCTGGTGCCCGAGGGCACCCAGGACGTCCCGGTCAACGACATCATCGCTGTCCTCGCCGGCGACGGCGAGGATGTGAAGGCGGCGAGCGCTGGAGCACGCGCGGGTGCTGCGCCCGCACCGAAGCCGGCCGAGGCGCCGAAGCCCGCTGCTGCTGCGCCTGCAGCGGCTGCGGCTGCCGCACCGGCGGCTGCGCCTGCGCCCAAACCTGCGGCTGCCCCGGCGCCTCAGGCTGCTGCCGCTCCGGCCGCGCAGGCCAACGGCCACGCCCGTATCTTCTCGTCGCCGCTGGCGCGACGTCTCGCCAAGGAAGCTGGCATCGATCTCGCCCGCATCACCGGCACCGGCCCGCACGGCCGCGTCATCGCGCACGACGTCGCGGAGGCCAAGTCCGGCAAGGGCCTGAAGGCGCCGGCGGCAGCACCCGCCGCAGTCGGGCCGAGCGTCGCACCGTCGATGTCGGACAAGCAGATTTTGGCGCTGTTCGAGCCGGGCAGTTACGAGGTCGTGCCGCATGACGGCATGCGCCGCACCATCGCCCAGCGCCTGACGGCGTCGGTGCAGACCATTCCGCACTTCTACCTGACCATCGACTGTGACATCGGCAAGCTGCTCGCCGCGCGCGAGGAGATCAACGCATCGGCGCCAAAGGACAAGGAAAAGAAGCCGCTCTACAAGATATCGGTCAACGACTTCGTCATCAAGGCGATGGCGGTCGCGCTGCAGAGGATTCCGAACTGCAACGTCAGCTGGACCGAGGGCGGCATGCTCAAGCACAAGCATTCCGACGTCGGCGTCGCGGTGGCGATGCCGGGCGGCCTGATCACGCCGATCATCCGCAAGGCCGAGACCAAGACGCTGTCGACCATCTCCAGCGAGATGAAGGACTTTGCCGCCCGCGCGCGTGCCCGCAAGCTGAAGCCTGAGGAGTATCAGGGCGGCACCACGGCGGTGTCCAACCTCGGCATGTACGGCATCAACCACTTCACCGCGGTGATCAACCCGCCGCATGCCTCGATCCTCGCGGTCGGCACCTCGGAGGAACGCCCGGTGGTGCGCGGCGGCAAGATCGAGATTGCACAGATGATGAGCGTGACGTTGTCGTGCGATCACCGCGCGATCGACGGCGCGCTCGGCGCCGAGCTGATCGGGGCGTTCAAGCAGCTGATCGAAAATCCCGTGATGATGATGGTGTGATGAGCAGTGTCCATGTACGCGATCTACGGTCCGTACATCCTGCTCGTTGCCGTCGTCATCGCCTCGTTGTTTGCCTTCAATCGTGACCTCGTATCCACGACCCAGTGCAGGATCATGATCATCGGCGCCGGCGCGCTGGCGCTGGTTTGGACTGCGATCCTGGGCGGAATTTGGCTGGAGTATAGATAATGGCCGACACATCCTTCGACGTCATCATCATCGGCTCCGGCCCCGGCGGTTATGTCACCGCGATCCGCGCAGCCCAGCTCGGCTTCAAGACCGCGATCGTCGAGAAATCCTATCTCGGCGGCATCTGCCTGAACTGGGGCTGTATCCCGACCAAGGCGCTCTTACGCTCCGCGGAAATCTACCACTACATGCAGCACGCCAAGGATTACGGGCTGTCGGCGGACAACGTCTTGTTCGATCCGAAGGCCGTGGTGCAGCGCTCGCGCGGGGTCTCGAAGCGCCTCAATGACGGCGTCGGCTTCCTGATGAAGAAGAACAAGGTCTCGATCATCTGGGGCGCCGCCTCGATCGACGCGCCCGGCAAGATCACCGTGAAGAAGTCTGACGTCGAGGGCCCCAAGGGTACGCTCGGCGAGGGTACCTATCAGGCAAAACACATCATCGTCGCGACCGGCGCACGGCCGCGCGTGCTGCCCGGGCTCGAGCCCGACAAGAAACTGGTCTGGACCTATTTCGAGGCGATGGTGCCGGAGCGGATGCCGAAATCGCTGCTGGTGGTCGGCTCCGGCGCGATCGGAATCGAATTCGCGTCGTTCTTCCACACCATGGGATCGGATGTCACCGTGGTCGAGGTGCTGCCGCAGATCCTTCCTGTCGAGGATGCGGAGATCGCAGGGCTCGCGCGAAAACGCTTCGAGAAGATGGGGATCAAGATTCGCTCCTCGACCAAGGTGACGAAGCTGGAGAAGAAGGTCGACAGCGTGGTTGCGACCATCGACGACGGCAAGGGCAAACCGGAGAGCGTCGAGTTCGATCGTGTGATCTCGGCGGTCGGCGTGGTCGGCAATATCGAGAATCTCGGGCTGGAGAAGCTCGGCGTTAAGACCGACCGCGGCTGCATCGTGATCGACGGCTATGGCAAGACCAGCGTCCCCGGCATCTATGCGATCGGCGACGTCGCCGGCCCGCCGATGCTGGCGCACAAAGCCGAGCATGAGGGCGTGATCTGCATCGAGGCGATCAAGGGCCTGCATCCGCACGCCATGGACAAGAACCTGATTCCCGGCTGCACCTACTGCAATCCGCAGGTCGCTTCCGTCGGCCTCACCGAGGCCAAAGCGAAAGAGGGCGGCCGCGAGATCCGCGTCGGCCGCTTCCCCTTCGTCGGCAACGGCAAGGCGATCGCGCTCGGCGAGGACCAGGGCCTGGTCAAGGTGATCTTCGACAAGAAGACCGGACAGCTGCTGGGCGCGCACATGATCGGCGCCGAGGTCACCGAGCTGATCCAGGGCTACGTCGTCGCGATGAACCTGGAGACCACGGAAGAGGAATTGATGCACACTGTGTTCCCGCATCCGACGCTGTCGGAGATGATGAAGGAAGCGGTGCTCGATGCCTACGGACGGGTGCTGAATATCTGACACCGGCTTCATTGCGAGCGGAGCGAAGCAATCCATCCATCCGCTTGCGGCGCTATGGATTGCTTCGTCGCTAACGCTCCTCGCAATGACGAGGATAGGCTGTTGGCCCAACAAGAAAGACACTAGCCGTGCACGACAACGACAACCTCATCCTCGAACGCCCGACCTTCGTCACCCATCTCGAATGCGCGATGGAGGGCGATCATTATCCGGCCGACCAGGTGCACAACCTCTCCAGGGCCGGCAAGCCGCTGCTGGTGCGCTACGATCTTGCGTGCGTCAAGACGGCGCTGACCAAGGATGCGCTGGCCGAACGGCCGGCCGACATGTGGCGCTACCGCGAGCTGTTGCCGGTGCGCAAGTGCAAGGACATCGTCAGCCTCGGCGAAGTCACGACGCCGCTGATCCGGCTGCCGAAGCTCTCGCACAAACTCGGCGGCGGCGAGATTATCGTCAAGGATGAGGGGCGGCTGCCGACCGGCTCGTTCAAGGCGCGGGGCCTTGTCATGGCGGTGTCGATGGGCAAGGCGCTCGGCATCAAGCACATGGCGATGCCGACCAACGGCAATGCCGGCGCGGCGCTGGCGGCCTACGCCACCTCCTGCGGTATCAAGACCACGATCTTCTGCCCGGCCGATACGCCGGAGGTGAACGTCAGCGAGATCGAGCTGCAGGGCGCGACTGTCTACCGCGTCAACGGCTATATCGATGATTGCGGCAAGATCGTCGGCGAGGGCAAGGCAAAAGTCGGCTGGTTCGATACCTCGACGCTGAAGGAGCCGTACCGGATCGAAGGCAAGAAGACGATGGGGCTCGAACTCGCCGAACAGCTCGGCTGGGAGGTGCCCGACGTGATCTTCTACCCGACCGGCGGCGGCACCGGCCTGATCGGCATGTGGAAGGCCTTTGATGAGCTCGAGACAATCGGCTTCATCGGCTCAAAGCGCCCGCGCATGGTCGCGGTGCAGGCCTCCGGCTGCGCGCCGATGGTGCGCGCCTATGAGGCCGGCACCGAGCACGCGTCGCGCTGGGAAGACGCCCACACCATCGCCTCAGGCATTCGCGTGCCGCAGGCGATCGGCGACTTCCTGATCCTGCGCGCGGTGCGCACGAGCAAGGGATTTGCCATCGCTGTCGACGACGACAAGATATCGGCTGCGCTCAACGAGGTCGCGCGCGAGGAGGGCCTGTTGCTGTGCCCCGAAGGTGCGGCGACCTACGCCGCCTACAAGCAGAGCCTCGCCGACGGCCGGGTCACGAAAAACGAGCGCGTGATGCTGTTCAACTGCGCGAGCGGGCTGAAATACCCGCTGCCGCCGGTCACGCGCACGCTCGATCGTCACAAGCCGATCGACTATTCGCAGTTCTGAACCGTCATTGCGATTTCGGAGGACGTGATGCGGAAGCTATTTCTCGCCGCGTTGGCGATGCTCGCCTTCACCGGCATCGCCTCGGCCGAAACCTACCCCTCGCGTCCCATCACCATCATCGTGCCGTTTTCCGCCGGCGGCCCGTCGGATGCGATGATGCGTGTTCTCGGCGAGCGGATGAAGCAATCGCTCGGCGAGGTGTTGCTGATCGAGAATGTCACGGGGGCCGGGGGATCGATCGGCGTCGGCCGCGCGGTGCGTGCCGCACCTGACGGCTACACCATCTCGTTCGGTCATCTCGGCACCCATGTCGCCAACGGCGCGATCTACAAGCTCGGCTACGACCTGGTCGACGATCTCGAGCCGGTGGTGCTGCTGCCGAGCAATCCGATGATCATCGTCAGCAAGAACGCCGTGCCGGCGAAATCGCTGAAGGAGCTTTTGGACTGGTTGAAGTCGCGCCCGTCGCCGCCGACCGCAGGGACCGCCGGTGCCGGCTCCGGCAGCCACATCGCCGGGCTCTATTTCGAGAATGTCTCGGGCATCAAGCTGCAATACGTGCCGTATCGCGGCACTGGCCCTGCGCTGAACGATCTCGTCGCCGGCCAGATCGACATCATCGTCGACCAGACCTCGAACTCGATCAACCAGGTCCGCGGCGGCAACATCCGCGCCTATGCCGTCACCGACTCCCAGCGTGTCGAGACTGCGCCCGACATCCCGACCGTCGACGAAGCCGGCCTGCCGGGCTTCCACATGACGCTGTGGTCGGGCCTCTGGGTGCCGAAGGGCACGCCGAAGGAGATCGTGGCCAAACTCAACACTGCTGCCGTCGCGGCGCTGAGCGATCCGGCGGTGATCAAGCAGCTCGAGAATTTGGGCTTGCAGATGCCGCCAAAGGACCAGCTCACGCCGGAAGCACTCGGCGCCTGGCAGAAGGCGGAGATCGCAAAGTGGTGGCCGATGATCAAGGCTGCAAACGTGAAGGTGGATTGATTTACGTCGTCCCGGCGAAGGCCGGGACCCATACGCCGCGGCCATCGCAAAGGGCACGCGGCCCGACGACTTTCTAGCAACGAGCATCGGTGGTTATGGGTCCCGGCCTTCGCCGGGACGACAGCCTATCTCGCTGCGACATCGCTTACTGCGACGGCATCGTTGCCATTGGCGCCGCATTCGTCTCCTGCGTCACGACACGCTCGCCGTTCTTCGCCACCACGGCGGCGTCGCTGGCTTCGAACCGCGCGCGGTAGACCGCAAAATTCTCCATCACGCGCTGCACGTAATTGCGCGTCTCCGACAGCGGGATCCGTTCGACCCAGTCGACCGAATCGACCTTCGGATCGCGCGGATCGCCATAGGCCTTGATCCAGTCGCGGACGCGGCCGCGGCCGGCGTTGTAGCCGGCGAAGGTCATGATGTGACAGCCGTGATATTCCGACAGCAGCGCGCTGAGCTCGGCCGCGCCCATCTGGGTGTTGTAGACGGGATCAGAGACCATTTTGTCCCAGTCGTAACTGACACCGAAGCGTTTTGCGGTGTCGCGGCCGGCTTCCGGCGTCACCTGCATCAGGCCGACGGCATTGGCGGATGATTTGTCGCGCTGATCGAACGCGCTTTCGGTGCGTGCGATCGAATAGGTCATGCTGCGCCCGATGTCGGGGGCGATCGGTGCGTGCTTGGGAATGCCGATGACCGGGAAGGCGTAGTGGTCGAAGGCAAAGCCGCGCGCCAGCGTGATCTTGCCGATCTGCAGCATGGCGCGGGCGTCGTTGTGCCGGCCGGTGAGCTCGCCAAGCGCCTCGAGCATGCCGACGTCGGCACTTTCCTCGGCAAGGTCGGCGGCGAAGTAGAGCACGACGTCGGGTTCGCCGATCGCATAGAGCATGTCGGCGCCGCGCACCCGCTCGTCCGCAGCGCCGTTGCCGGCGATAGCGGCGGGCGAGGGCGGGTGCAGGTCGACGCCATCACGCCCGAGCTTTTCCAGCGCAAGCTGACCGTAATACGCCGTCGGATAACGCGCAGCGGCCTCGTAATCAGCCCGCATCGCCGTGGTGTCGCCGAGCGCCTCGGCGGCGCGGCCGCGCCAATAGGCGGCGCGCGCCAGCACGGTCGGATTGCTCTGGCCTTCGTCGATCCGCGCGAAATGCGCCGCCGCGGTTTTGGCGTCGTCGAGATAACGCAGCGCGATCCAGCCGCTCATGAAATGCAGGTCGGAACGGTAATACGGGTTGTCGGGCAGCGCCGCCGGGCGGACCACGTCATAGGCGGCTTGGACCTTGCCCTGATCGAGCAGCTTGCGGGCCAGCAGGCGCCGCTCGCGCCACCACGCGTCCGTGTCCTGCTGCGCCATGGTCTGCGGGGCGGCTGCGATCGTGACGCGGGCCGCGTCGTCGATCTTGTTCTGCGCCAGCAGTCCCTGGATGCGGCAGAGCGTGTAGCCGAGATCGCCGCGCGCCTCAGTCGGGACATTGTCGAGCGCATCTTGCGCCTTGTTTGATTGCCCCCGCACGGCACCGCAGGCCTTCACGATCGCCAGTTCGTCGCTGCCGAGCAGCTTGGCGGCGCGCCTGGCGCCGGCGAGGTCCTTGGCGCCGATCCGCTTGTCCATGCGCGCGCGATGATCGTCGCGAGTCAGCAGGTCCTTGAACGCATCATAGGCGTCGCTCTCGGTACGATCGGATAATTCCTCCGATTGCCAGGCGTTGCGCACCAGACGGGTTGCGCCGTCGCGGTCGCCCTCGGCGAGCAGCACGCGGGCGAGGGCGAACTTGCCCTTGGCACTGAGGGGCTGATCGAGGGTGAAGCCGTGCACCGTGGCGGCGTCGCTGCGCTCCTGCCACAGCCGTGCCTCGGCCCGCCGGCGCAGCATCGTGATGCTCGGCCAGTCCGGATTGGCTGATATGAACGCGGCAAAGCGGCTGAAATTCGCCTCCGATTCGGAGTGTCGCAGCAGGTACCATTCGACGAGCTTGCGGCCGACCGGGTCGGTGATCTTGTTTTGGATATCGGTCGCGTCGCTGGTCTTGCCCCTGCGTACGGCGAGGATCGCATCCCTCACCGTGGCGAGATCGCCGGTGAGTTGGGGGCCTGAGGCCTCGTCTGCTGCGGGTGACTTCCTGGAGTCTGCTGATTTGGACTCGGTCGATTTGGCCTTCGCGGACTTGCGCTCGTCGGCGCCGCGCCTGGCATGCCGGCGCTTTCCTGATGCTGCCTCGTGGGTCGCTTTGGCGCCATGCGCCTTGCTGTCCGCCGCATGCGCGGCCTTGACATGGTCTTTGGCCTGGCGATGCGACTTCGCGGCCGCCTGGACCGGAATCAAAGCGAGCGCGGCGACAGTGGCGAAGCACGCCAGCAGACGGTGGCTACGGTTCATTCCCTGGTCCCCCCTGCGAAACCATCAGGCACAAACAGATCACGTCATACGCGGCACAACGGGCCGCAGATTATCACACCCTTGATTCGCAAGCGTTAAGGCGGCGCAACTCAACAGGGAAAAGGCGGCGAAATGTAGAACACAGGGTGTGGAACTCGGGGGGAACCCGAGTTCCATGGCGGGCGGCTGGTGGGCGGCTTGGCCTCATCCGGGTGTTCCGAGCACATATCCTATGGTGAGGTGGCCGTCATGAGAGAGACCCAACTGAAAACCATCCTTGATGGCGGCCGCTATTTCGAAGGCCCGCGCTGGCACGATGGGCGGCTCTGGTTCGTCGATTGCATGGCCCGGACGTTGCTCAGCGTCAGCCCGGCCGGCGAAGTGACAGAACATGCAGGGATCGCCGACGACACGCCATGCGGCCTCGGCGTGCTGCCTGACGGAGACATCGTGGTGCTGACGATGTCCAGGAAACGCCTGCTGCGATTTGCCGATGGAAAGCTCTCGCTCTACGCCGACCTCTCGCAGCTCGCCACCGGCACCATCGACGACATGATAGTGGACGGGCAGGGCCGTGCTTATGTCGGCGATCTCGGCTTCAATCTGCCGCCGCCGGAGGGTCGCGGCGCGGTCGGCCGGATCATCCTGGTGACGCCGGATGGCAGCGCCCGTGTCGTCGCGGACGGCTTGCGCTTTCCGAACGGCATTGCGGTCTCCTCCGATCATCGCCGTCTCGTCGTCGCCGAAATGGATGGCGCGTGCCTCGCCGACTACGACATCGAAGCGGACGGCGGCCTGCGCCTGCGCGGACGGCTCGGCCGCATGAGTGACCCCGACGGCATCTGCCTTGACCGCGAGGGATCAGTTTGGGTCGCATCCTTCACCGAGGACGCCTTCATCCGGATCGGCCGCGACGGCGAAGAGTGCGAGCGTATCGCCGTAGCCGGCCGCCGCGCACTGGCCTGCGCGCTTGGCGGTGCGGACCGGCGAACGCTGTTCTGCCTGAGCGCTGCGACCTCGTTTGAAGAACTGCGAAAGGGCAAGTCGTCGTCGCGGATCGACGTGATCGAGGTCGAAACGCCGGGCGACGGATATCCCTGAGCGCGCGCTCCGCCGCGTCATTGCGGGGCGCGCATCACGCGAGCCCCAAATCCGCTCTGAACGGATCGCTCTCTGACAGGCGTGTGTGGCGTCCGTGGCAGATCCCCGAACTCTGAGGCGGCGTAGTCGCGTCCCTCCGGCGTCACGATGTGGATGTCGTAGCAGTGCGCCTTTGCCAGCTCCCTGGCTTTTCGAAGAGCTGCATCCGACGTGCGGCGGCGATGGACGATGTCTCCATGCTTGGATCTCGCCTTGACGGTGAAGCTCATTTTTTCTTCGTCTTCTTCTTTCGTTTCAGGATGTCGGCCTGGCTCCTGAACGCCTCGGCGAGCGAGCGCATCTCGTTGGCGACACCGGCGTCGCCTGTCGTTGCTGCGACCCGCTCCGCGGTCAGCGCCTGCCGTCGAATCGCCTTGGACATCTTCATGGAACACCAATCTTGAGGCCCTTGTGTGGTTCCGTGTGCGACGCCTCATTCTCGCCGTTTGGATTTGTTCTCGTTTTGTCCTACATGAGAATTCTCCGAGAGGCTGCCATGGACGCCGAGAAAGACCGAGACATCATCAGGTTGTGGAACGAGCTTCGCCGGCTTGCGCGGGAAGGGCGTCCGACCGCTTCTGTCAGACGTCAAATCGAGAGGGCTCTGTCCGAGCGGGAGCGCGAAGCTGCGTGATGGCCCGCTCCCGAATGACCGCGTCTCACTTATGCGGTGCAGTCCAATGCAATGACCTACGATAGTGGACGTATCGTGCCGCGCTGGCTCAATCACTGAGTTGCCCGACGGCGCAAGCCCCTCGCGCAAAATATTTCGCTTTATCAGAAGGGTAACTCAGTGTATGAATCCCCCGTCCCACCCGATTGAGGGGCGAGCGCACGTCACGAACGCGCGGTGGGATGCGGTGGACGCGGAATGCGCAACAGACGAGTGCGCGTGACGCGGACGGCGAAGTCGTGTGGTCCTTACGCTGCAATGCAGGCGGAAAGTCCGTGAGAGGCTAACGCTACTCACAGACAACGGTGGCAACCAAGCGCTCACCGGGGAGCACGTATAAGCCGTAAAGCCACCGCGCAGGGAAAGCCGGCGTTTCCGGTTACACCTGTGGTCCTACCCCGGTGCTTTTTGTTGCGCCGGGCCCATGGGTGCGATCGGCACACGGCTTTTCCTGCGCCCTGTTCAAGAGGAGGGCACCATCGATCCACAACTCGGGCGAGTTCCGTCGCGAGGGTACAGCTTCTTGTGGATTCCTGTCAGGGTTCCGTCAGGTTCCCATAAGGACCGATAATAGATGGTTGCACTGCGGCCACGATTGTTGCGTTACCGCAACAGTTCCTGAACATTTAACCTTATGAGCAGCCAGTTCGCACTCGCGCCGCTTTTTAGCCACACCCCTCCATGAAACCATGTTCATAAATCTGAATGAGCCAGCGCTCGCGACGACGGGAGACCTTTGAGGCCTCCGGACGTTGAGGGAGAGACAGCTGGGGCAGGGTTGCGATGGACGCCAAGTCGAACATCAAGACGAACATCAAGGGCAGGCTGCCGAGCCGTCACGTGACGGAGGGGCCCGAACGCGCGCCGCATCGCTCCTATCTCTATGCGATGGGGTTGACGACAACCCAGATTCATCAACCGTTTGTCGGCGTTGCTTCATGCTGGAATGAAGCCGCCCCCTGCAACATCTCGCTGATGCGCCAGGCGCAGGCGGTGAAGAAGGGCGTCGCCTCGGCCGGCGGCACGCCGCGCGAATTCTGCACCATCACTGTCACCGACGGCATCGCCATGGGCCATGACGGCATGCGCTCGTCGCTGCCGTCCCGCGAATGCATCGCTGACTCGGTGGAGCTGACGATCCGGGGCCATGCTTACGACGCGCTGGTCGGGCTCGCCGGCTGCGACAAGTCGCTGCCGGGCATGATGATGGCCATGGTCCGGCTCAACGTGCCCTCGATCTTCATCTATGGAGGCTCGATCCTGCCCGGCAACTTCCGCGGGCAGCCGGTCACCGTGCAGGACATGTTCGAAGCCGTAGGCAAGCATTCGGTCGGCGAAATGTCGGACGCGGACCTCGACGAAATCGAGCGGGTGGCGTGCCCCTCGGCCGGCGCCTGCGGCGCCCAGTTCACCGCCAACACCATGGCGACCGTCTCCGAGGCGATCGGGCTCGCACTCCCGTATTCTGCCGGGGCTCCGGCGCCTTACGAGATTCGCGACGCCTTCTGCACCGCCGCCGGCGAGAAGGTGATGGAGCTGATCGCCAAAAACATCCGGCCCCGCGACATCGTCACGTTGAAATCCCTGGAGAATGCCGCTGCCGTGGTTGCAGCCTCAGGTGGTTCGACCAATGCTGCATTGCACCTGCCCGCGATCGCGCATGAGTGCGGAATCAAGTTCAATTTGTTCGACGTTGCGGAAATCTTCAAAAAGACTCCTTACGTCGCGGATTTGAAGCCGGGCGGCCGTTATGTTGCCAAAGACATGTTCGAGGTTGGCGGCATTCCGCTGTTGATGAAGACGCTGCTCGACCATGGCCACCTGCACGGGGATTGCTTAACCGTCACGGGCCGAACGATCGCTGAAAACCTCAAAGGCGTGAAATGGAATCCGCACCAGGATGTGGTGCGGCCCGCCGACAAGCCGATCACCGTTACGGGTGGCGTTGTCGGGCTGAAGGGTAATCTCGCTCCGGAGGGTGCGATCGTGAAGGTCGCGGGCATGTCCAATCTGAAGTTCACCGGGCCGGCCCGGTGCTTCGACCGTGAGGAAGACGCCTTCGAGGCCGTCAAGAATCGCACCTACAAGGAAGGCGAGGTCATCGTCATCCGCTACGAGGGCCCCAGGGGCGGCCCCGGCATGCGGGAGATGCTGTCGACCACTGCGGCGCTGACCGGGCAGGGCATGGGCGGCAAGATCGCGCTGATCACCGATGGCCGGTTTTCCGGCGCCACCCGCGGCTTCTGCATCGGCCATGTCGGGCCCGAGGCGGCCGTCGGCGGGCCGATCGCCCTGTTGCAGGACGGCGACATCATCGAGATCGACGCTGACGTCGGCACTCTTAACGTAAAATTGAGCGACGCCGAGCTCGCAAATCGTAAGACCAAATGGGCCCCTCGCGCGACCAACCATACATCTGGTGCGCTGTGGAAATACGCCGAGCAAGTGGGGCCGGCGGTGGATGGTGCTGTCACCCATCCGGGTGGCGCGTACGAGAAACAGTGTTATGCGGACGTTTAAGCGTACCATATTGGCATTTGCGTTGGCGGCCGTTCCGGTCGCAGGACCCGGATTCGGATTCGACGGAGCCCCGGTCAATCCGCAAGACACCGCTCTTCCCGTGGTTGCCCCGCAGCCCGGTACCGCAGCCCTGAAGCGGGCCGCGAACCCCGTCACGCCAACGGATTTGCCAAATTCGAGCGTCATGTCGCTGGCCGAGGCCGGCCACCCCGTGGCGCAGTGGAAGCTTGGCAAGATGTATGCGGAAGGCGACGGCGTCGCCCAGGACGACATGCGCGCCTTCGAATATTTCAGCCGGATCGCCAACGCGCATGCCGAGGACTCGCCGTCGGCGCCGCAGGCCTCGATCGTGGCCAATGCCTTCGTGGCGCTCGGCCGCTACTATCTGAGCGGCATTCCCAATTCCAAGATCAAGCCGGACACCGAACGTGCGCGGGAGATGTTCTCCTACGCTGCCTCCTATTTCGGCAACGCCGACGCCCAGTACGATTTGGCCCGGCTGTACCTGAAGACGCCGGACGCCTCGCGGGATGATTTCCGCTACGGCGCCCGCTGGCTTGGCCTTGCCGCCCAGAAGGGCCAGCACCAGGCGCAGGCACTGCTTGGCCAGATGCTGTTCAATGGCGACCGCGTGCCGCCGCAGCGGGCACGCGGCCTGATGTGGCTCGCCCTGGCACGCGACAGCGCCACGGCCGACGAGGCCTGGATCAAGGACGGCTACAACCGCGCGATGGCCAAGGCCTCCGAGGACGACCGCGCCATGGCGCTGCAGATGCTCGAGCACTGGGTGCAGGGCCGTCGCGACTGATCCCCGTCAGTCCTGTTCGTAGCCATAGACCTCCGGCAGGATGAAGATCGCGGCAAGCAGCCCGATCAGCGGGAAGATCGCGACGAACAGCGTCGCGTTGGCCTGGCCGATCGCGGCGAACAGCGACGGGAACAGGAAGATCGCCAGGAACGACGGCAGCTTCACGAACATGTAGGCAAAGCCCGACGCGGTGCCGCGGTACTGCGGCCGGGCGACCATGGTCGGGATCGTCATGCAGTTCGAGGCGTCCCAATAGTGGCCCCACAGCATGGCGGCAGCCGCGAACGGCAGGACGTATTTGTGGTCGGTGTAGAGCGCACCCGCCGCGACCAAGAGCGACACCAGCACGATCGAAAAGCCGGCGATGCTGATGCCGCGGTGGCCGATCTTCGGCGTCAGCAACGGCCCGACCCAGCCCGACACCGCAGCGAACGCGAACAGCGCCATGGTCACGAGGTTGTTGCCGAGGATCGTCGAGACCCCGACCATCGCGAACAGCACCGGCAAATAGAACGCGAAGGTGGAGAATTCGCTCGCCTGGGCGAAGCAGGCGATCCAGCCGTAGACCGTGGCGCGCCAGCGGATCGGATCCTTGCGCAAATCGGCGATGAAGGCGGTCGTGCGCGGCTTCGGCACCACAACGTCCTGGTCGGGCAGCATCGCGAGATCGTCGTTGTACATCTGCCGCGCCACCTGCTTGGCCTCGCGGAAGCGGCCCTGCTGCACCAGCCAGACCGCGGTTTCCGGCACATCGTGGCGCATGATCAGGATGATCAGCGCCGGCAGGGCGCCGAGACCGAGCGTGACGCGCCACAGCGTCTCGTGGTTGATGTCGGCAAGCAGGAACAGGATGATGACGCCGATCGTCAGGACTTCGCCGACCGCGAACATGAACTGCCAGCGATTGCCCATGACCTCGCGCTCGCCCTTGGCCATGGATTCCATGATGTAGGTGTAGCCGGTCGAGATATCGCTGCCGAGCGGAATGCCGAGCAGGAAGCGGATCACGATCAGCCAGGTCACGTTGGGCACGAAGGCCTGCGCCAGCGCCAGCACGATGAACATGATCATGGTCGCGATGAACATCACGCGGCGGCCGATCTTGTCGGACAGCCAGCCGCCGATCAGCGCACCGATCAGGGCGCCGCCTTGCGTACCGGCCGCGGCGAGCCCGAGCATCAGCGGATCCGGATTGTACTGCTCCTTGATGAAGATCAGCACGAAGGCGATCGAATAGAGATCCCAGGCCTCGACCAGGATCGAGGCCATCATCAGCCAGCCGACCTTGTTGCCCTTGGGGCTGTAATTGGTGACGAGGTGGCGGACCGCGCCGTCGATCGCCGCCTGCTGCTGTGGAATTGCCATTGTCGACATCGCCGTTGCTCCCAAGTGTCGTGAAATCAAGTGTCCTGTAAACAAGTGTCCCGTGATCTGTTACGCCCCGAGCAGCGGCTCGATGCTGCAATCGAGCAACCGCGGATCGATGCCGGCTTCCATGCCGTCGAACATCGTGTCCATGTAATCGATCAGCGCATCGCTCGCCGCCATCGCGCGATCGACGCGGCGGTTGGCGACCGCACTGAGAATGGCGAGATGGCTATCGATCGTGCCTGTTAGCTCAGCCTGTCCGGGCATGTGGCGGTGATGGATGAAGCCGATGCGGCGATAGATGGTGTGGAGCGGCCGCAGCGTATGCGCCAGGAACGGCTCGCCGGCGGCGCCCAGGATCAGGCTGTCGATGCGGCGGTCGAGATTATTGAACTCGTCGAGCGTCAGCGTCGCCCGCTTGTCCTTCATCACCCGCTCGATGTGCAGCGCCTGATTGCGGTGCGAGAGGCTGGCGCGCTCGGCGGCCAGCCGAATGACGAAGCGCTCGATGTCGCGCCGCAGCGCCAGCAGAATACGCTCGCGCGCCAGATCGATCGGCGCGATCTGCAGACCATGGCGCGGACGGATGATGATCAGCGTGTCGGCGGCCAGCGTGTTGACGGCGTGGTGGACCGGGGTGCGTCCGAAGCCGGTGAGGTCCTGCAGGTCCTGCACGGTGAGGGAGTGGCCCGGCCTGAGTGCGCAATTGACCAGCAGTTCCTCGATCCGCTGATAGGCGAGTTCGAAAAAATTGATGCGGTTGCGCCGGCCTTGTGCCGCGTCCCTCGCGTCGGAACGCACAACTTCAAGCGTGCGTTTGCGCCGTACCATTTTGCTTCCTCCTGCCAGCCTGCGTTCATCGCGCGGACCGATCTTGCTGATCGTCACTTAAAACATGTTGTGAAATATTACAAGCAGTCGTATCAATCGACCCAAAGGGCCTCCGCAACAGGGGGGCGCACTCGCAATCAAGAACATGGCCCCGCGCGAAGCGGTGCCCCGGGAGGACATCGCGATGAAGATCACCTCGATCGAAACGTTGCGCACGGAAGAGTTCGCCAATGTGATCTGGGTCCGCGTCCACACCGACACCGGACTGATCGGGCTCGGCGAGACCTTCTACGGCGCCGGCGCGGTCGAGGCGCAGATCCACGATACGTTTGCCGGGCGGCTGCTCGGGCGCAATCCGCTGCACATCGAGGCGATCCATCGCGACATGCTCAATCTGCCGATGGCGCAGTCGTCGACCGGTGTCGAGTATCGCGCGGCATCGGCCATCGACATCGCGTTATGGGATCTGTTCGGAAAGGTCTGCGGCCAGCCGGTGCACCAGATGCTCGGTGGTCTCTGCCGCGACAAGCAGCGCATCTACAACACCTGCGCCGGCACCCAATATGTCCGCTCCACCAACATCCGTCCAGTGTCGAACTGGAACCTCGGCGAGGCGGCGGGTCCATACGAAGACCTCGATGGATTCATGACCCGCGCCGACGCACTCGCCGAAAGCCTGCTCGAGAGCGGCATCTCGGCGATGAAGATTTGGCCGTTCGATCCGCCTGCGCAGGAGAACAACGGCCTCTACATCACGGCCGCCCAGATGAAGCAGGCGCTCGAGCCGTTCGAGAAAATCCGCAAGGCCGTCGGCGACAAAATGGAGATCATGGTCGAACTCCATTCGCTGTGGAATCTCCCGGCCGCAAAGCAGATCGCGCGCGCGATCGATCCCTACAAGCCGACCTGGTACGAGGATCCGATCCGGATGAATTCGCCGCAGGCGCTGGCCGAATATGCGCGCTCGACTGACGTCTGGGTTTGCGCCAGCGAGACGCTCGGCTCGCGCTTCCCCTACAAGGACATGCTCGACCGCGATGCCATGCATGTGGTGATGGCGGACCTCTGCTGGACCGGCGGCCTCACCGAGGGTCGCAAGATCGCGGCGATGGCCGAGACGTATCATCGGCCGTTCGCGCCGCATGATTGCATCGGCCCGATCGGCTTCATCGCTGCGATCCACATGTCGTTCAGCCAACCGAACACCCTGATCCAGGAATCGGTACGCGCGTTCTACAGGGGCTGGTACAACGAGCTTGTCACCACCATGCCTGTGATCAAAGATGGCTATGTCTACCCGATGGAAGGGCCGGGCCTCGGCGTCGATCTGCTTCCGGCCGTCTACGACCGTTCCGACCTGACCGTGCGCCGTTCCAACGCTTGAGGATTCTAAATGAGCACCGCTTTGTTCGATCTCTCCGGCCGCACGGCGCTTGTCACTGGCTCCTCCCGCGGCCTCGGTCGCGCTATCGCCGAGGGCATGGCTGCGGCCGGCGCGCGGCTGATCATCAACGGCGTCGACCCCGCACGGGTCGAAACAGCGGTTGCCGAGTTCCGTGCCGCCGGACACAAGGCTGAGGGCGCAGCCTTCGACGTCACCGACGAGCCGGCGGTCGTCGGCGCCTTCGAACGTTTCGACCGCGAGGGCATCGCGGTCGACATCCTCGTCAACAATGCCGGTATCCAGCATCGCAAGCCGCTGGTCGAATTCACGACCGATGAGTGGCGCAAGGTGATCGAGACGAATCTGACCAGCGCCTTCGTGATCGGGCGCGAGGCGGCCAAGCGGATGATCCCGCGCAAGCGCGGCAAGATCATCAATATCGGATCGCTCGGCAGCGAATTGGCGCGGCCGACGATCGCACCCTACACGGCGGCGAAAGGCGGCATCCGCAATCTGACGCGTGCGATGGCGGTCGAATGGGCGGTGAGCGGCATCCAGGCCAACGCGATCGGGCCGGGCTACATGCTGACCGACATGAACGAGGCGCTGATGTCGAATCCCGAGTTCAACAATTGGCTGATGTCGCGCGTCCCAGCGAAACGCTGGGGCAAGCCGGATGAGCTGGTCGGCGCTGCGATCTTCCTGGCTTCGGAGGCTTCCAGTTACGTGAACGGACAGATCATCTATGTCGACGGCGGAATGCTCGCGGCGATGTGACCGCGACAATCCGGCCGGACATCAATCGAGAGAGTAGGCCATGCGCGCCGTCGTCATCCACGCTCCCCACGATTTGCGGATCGACAGTTTTGAGAATCCCGCGCCGGCGCCGCATCAGGTGCGCGTCAAGATCGCGGCCGGCGGCATCTGCGGGTCCGACCTGCATTACTACCATCACGGCGGTTTCGGCACGGTGCGGATTCGAGAGCCGATGGCGCTGGGGCACGAGATATCAGGAACGATTGCCGATGTCGGCGCAGGTGCTTCCCACCTCCGGCCCGGCATGCGCGTCGCGATCAATCCGAGCCTGCCGTGCGGGCAATGTTCCTATTGCCGCGAGGGCATGCGTAACCAATGCACCGACATGCGCTTCCTCGGCAGTGCGATGCGCTTTCCCCATGTGCAGGGTGGCTTTCGTGAGTTCGTGACGGTCGACGGCTCGCAGGCGATCCCGATCGCGGACCGTCTGTCGTTCGCGGAAGCGGCAATGGCCGAACCGTTTGCAGTCTGTCTCCACGCCGAACATCAGGCCGGCAGCCTGCTCGGCAAGCGGGTGCTGGTCACGGGTTGCGGTCCGATCGGCGCGCTGATGGTGGTCGTCGCGCGCTATGGCGGAGCATCCGAGATCGTCGCGACCGATATCGCCGAGGCGCCGCTTGCGATCGCGCGGAAGCTCGGGGCGACATTGGCGATCAACAGCGCCACGGACGCTGCCGCGCTCGAACCTTACAAGGCCGGCAAGGGGCAGCTCGATGTGCTGTTCGAGGCCTCCGGCAATCAGGCAGCGCTGCGGTCGGCGCTCGACCTGTTGCGGCCGGGTGCTGTCATCGTCCAGGTCGGGCTCGGCGGCGAGATGACGCTGCCGATCAACACCATCGTCGCCAAGGAGCTGCAACTCCGCGGCACGTTCCGGTTCGATCCGGAATTCGAGCTGGCGCTGCGGCTGATGGGCGAGGGGTTGGTCGACCTGAAGCCGTTGGTGTCGGCGTCAGTTCCGTTCGAGTCGGCGGTCGATGCCTTCGAACTCGCCAGCGATCGCTCGCGCTCAATGAAGGTGCAGCTGACTTTCTAGTTGGGGGTCACGCCGTCTCGAAATCCAGATCGGCCCAGACCGGCACGTGGTCGGACGGCTTCTCCCAGGCGCGCACGTAGCTGTCGATCCCGACATCGATCAGCCGGTCGCTGGCCTGCGGCGACATCAGCAGGTGATCGATCCGGATGCCCCAGTTTTTCTGCCAGGCGCCGGCCTGGTAGTCCCAGAAAGTATACTGGCCGGGGTCGTCGTTGACCGCGCGTAGCGCGTCGGTCAGTCCGAGGCCGAGCAGCGACTGGAAGGCTTCCCGGGTGGCGGGGCGGAACAGCGCGTCGTCGGTCCAGGCGGCCGGATTGTAGACGTCGCGGGCGGCTGGGATCACGTTGAAGTCGCCGGCGAGGATTAGCGGCTCCTCGGTCTTAAGCCGCTCCTTCGAGTACTCAAGAAGCCGCGACATCCATTTGAGTTTGTAGGGATATTTGTCGGTATTCGCGGGATTGCCATTGGGCAGATAAAGGCAGGCCACCCGGACCACGCCGTGCTTCAGCGTGACGACGCCCTCCAGGAATCTGGCGTGGGCGTCCTCATCGTCGCCGGCCAGCCCCGACTTGGTCTCGTCGAACGGCAATTTCGACAGTAGCGCCACGCCGTTGAAGGTCTTCTGGCCGTGGGTGACGACGTTGTAGCCGAGCGCTTCGATTTCGAGACGGGGAAATGCCTCGTCGACGCATTTGATCTCCTGCAGGCAGACGATGTCCGGAGAACATTCCTTCAGCCAGCTCACGAGATGTTCGAGCCGTTGCCGGACCGAATTGACGTTCCATGTAGCAATGCGCATGCGAAGGACCCGGATCGAAGCCGCAAAATTTCACGCGCGGCTTACCACGCGCGGTGCAGCTGCGCGAGGTGGTCGCGACGGAGCAGGCCCTATCCGTGCAAAAAGTTAGATCGAGAAGCTGGTGCCGCAGCCGCAGGAGGCGGTGGCGTTCGGATTGACAACGCGGAACGAGGCGCCGATCAAATCGTCAACAAAGTCGACTTCCGAGCCTGCCAGGAACGGGACCGAGGCGGGGTCGACAAGCACCACGGCGTTGTCGCGCTCGATCACGAGGTCATCATCGGCCTGGGTGCGCTCGACGTCAAATTTGTATTGGAAACCAGAGCAGCCGCCACCCTCGACCGAAATGCGCAGCTTGGCGCCGTCGCCCTCTTTGCTGAGGATTTGCCCGATGCGGCGGGCAGCCCGCTCGCTGACGGTGATGGCAGAGGTCATGGTCGGTCTCCGGTAGACGGCGTCATACCCAATTCACTTGGTATCCCGCACCCCACATAGTTAAGTGCGTCGGGCCATGGAATCAAATGGATAAGGACTAAAATACCGTGTCGGTCGGAATGGCTGCCCCCCGCGCGCTTTATGCCTGCGACCCCGATCGCAGCCGCGGCAGGCTGTTTGCGGAGCCGCCAAGCCGGACCCGGAGCCCGTTCCGGCGTGATTGCGACCGGGTGATCCATTCCACCGCCTTCCGCCGCCTCAAGCACAAGACCCAGGTCTTTGTCTTCCACGAGGGCGATCACTACCGCACCCGGCTGACACATTCGCTGGAGGTGGCGCAGGTTGCCCGCGCGCTGGCCCGGCAGCTTGGGCTCGACGAGGACCTGACCGAGACGCTGGCGCTGGCGCATGACCTCGGCCATCCACCGTTCGGCCATGCCGGGGAGCGGGCACTCGACGAGTGCCTGAACGGCCATGGCGGCTTCGACCACAACGCGCAGACGCTGCGCGTCGTGACCTCGCTGGAGCATCGCTATCCCGAATTCGGCGGGCTGAACCTGACCTGGGAATCGCTCGAGGGCATCGTCAAGCACAATGGCCCGCTGACCGAGCGCGGCGGCTCGCCGGCTGGGCGCTACGTCGAAACCGGCATTCCGGTCGGGATTGCCGACTACAACAGGACCTACGATTTGGAGCTCTGGAGCTACGCCTCGCTCGAGGCGCAGGTGGCGGCCTTCGCCGACGACATCGCTTATGACGCCCATGACATCGATGATGGGCTGCGCGCCGGGCTGTTCGCCGTCGACGATCTCAAGGAGATGCCGCTGGCCGCCGAGATCATCGGCGAGATCGACCGGCATTATCCCGGGCTCGATGAGGTCAGGCGGGGCGCCGAGCTGGTGCGCGAGCTGATCTCTCACTTCATCGGCGCTGTCTTCGCCGAGGCGAGCAAGCGCCTTGAGGCCGCCCGGCCGCAGTCCGCCCACGACGTGCGCCATCACCACGCACCGCTGATCGCGTTTCCACCTGACGTGGCCGAGCAGGAGGCGGCGATCAAGGCGTTCCTGTACCGGCGGATGTATCATCATCGCCGGGTAATGCAGGTCATGGGGGAGGCGGAACAGGTGGTGCGCGACCTATTCGAACGCTACCGGCGATCGCCCGCCGACCTGCCGGGCGAATGGATCGAGGGCACCGAGCAGGAGACCGAGGGCGCGCGGAGCAGGCGGATCGGCAATTTCATCGCTGGAATGACCGACCGTTTCGCCCTGATCGAGCACCAGAGGCTTTTTGACTCGACCCCGGATTTGCGTTAGGCGCCCCCCATGGCCGATACCACTGCTTCACCTCATCTTTTCGCCGACGTGCTGGCGCGCGTGCACGCCGTTTGTGGCACTGTTGCCGCCGAGGACAACTGGCCGGCGGGCATCGATCTCGCCCGCGTCGTGGTCGAGCCGCCGCGCGATCCCAGCCATGGCGACATGGCGACCAATGCCGCGATGGTGCTTGCCAAGGATGCCAAGGCCAAGCCGCGCGAGCTCGCCGACAAGATCGCGGAGCGGCTGCGCGCCGACGCGCTGGTGGCGTCCGTCGATGTCGCCGGACCCGGCTTCATCAACCTCACACTGAAGCCGCAGGTCTGGGCCAATGCGCTGCGCGCTGTGCTGGCCGCCGGTTCGGCCTACGGGCAGAGCGGTATCGGCAGGGACGAGAAGGTCAACGTCGAATACGTCTCGGCCAATCCGACCGGGCCGATGCATGTCGGCCATTGCCGCGGCGCCGTGTTCGGCGACGCGTTGTGCAGCCTGCTGCAATTTGCCGGCTTCGACGTCTGTCGCGAATATTACATCAACGATGCCGGCGCCCAGGTCGACGTGCTCGCGCGCTCGGCTTTCCTGCGCTACCGCGAGGCGCTCGGCGAAAATATCGGTGCGATCCCGGAAGGGCTCTATCCCGGCGACTATCTGGTGCCGGTCGGAGAAGCTCTGGCGAAGCAATACGGCGACAAGCTGCTGACGATGCCGGACGCTGCGTGGCTGCCGATCGTGCGCGACAAGGCGATCGCCGACATGATGGAGATGATCAAGGGCGATCTCGCCGCGCTCAACATCCATCACGACGTGTTCTTCTCCGAGCGGTCGCTGATCGCGTCTGGCAACAACAAGGTTGCCGAGACCATCGATTTCCTGCGCGCCAAGGGCGACATCTACGAGGGCCGCCTGCCGCCGCCGAAAGGCAAGCCGGTCGAGGATTACGAGGACCGCGAACAGTGGCTGTTCCGGGCCACTGCCTATGGCGACGACGTCGATCGTCCGCTGATCAAATCGGACGGCTCCTACACCTATTTCGCGTCCGACATCGCCAACCACAGGAACAAGTTTGAGCGCGGATTCACTAATCTGATCGACGTGTTCGGGGCCGATCACGGCGGCTACATCAAGCGCATGCAGGCCGCCGTGAAGGCAATCTCTGCCGGCAAGGCGTCGCTCGACGTCAAGGTCGTGCAGCTCGTGAAGCTGCTCCGCGATGGCGAGCCGGTGAAGATGTCGAAGCGCTCTGGCGAATTCGTCACCCTGCGCGAGGTCGTCGACGAGGTTGGCTCCGACGCCGTGCGGTTCATGATGCTATTCCGCAAGAACGACGCGGTGCTCGATTTCGACCTCGCCAAGGTGATCGAGCAATCCAAGGACAACGCCGTCTTCTACGTTCAGTACGGCCACGCCCGCGGCCATTCGATCTTCCGCAACGCGCGGGAGGAGGCGGTTCCGGATCTGCCCGAGGCCGATGATGGCCGGCTGGCCTACCTGCGGAATGCCGCCGTCGACCGGCTGACCGACCCGGCCGAGCTCCAGCTGCTGAAGCAGCTGGCGCTCTATCCGCGGATGGTCGAGGCGGCGGCGGTTGCACATGAACCCCACCGAATCGCTTTTTATCTGTATGATTTGGCCAGCGAATTTCATGCGCTTTGGACCAAGGGGCGCGATTTGCCCTATTTACGCTTCATTATCACTAATGATGCAGAGATCACGAGGGCGCGACTGGCAATGGTTCAGGGCGTCGTCTCGGTTCTGGCATCGGGCTTAGCTGTACTAGGCGTCCAGGCTCCAACCGAGATGCGGTAGGCAGGGGCATTTGGCTCTCACGAGTGGGGATTCGTGGGGGCATCTGGCAGGGGCCAATTCGTTTGTACCGGCTGTACCGGCGATTTGGCGCTGTCCCGAAGGGGATGCATCAACACGATGGCTGATCGATATCAGGACCGACCTTTTTCCGCCGCTGATGACTACGATCGTGGTCATCCCGATGCGGCGCCCAAGGCCGATAGCGACCCGCTCGCCGAATTGGCCAGGCTGATCGGCCAGACAGACGCGTTCGGCACGGCCAACAAGCCGCTGCCGCACCCGCTGCAGTCGCGCGCCAATGTCCGGGCGCAGCCCTCTCAGTCGTCGGTGGAAGATGACGATGCGCCGCCCGCGGGCCCGCCGCCCTGGATGCAGCGCGCGCGTCAGGAAGCCGTCGTGCCGCCACCGCCGCAGCCGTCACCAGAGATCGACTACGAAGAGCCTGAGCCGGATTATCAGCCGAGCGCGGTGCATCCGTTGCACCGCTACGCGCCCCAGCCGGCGCAGCCTGCGCCCGAGCCGGTCCAGACCTATCAGCCGGTTGAGACCTATCAGGAAGAGCCGCAGTACCAGGCTGCCGACCACGACGCCGATCCGTCGCGCTACGACGACGCGTTGTATGGCCAATTGGAAGCGGGCGAGCAGGACCTTCAGCGCGACCCGGCCTATCCTGACGATCCCTATGCCTATCAGGGCTACGAGGACGAGCCCGAACCGCGCAGGCGCTCGAGCGGCCTGATCACGGTTGCCGCGGTGTTGGCGCTTGCGGTGATCGGGACCGGCGGTGCGTTCGCGTACCGCACCTATGTCGGCTCGCCCCGCAGTGGCGACCCGCCGATCATCAAGGCCGACAACACCCCGACCAAGGTGATCCCGGCCCAGGCCGATGCGCCGGCCAAAACCCCGGACCGGATGGCCGCGGGTGACGGCACCGAGAAGATCGTATCGCGCGAGGAAACGCCTGTTGACGTCAACGCCAAGGCTGGCGGACCCCGTGTCGTGCCGCTGAATGCGAACCCGCCGCCGGTCGCCAGCGTAGCGCCGGTCGCGCCACCTCCGCCGGTCGTACCTAACGGGGCGCTGTCGAACAGCGAGCCGCGCAAGATCCGGACCCTGTCCGTCAAGGGCGATATGCCCGATGGCACACCGGCGGCGACTGCCGCAGCCCCTGCGCCGGCCAAACCTGGGGCAAAGCCTCTGGTGTCGCGCGGCAACCCGGCCTCGGCCAATGCGAGCGCCAATGCGCCGATGTCGTTGGCTCCCGGCGCCCAGCCTGATCCGGCCGCGCCTCCGACCCGGATCGCGTCGACGACGCCTGCTCCGGCCCCGGTCAGCAGCGGCGGTGGATATCTGGTTCAGGTGTCCTCACAGAAGAACGAGGCTGACGCTCAGGCGTCATACCGGGCGCTGCAGAGCAAGTTCCCGGCCGTGCTCGGGTCGCGTCCTCCCGTGATCAAGCGGGCCGATCTCGGCGAAAAGGGCGTCTATTACCGCGCCATGGTCGGGCCGTTCGGCTCGCCGGATGAGGCGTCGCAGTTCTGTGGCAGCCTGAAATCTGCCGGCGGACAGTGCGTCGTCCAAAGGAATTAACGGCCGTTTCCTTGACCCGTGCGCCCCATGCGGCCTAATCGGCCGCATGGCGAACCGCGCATTCATCACGGGCGTATCTGGACTGGTCCTCACCGACGCGGAACGCGAATTCCTTCGCGCCGAGCGGCCATGGGGCTTTATCCTGTTCAAGCGCAACATCGAGACGCCGGCGCAAGTCGCTGCGCTGGTTCGGGAACTCAGGAATGCCACTGGCGATGCCGATGCGCCGGTCCTGATCGACCAGGAAGGCGGCCGGGTGCAGCGGCTGGGCCCGCCGCACTGGCCGGTCTATCCGCCCGGCGCGAGCTTCAGCGAGCTCTTTGACATCGATCCGAAGCTCGGCCTCGCGGCGGCCAGGCTCAGTTCACGCCTGATCGCGGCCGACCTGATCGACCTCGGAATTACCGTCGATTGCCTGCCTTTGGCTGACGTTCCGATCGCCGGGGCGGATGCGGTGATCGGGAACCGGGCCTACGGAACCGAGCCGGGCAAGGTCGCCGCCATCAGCCGTGCCGTCACCGAGGGGCTGGAGCAGGGTGGTGTGCTTCCCGTTCTCAAGCACATCCCCGGTCATGGAAGGGCCACGGCGGACAGCCATTTTCGGCTCCCGATGGTCGATACCTCCAGATCCGAGCTGGAATTGACCGATTTTGCCGCATTCCAACCACTTGCGGACCTGCCGATGGCGATGACCGCACATGTTGTGTTTAGCGCGCTGGACCCCGCCCAACCGGCGACGACTTCTGCGACAATCATCGAGCAGGTGATTCGCGGCGTGATTGGGTTCCAAGGTTTGTTGATGAGTGATGACGTGTCGATGAATGCGTTGGCCGGATCGATCGCGGAGCGGACCCGGGCCATCGTTACCGCCGGTTGCGACATGGTCCTGCACTGCAACGGCAATATCGACGAAATGCGCGAGGTTGTGCGCGAGACGCCGGAATTGACCGGCACGGCGCTTGAGCGCGCCAACCGGGCACTGGCCGCGCGAAAGCCACCGCAGCCGCTCGATCGGCAGGCGGCACGCGCGGAACTGGATGCGTTGATGGATCGGGTAGGGACGGCATGACCGCTGAAATTCTATCGTTCGAAACGGGGCGGCCGGCCGATCTCGCGGAAGGCGAGCCGTCGCTCGTGGTCGACGTCGAGGGGTACGAGGGGCCGCTCGACCTGCTGTTGACGCTGGCGCGGCAGCAGAAGGTCGACCTGTCAAAGATCTCGATCCTCGCGCTCGCCGATCAATATCTCTCGTTCATCGAGGCCGCCCGCAAGATCCGCCTCGAACTGGCGGCCGACTATCTGGTCATGGCGGCGTGGCTTGCCTACCTGAAGTCGCGGCTGCTGCTGCCGGAACCGCCGAGCGCGGAGGGGCCGAGCGCCGAGGAAATGGCGACCGCGCTTGCCAACCGGCTGCGCCGGCTGGAGGCGATCCGCGAGGCGGCGAACCGGCTGATGAACCGGCAGCAGTTCCAGCGCGATATTTTCCCGCGCGGCAATCCGGAATCGATCGCGGAAATCCGCCATCCCAAATTCACGGCCACGCTGTACGACCTGCTGTCGGCCTATGCGACGCAGCGCCAGTCGCGCGTGCTGACCACGGTGCACCTGGCCAAGCGGACCGTTTGGTCGCTTGCCGAAGCGCGCGCCTCGCTGGAGCGGCTGGTCGGCATCGCCGAGGACTGGAGCTGCCTCGATGAGTATTTGCTGAACTTCATCGCCGATCCCACGCAGAAGGCGACGGTCTTCGCATCGACCTTCGCCGCGGCCCTCGAGCTGGTTCGCGAAGGTGGGATGGAGATCAATCAGAAGCAGGCGTTCGCGCCGATCTATTTCCGAAAGCGTCCAGCGCAAGCCGCGATGGCTGCTCCGGATCTCTCGGTTGAGTAAGTGGAAGAAGGAGAGCAAGCCATGGCAAGCCTGGCGGAAAAGCGCGTAGAAGATACCGAGGAGGTTGCTCCGGCGGATTCGATGGCGCGTCCCGAAGAATTGCGGCTCCTGGAAGCCTTGCTGTTCGCCTCGGCCGAGCCGATCGATCAGGCGACGCTGGCCAAGCGGATGCCCGACGGCGTCGACATCAAGGTGGCGCTGGCGCAGTTGCAGGCGGAATACGCCCCGCGTGGCGTCAACCTGGTTCGCGTTGCCAACAAGTGGACGTTCCGCACGGCCGGCGACCTGTCGTGGCTGATGACGCGGGAGAGCACCGAGACCCGCAAGCTGTCGCGCGCCGCGATCGAGGTGCTTGCGATCATCGCCTACCATCAGCCGGTGACCCGCGCCGAGATCGAGGAGATCCGCGGCGTCATCACGTCGAAGGGAACAATCGACGTGCTGCTGGAGACCGGCTGGATCAGGCCGCGCGGCCGCCGCAAGACGCCAGGTCGTCCGCTGACGTTCGGGACCACCGACGGGTTCCTGTCGCAGTTCAGCCTGGAAGCGCTCGGCGACCTGCCGGGGCTCGACGAGCTGAAGGGCACTGGCCTGCTCGACTCGCGTCTGCCGACCGGCTTCAGCGTTCCCTCGCCATCCGACGACGTGACGCTGCGCGAGGACGAGGAGCCGCTTGAGCCCGGCGACACGCTGGAACTGCTGCTCGCGCCCGCAGCCGGGCCGGAAGCCTTCGAGCCCGAAGCCTCCGCACCGGACGCCTCCGAGCCCGAAGCCAGCGGCGCCGACGAGGGTGGCGATGCGGGGCCTGAGGAGAAGGGCGAATAGCCCGGAATATTCCCGGTTAAGGCTAGCAATATTACGTATCCGCGACAGCGATTTGCCGCGGCTGAAGTCCTTGTTTTTGACACCCCGCGGGCCTACCTTCCGGCAAAGTTCAGGTCGGTTCGCCGGCCATTTCTGGAGGTTTGCAGGATGGGTTCGCTTAGCATTTGGCACTGGATCGTCGTGATCGCAGTGGTCCTGCTGCTGTTCGGGCGCGGCAAGATTTCGGACCTCATGGGTGACGTTGCCCAGGGCATCAAGGCCTTCAAGAAGGGCATGCAGGACGACGACAAGGTCGCCGACAAGTCCGAACCCGCCAAGGCGCTCGATCACAATGCGGCGCCGTCGGCCGCGCGCCAGGATGTCGGCAGCAAGGCCGTCTGAGGCCCAAGCCCGGCTGACATCATTGTACTGACGCGCATTTCGACGTTTTTCTTTGCGCGGGACGGTGACGCCGTCGCTCGAAAGCGTTATGGACGCCGGTCGAGAAAAAGCGCCGGCAGCCCTAATTCCAGTTAGGAGGATTGGGGTCATTGCGGCGCGCTTTAAGCGGAAGATTTCATGTTCGATATCGGGTGGAGTGAACTGGTTGTCATCGCGGTCGTCGCGCTGATCGCCATCGGCCCGAAAGAACTGCCGGGCGTGCTGCGCATGGTCGGGCAATGGATGGGCAAGGCCCGCAAGATGGCCTCCGAATTCCAGGGCCAGTTCCAGGAGGCCATGCGCGAGGCCGAAATGGCCGACCTCAAGAAGAGCTTCGACGAGGTCAAGGAAGCCGCCACCGGCTTCACCAGCGGCAACATCATGACCTCACTGCAGAAGGACGTCACTGACTCCCTGCAAATCGACAAGCCCGTCGATGCGCAGGTGGCGTCCGCGATCGATGCGCCGGTGACATCGGCAAGCGATGCACCGGTAACGCCCACGACACCGGCCGCACCGACGCCGGAAACTTTCGTCGAGGCCGAGACCCACGTTGCCACCAGCGAACCGCTCGCGATCACCCAAGAAGTGCGGCCGCAACCGGCGCCTGAGGAGGAGATCACGCCCGCCCAGCCCGAAGTTCTGAAGGACGCGAGAGCGTCATGAGTGCCGAAGATATCGAGGCCAGCAAGGCCCCCTTGATGGATCATCTGATCGAGCTGCGCTCGCGGCTGATCAAGGCGCTGCTCGGATTCGGCGTGGCCTTCATCTTCTGCTTCTTCTTCGCCACGCAGATCTACAACATCCTGGTCTGGCCGTTCGTCTGGGTGGCGGGGCCGGAGAACTCGAAATTCATCTACACGGCGCTGCTGGAATATTTCATCACCAAATTGAAGCTTTCGCTGTTCGGCGCCGGATTCATCTCGTTTCCGATCGTGGCGACCCAGATCTACAAGTTCGTGGCGCCCGGCCTCTACAAGCACGAGCGCGGCGCGTTCCTGCCATATCTGATCGCGACCCCGTTCTTCTTCGTGCTCGGCTCGATGCTGGTCTATTTCGTGGTGCTGCCGATGCTGGTTCGGTTCTCGCTCGGCATGCAGCAGACGTCGGGCCCGGAAACCGCGCAAATCCAGTTGCTGCCCAAGGTCGGCGAATATCTGTCGCTGACGATGTCGCTGATCTTCGCCTTCGGCATCGCGTTCCAGCTTCCGGTGATCCTGACGCTGCTCGGGCGGATCGGCATCGTCACCTCGAAGATGCTCAAGGAGAAACGGCGCTATTTCATCGTCGTCGCTTTCATCATCGCGGCCGTGCTGACCCCGCCCGACGTGCTGAGCCAGGCCTCGCTGGCGATCCCGCTGCTTTTGCTGTACGAGGGCTCCATTATCGCGGTGCGGATGGTTGAGAAGAAGGCTGCCGCCGCGGCCGCCTCGTCGGGCGCCCCGCCGGCGGCCGATCCGGCCGAGTAGGGCCGTTTCACCGCACATTCAGTGTCATACCCCGCGAAAGCGGGGTATCCAGTACGCTGCGGCCTCACAATAGGTCACACACGCTCCTGGAATACTGGATCGCCCGCCTTCGCGGGCGATGACAGTTGTGCTAGTGGAGGCCCGCTGCAAAACGTTGACATACAACGCTATCTGCAAGAGCGACGTTAGGACCCCGACCGCCATGCACGACATCAAAGCGATCCGCGACAACCCGACAGCCTTCGACGCCGGCCTGAAGCGCCGCGGACTCGAGGCCTTGTCGCCGTCGCTGCTCGCGATCGACGAGCGGCGCCGTGCCGCGATCCTGGCGTCCGAGCAGGCGCAGGCGCGCCGCAATGCGGCGTCGAAGGAAATCGGCGACGCCAAGAAGGCCAAGGACGAGGCGCGTTCGGCGAAGCTGATGGCTGAAGTTGCCGAGCTGAAGACCACGATGCCGCAGCTTGAGACGACCGCGAAAACGGCCGACGAGGAGCTGACGAAGGAATTGGCCGCGATTCCAAATCTGCCGCTCGATGAAGTGCCTGCTGGCACCGACGAGCATGGCAATGTCCAGCGTCACGTCTTCGGCAAGAAGCGCGACTACGGCTTCGTGCCCAAGCCACATGACGATCTCGGCACCGCGCTCGGCGACATGGATTTCGAGGCGGCGGCGAAACTGTCCGGCGCGCGCTTCGTTGTGCTGAAGAGAGGCCTGGCGCGGCTCGAGCGCGCGATCGGGCAATTCATGCTCGATCTGCACACCAACGAGCACGGCTACACCGAGATCAATCCACCGCTCCTGGTGCGCGATGCCGCGATGTTCGGCACCGGACAATTGCCGAAGTTCGAGGACGACCAGTTCTGGGCGATCAAGGGCGAATTACTCGCCGCGCCCAATGGCGATCTGCGCAGCGAACGCCTCGGTCTCATTCCGACCGCCGAGGTCTCGCTGACCAATCTCGCGCGCGAATCCATTCTCGACGACAAGGAGCTGCCGATGCGGCTCACGGCGCTGACGCCGTGCTTCCGCGCCGAGGCGGGCGCCGCCGGCCGCGACACCCGTGGCATGATCCGCCAGCATCAATTTACCAAGGTCGAGCTCGTCTCGATCACGACGCCAGAGACCAGCAAGGACGAGCATGAGCGGATGCTAGCCTGCGCCGAGGAGGTGCTGCGCCGCCTCGATTTGCACTACCGCGTCATGACGCTGTGCGCCGGTGATATGGGCTTCTCGGCGCAGAAGACCTACGACATCGAGGTCTGGATGCCTGGGCAGGGCGATGGCGGCGCCTATCGCGAGATCTCGAGCTGCTCGGTGTGCGGTGATTTCCAGGCGCGCCGCATGGACGCGCGCTATCGCGGTCCCGACGGCAAGCCGCGTTTCGTGCACACGCTGAACGGCTCCGGCACGGCGGTCGGACGCGCCTTGATCGCGGTCATGGAGACCTATCAGCAACAGGATGGTTCGATCGCGGTGCCCGATGTGCTGCAGCCCTATATGGGCGGGCTCAAGGTCATCGAGCACGGCATGTAAGGCGGGGCCAGTGTGATGCCACTCCACCGTGACATCCACTGGCTTGGTCGGCAATGGGCCGTCACGGGTCACGGGCTGCAACTGATCAATCAGAAGCAGATGGGCTATTACGACATCGCGGTTTCCAGATTGTGGGAAGCCGGCCTGATCCAGTCGATGCAGGGCAAGGCGTGGATCGACAGGCCGGACTTTGACAAGGCGCTCGAACTGGCGCGGGCGCGGTTTTTCGATGCCGCACCTCCAGGTACGCCCGTGCCGCTTGAGCCGGAGGCGACTGCGGCCATAGCCAGCGCGGTGCCACCTGTGAAGCGTGCTCTCGAGCCATTGGCGGTGCCCGCGCTCGAGGAGTTGCTGGCAAAGCTGAAGTCGAAGTCGGCCGAGGTCGTGCCAATAGCAAAGCCGGCCGAGGCAGCTATAGCCGCTCCGCCCGAATCCGAACCGGCAAAGCCCGCATTGGTCGAATCTGAGCCGCCCAAGCCGCCGCCACCTGCGACACCAGTGGTTAAGCCGGCCGATCCAGCCCCCTTCGTGCGGCCACAGCCGACCTGGCCGGTGGTCGGCCACAAGATCGCCGGCAAAGGCAGATTCGTCCAGCCGTGGCGCGCCAGGTTGACGCGCTGGCGCGGAGATCTGCCGGGTTTGCCTCCGCGCCCCTAGCCGGTTAAGACGGCTTGCGAGCCCCAAGAAAACCGCGTCGAAACCGCGCCGAACCAGAACAAAAGGCACTTTGACGGATGCGAATTCTCTGCACCAATGATGACGGCATCCACGCTCCCGGCCTGAAGGTCGTCGAGCAGATCGCGCGGGCCTTGTCCGATGACGTCTGGATCGTCGCCCCGGAGCTCGACCAGTCGGGCGTCTCGCATTCGCTGTCGCTGAATGATCCGTTGCGCCTGCGCGAGGTCGGCCCGCGGCATTTTGCGGTGCGTGGCACGCCGACCGACTGCGTGATCATGGGCGCGCGTCACATCCTCGGCGAGAAGTTGCCAGATCTCGTGTTGAGCGGCGTCAACAAGGGCCGCAATGTCGCCGAGGACGTCGTCTATTCCGGCACCATCGCCGGCGCGCTGGAAGGCACGATCTTGGGCTTCCCGTCGTTTGCGCTCTCCCAGGAATTCAGCCTGGAGACGCGCGACAAGCCGCTATGGGAGACGGCGCTGAAATTCGGCCCCGACATCCTGCGCAAGGCGCTCGATGCCGGCATCCCGAAGAACACGGTCGTCAACGTCAACTTCCCGTCCTGCATGCCGGACGAGGTCAAGGGCATCCGGGTCACGCGGCAGGGCAAGCGCAATCTCGGCTTCCTGAAGATCGACCGCCGCCACGACGGCCGCGGCAATCCGTATTTCTGGATAGGCTTCGAGCGCGCCGCGATGCTGGATACGCCGGCGGAGGGCACCGATCTCGCAGCGCTCGCCGCGCGCTACGTCTCGGTGACGCCGTTGCGGCTCGACCGGACCGATGAGGTGTTTTCCGAAACGCTGACCGCGACGCTGAAGTAACGGCTAAACCGGCGCGCGCTTCATCACGCTGGCAATCACCTGCGCTAGCGTTTCCAGCTGGAACGGCTTCTGCAACGCCGGACGGTCGCGATATTCCGGAGGCAGGCCGGAGGAGCCGTAGCCGGTCGCGAAAATGAAGGGGCGGTTGCGCGCGTTGATCAGCTCGGCGACCGGGGTGATCACCTTGCCGTTGACATTGACGTCCAGGATCGCGAGGTCGAAATCGGTGGATTGCGCGAGCTTGACCGCTTCGCCGATTTCGCCGGCTTCGGCTGCGACGCTGTGGCCGAGCTCTTCCAGCATGTCGGCGACCATCATCCGGATCATGACCTCGTCTTCCACGAGGAAAACTGAACAGCCCGCCGGCCGTGTCGCTAGCATGATGGAATCCTTGCCCGTCCCGGAACCAAGCTCGCAAATAACACCAAGGGGCGCAATGCAAACGTTGGGGAATTGCCGCATTCCCAAGCGCGCAACCGCGAATCGTTCTATCGCCGAGTGGGCCTCGTTGAGCTAGGTTCTGCTCGACAGCCAGTCGCGGTCTCCATGCCAGCCCGGGCCCCGGGCCGATGTCGTGCTCGGTGCTTTTGATCGCGCGCCGCACCCGATGATATGAGGGCGGTCGCCCCGGCGGCAACGAGAAACAGGGCTCCGGGTTCCAAGTCAGGAACAAGACTGACGGGAAATTTTTCCTTAACGCGACATTGCGAATTCAAGTGGCATGAAGCTGCCTGAGAAACCTGTATTTGCGAATCCACTTCGCTCGAAAACGCTCCAGAGACGCTGATGAGCATGGCCGTGAACCCAGATCCGCCCGAGAAAATGATGTTTCAGCTCGCCCTGCGGCGGCGGGGGATCAGCGACCAGGCCGTGCTGCGGACCATGGAGGAGGTGCCGCGCGAGGTTTTCGTCGAGGCGCATGACCGCGCTTATGCCTATCGCGATAGCGCGCTACCGATTGCCTGCGGGCAGACCATCAGCCAGCCTTTCGTGGTCGCCTACATGACGGAGCAGTTGCAGCTGCAGAAGGGGCACCGCGTGCTCGAGATCGGGACCGGCTCCGGCTATCAGGCCGCGATCCTGTCCCGGCTGTGCAAGCAGGTGCTGACCATCGAGCGCTACCGGACGCTCGCCGACAGCGCCAGCAAGCGGCTTGAAAAGCTCGGCTATTTCAATGTCGAGGTGTTGCTCGGGGACGGCTACGATGTGCCGGCCGGTGCTGGCGATTTCGATCGCATCATCGTCACTGCGGCGATGGAACAGATACCGGACAAGCTTACGCAGCGGCTTGAGCCGGGCGGTGTTCTGATTGCGCCGGTCGGGCCGCATCAGGGCGCCCAGACGCTCGTCCGCGTGGTCAGGACCGAGAGCGGATTCGAGCGCAAGAATTTGGTCGATGTGCGCTTCGTGCCGGCGCTGCCAGGGATTGCGCGCGAGCTTTAGGATCGCGGATTGCGGCTTGCCGCCAACGTCTTATTCCCAGGGTTAAGCGCTTATTTACTCGACACGTGTTTACTCAAAACGGTCTTTTGTTGCGTACGAGTGAGTAACCATGTCAGGTATTGTCGAGTTGCTTTGCTCGCGTCGCGTGCCGCAAGTGGCGGTGCTGGCGCTGATGTCCGTGGCCTTTGCCGGCTGCAGCGGCGATATGTCGTCGCGCTTCTCCCAAAATTCCTACTCGCAGAATCCGTTCGCGCTTGATCCGCAGCCGACTGGTGCGGTGCAGCAGCCGCCGGAGCGTCGTGAGCTGCCGCAATATGCGCGGCCGCAGCAGCAATATTCGCAGAACCCGCAGTATCAATCGCAGCCGTTGCCGCCGCCGGTATCGGCGCCGCAGTCCTATCCGGTCTCGGGTGGCGGTGTCTCCGGAGGAGGGCGCGGGCTTGCGTCCTACGCGCCGCCGCCGGCGCGCCCGCAGCTTGAATCCACCGGCACCGTTCCGCATTCGGTCGCCGCGGCCCGCAGCGGCACCACCATCATCGTCGGTACCAGCGATACGCTGGAATTGCTGTCCAGGCGCTACAACGTGTCGACGGCCGATATCCTGCGCGCCAACGGTTACAAGGGGCCGCGCGCGCTCTCGCCGGGGCAGCAGCTGATCATTCCTCGCCCGACCGCAACGGCCGCCGCTCCCGCGGTGGCGGCGCCGGTCGTCAAGCCGGTTGCCGTGGCCGCCGCGCCTGTCGCTCCTCCTGGTGTCCACTTTGTCAATCGCGGCGACACGCTGCACAGCATCGCGCACCAGCACCACATCTCCGTGGCCGAGCTCGCTCACGCCAACAATCTCGAACCGTCGGCCAAGCTCAGCCTTGGCATGAAGCTCACTGTGCCCGGCGCGAAAGCCGCCGCGGTTGCGCCGGCTGTTGCCCCTGCGTCCGCCGCTGTGGCGGCAGCACCCACCCCGAAGGTGGTCGCAACTGCGCTGCCGCAGCAGAGCGCGCGGTTGGTCCAGCCGACCGCGAGCGTCGAACAGCCTGTGGCTGCCGCGGCGGATACGCCGGCGGTCAAGTCGGGCGATGCAACCGGCGCGCTGCCGACCTTCCGTTGGCCGGTGCGCGGCAAGGTCATCACCGCCTACGGCTCCAAGACCAACGGCAAGGTCAATGACGGCATCAATGTCGCGGTGCCCGAGGGCACGCCGGTGAAAGCTGCCGAAGACGGCGTCGTCGCCTATTCGGGTAACGAGCTGAAGGGCTACGGCAACCTCGTGCTGGTTCGCCACCCCAACGGCTATGTCACCGCTTATGCCCATACGAGTGAGCTGTTGGTGAAGCGTGGCGACACCATCAAGCGTGGCCAGGTGATCGCCAAGTCGGGTCAATCAGGCGAGGTCGGCTCGCCGCAGCTCCACTTCGAGATCCGCAAGGGCTCGTCGCCGCTTGATCCGCTGCAATTCCTCAACGGCGCGTGAGTTCAAGGCTGTCGTCGTCCGGCTCGTTCGGACGACCCAGTTTCCAGAGACCTTCATTTGAACCGAGATGCCTCGGCGTACTGGATCCTCCGCTTTCGCGGAGGATGACAATCGTGGGTTTGGAAGCAGGTCAGGCTACTTTCCGCTCACGGAACTACTTCCCGCCCAGCCGCACGCCGAGCCGGCCCGCCAGTTCCTGCGTGAATTGCCAGGCGACGCGGCCGGAGCGGGAGCCGCGGGTGGTCGACCATTCCAGCGCCTCGCGCTCGAGTGCTTCGTCGGCAAGCTTGATGCCGAAATGGTCGCAATAGCCCTTTACCATTGCCAGATATTCGTCCTGGCTGCAGCGATGGAAGCCGAGCCAGAGGCCGAAGCGATCTGACAGCGAGACCTTTTCCTCGACAGCTTCGCCGGGATTGATCGCGGTCGAGCGCTCGTTCTCGATCATCTCGCGCGCCAGCAGATGCCGCCGATTCGATGTCGCATAGAGGATGACGTTGTCGGGGCGCCCCTCGATGCCGCCTTCCAACACGGCCTTCAACGATTTGTAGGACGCGTCGTTGCCGTCGAAGGAGAGGTCGTCGCAGAACACGATGAAGCGGAATGAGGAGCTGCGCAAAAGCTCCATCAGGCCGGGCAGGCTCTCGATGTCCTCGCGGTGGATCTCGATCAGCTTCAGCCGATCGGCCGGCTTGCGGTCGACATTGATGCTGGCGTGAGCGGCCTTTACCAACGATGACTTGCCCATGCCGCGCGCGCCCCAAAGCAGTGCGTTGTTGGCGGGAAGGCCATTGGTGAAGCGCTCGGTGTTCTCCATCAGGATGTCGCGCATCCGGTCGACGCCTTTGAGCAGGCCGATCTCGACGCGGCTGACGTGCGGAACGGGTGCGAGGCGCCCATCCGGATGCCAGACAAAGGCGTCGGCCGCGTCGAACGACTTGGCAGGATTCGGGGCCGGGGAGGCGGCTGCAAGCTTGCTGGCGATGGTCTCCAGGGCGGCCGCGATCCGCTCGGCGGTATCGCGGTCGAGTGCCTTCGCCGGTCGTTTTGTCGCGGCCTTGGCCGGCGTCTTGGCGGCTGCTTTGGACGCGGTTTTGCTGGCGGTTTTCTCAGCTTTCTTCTTGGCTTTCTTCTTGGCTTTTTTCGGCATTTTTCCGGTTCCTGACGGCGCAGCCTTATCGGGCTGGCGCTCCTCCCGCAAGCGCCCTAAATGAGGGTCCGTTAACGTTGCAATTGGGACCGCGGCCGCTATAGTCCGCGCGAATTTGTCCGGACCGCCATACCGCCTGAGGGGCCACCCAGGCACTGCCGGTTCTTCCCCGTCTTACCCGAGGATTGTTCGAATGCTGATTACTCCTGCGTTTGCCCAGGCTGGAGCCGGCGGCGATGCCAACAGCATGTTGATGTCGTTGCTGCCGTTCGCACTGATCTTCGTCATCATGTACTTCCTGATTCTACGTCCGCAGCAGAAGAAGGTGAAGGATCACGCCGAACTGGTGAAGAACATCCGTCGCGGCGACACCGTTGTCACCACCGGTGGCCTGGTCGGCAAGGTCACCAAGGTCGTCGACGACGACCAGATCGAGTTCGAGATTTCGGACGGCGTCCGCGTGCGGCAGATGCGGCAGATGATTTCGGGCGTGCGCGCCAAGGGCGAGCCGGCGAAGGGCGATGCCAAGGACGAGGCGTCCGCGAACTGATCGCCGCGCCGCCTTTTTGGGAATCTGACAGGTAACTCGATGCTGTATTTCACGCGGTGGAAGGTGCTGGCGATCGTTCTGACGGCGCTGGTGGTCTGCCTGTGCGCCGTTCCGAACTTCTTCCCGGAAGCGCAGGTCAAGAGCTGGCCCGCCTGGGCGCAGCGGCGCATGGTGCTTGGCCTCGATTTGCAGGGTGGCTCCTATCTGCTGCTCGAAGTCGACTCGAATTATGTGAAGAAGGAAAGGCTGGAGGCGATTCGCGACGACGTGCGGCGTGTGCTGCGCGAGGCCAAGATCGTCTACACCGGCCTTACAACACGCAACGATGCCGTTGAGGTTCGCATCTCCAAGGACGCGGACGTGGCGCAGGCGCTGTCCAAGCTGCGCGACCTCGCGCAACCGATCGGCGGGCTCATGGGATCGAGCGGACAACGTGACCTCGATGTCGCGGACGCCAGCGGCGGGGTGATCCGCCTGAGCGTGCCACCGGCGGCGACGCTTGATCGCCTGCGCAAGACGATCGAGCAATCCATCCAGATCGTCGAAAAACGCGTCAACGAACTCGGCACCGTCGAGCCGTTGATCCAGCGGCAGGGCACGGACCGTATCCTGGTGCAGGTCCCCGGTCTCCAGGACCCGACGCGGTTGAAGGAACTGCTCGGCAAGACGGCGAAAATGGAATTCCGGATGGTCGATACCACGGTATCGTCCGACCAGGCCCTGCAAGGCGCGGTGCCACCGGATTCCGAGCTGCTTCCGAGCGCGTCGCCGCCCAATCCTCCCACCGTCGTCAAGAAGCAGGTTCTGGTTTCCGGCAGCGAGTTGTCCGACGCGCAGCCCGGTTTCGACCAGCGCACCGGTGAGGCGATCGTGAGCTTCAAATTCAACTCGGCCGGCGCGCGCAAATTCGCCCAGGCGACGAGCGAGAATGTCGGCCAGCCCTTCGCTATCGTGCTCGACGGCAAGGTGCTCTCCGCGCCGGTCATCCGCGAGCCGATCACTGGGGGACAGGGGCAGATTTCCGGCAGCTTTAACGTGCAGTCTGCCAACGATCTGGCGATTCTGATGCGCGCCGGCGCACTGCCGGCACCGTTGACGGTCGTCGAAGAGCGCACGGTCGGTCCCGGCCTCGGCCAGGACTCGATCGCGAAGGGCGAACTCGCCGCCTATGTCGGCTCGATCCTGGTCATCGTGTTCATGCTGATCACTTACCGCCTGTTCGGCGTGTTCGCCAACATCGCTGTTGCGATCAACGTTGCGATGATCTTCGGCCTGTTGTCGCTGCTCAATGCCACGCTGACGCTGCCCGGCATCGCCGGCATCGTGCTGACGGTCGGTATCGCGGTCGACTCCAACGTGCTGATCTACGAGCGTATCCGCGAGGAACTGCGTGGCGGCCGCAATGCGATCTCGGCGATCGACGCCGGCTTCAAGCGGGCGCTGGCGACCATTCTCGACTCCAATATCACCACCTTCATCGCTGCCGCGGTGCTGTTCTATATCGGCACCGGTCCGGTGCGCGGGTTCGCCGTGACGCTCGGCATCGGCATCATCACCACGGTGTTCACTGCCTTCACCATGACGCGCTTGATCGTCGCCGGGTGGGTGCGCTGGAAGCGGCCGCAAACCGTGCCGATCTGAGAGGCCCATTGTGACTCATCTCGTTCTCATCGGCCTGGGCATCCTGATTGCCGTGTTAACCGTGGTCTCGGTGTTCGGCCTGCTGCCGTCGCTGCGCCTCGTGCCCGACGATACGCATTTCGACTTCACCCGCTTCCGCCGCATCAGCTTCCCGATCTCGGCGTTGCTCTCGATCGTCGCGATCACGCTGTTCTTCACCCACGGCCTGAATTTCGGCATCGACTTCAAGGGCGGAACGCTCCTGGAAGTGCGGGCCAAGTCCGGTACCGCCGATATCGCTGCGATGCGTACGACCCTGAACGGCCTCGGCCTCGGCGACGTCCAATTGCAGCAATTCGGCGGTCCGTCTGAAGTGCTGATCCGCGTTGCCGAACAGCCCGGCGGCGATAAGGCGCAGCAGGACGCCGTAGGCAAGGTCCGCGGCGCGCTCGGTGAGTCCGTCGACTATCGCCGTGTCGAGGTAGTCGGCCCGCGCGTTTCCGGCGAATTGCTCGCCTACGGCATGATCGGCTTGATGCTCGCGATCGTGTCGATCCTGATCTATCTCTGGTTCCGCTTCGAGTGGCAGTTCGCGCTCGGCGCGATGATCGCCAATGTCCACGACATCGTGCTGACGATTGGCTTCATGTCGGTCACGCAGGTGGATTTCGATCTGACCAGTATCGCGGCGCTGCTGACGATTCTCGGCTATTCGCTCAACGATACCGTCGTCATCTACGATCGTATCCGTGAAATGCTGCGGCGTTACAAGAAGATGCCGATGCCGCAGCTGCTGAACGAATCAATCAACTCGACGCTGTCGCGCTCGATCATCACCCACGTCACCGTGACGCTGGCGCTGCTGGCGCTGCTCTTGTTTGGCGGCAACGCGATCCACAGCTTCACCGCGGTGATGATGTTCGGCGTGGTGCTGGTCGGCACTTACACCTCGATCTTCATCGCGGCGCCGATCCTGATCTATCTCGGCGTTCACACCACCCGGGGCGAGGCACAGGAAGCGTCCGCCAAGAAGCCGGACGCGGCAGCCAAGAAGTAGTCGACCATGTCCAATCCCTCGGACGCTCCCCATCTTCCGAGGTCGGCGCCGATCGAAGCCTACGGCAAGGGAGGCTTCGCGTTTGCCGATATGTCGCATCGCGGCTCGCTGCTGTGCCTGCCGGATGCGATCTGGGCCTGGTCGGTGACGAGGCCGCAAGAGATCGACCAATATTCACTGGAACGGGTATTCGCGGCCACGAATGCAATCGACACGCTGATCGTCGGCACCGGTACCGAGGTCTGGGTGCCGCCGAGAGCGCTACGGGAGGCCTTGCGGGCGGTGAAGGTGGTGCTGGATCCGATGCAGACCGGCCCTGCGATCCGCACCTATAACGTCATGTTGGGAGAGCGGCGGCGCGTTGCGGCGGCGCTGATCGCGGTGCCATGAGCATCAAGGATGCGCCGAAGGATGGCGCGGTCTTCTGCGCCGATCTGGTGCGGACCCACGACTTCCTGCGCTACGCCTCGACCCTGTTCATGCCTGGCCCGGAACGCCGCGCGCTGCTGTCGATCTATGCCTTCAATGTCGAGATCTCTCGGGTCCATGAGCAGGTCAGCCAGCCGCTGCCCGGCGAGCTGCGGCTGCAATGGTGGACCGACATGCTGGCCGGGGCTGGGCACGGCAGCGTCGAAGGCAATCCGGTCGCGGCAGAACTGCTGCAGACGATCAGCAAGCACCGCCTGCCGGCCGAGACGCTGTCGCGCTTGATCGAGGAACACCAGTTCGATCTGTACAATGATCCGATGCCGTCGATGGCTGCGCTCGAGGGCTACCTCAACGACACGGCTTCCGCGCTGTTCTCGCTTGCCGCGCGGGTGGTGGCGCGTTCGTCGGAGGAGATCGAGCACGTGGCGCGACATGCCGGCCTGGCGCAGGGGATGGCGCGGGTGATTGCGACGCTTGGGCGGGATGCCTCGCGGCAGCAGCTCTTCCTGCCGCTGCAACTCCTTCAGCAGCACGGCAGCAGTAAGGAAGAGGTGTTTGCCGGCAAGCTGACACCGAATATCCGTGCCGCCATCGATCAACTCACGGGTGAGGCGCAAGAGCACCTCAAGACGGCCTTCACGCTGCTTGCGGACGTCCCGTCCGAGGTGAGGCCGATCTTTTTGCCGCTCGCATATATCAGGCGCGAACTGAACCTGATGACGCGGTCCGACATCGATCCGTTCCTCCCGAAAACATCATCGCGTCTGCGTATTCTGTGGACGTTGTGGCGTGCCTCGCGCGCGAAAGAATTCGGCGGCTAGCTCCGCTGCTTCGGAATGTGCTTGGTGAAAATCCGGATCGTCGCACCCTTGACCAGCGGTCCGCCGTCGAAGATGCCGGATGCAATCTGCTCGATGACGTCGCGCAGCGCGACGAACTGCCCTTGGCGCGCAATGCTCGGCGTTCCCCGCGTGCCCGCCAATTCGTCCATTGCGGCATCGCTGATCTGGCATTCGACCGTCTGGTCGCCGTTCAGCATGGTGAATCCGAACGCCATCCGTTCGGAATCGTATCCCCCGATACGGCCACGAGTTAGTGGCATCAACTAAGTCCCTTGAGCGCGCTCCCGGTCGCAAGATTGAAGCCTGGAGGCGCGTTTGTCGAGAGCCGCGACGTCGCCGTTCCAAAACGCAATCATGGCGCTTTAGTGTGACGGACGGTCCAACTCGGCCACTTCGAAATTGAAACGGTCGCGCAGATTCTTGCGCTGCTCCAGGATGTCCTTGAGGAATTCGCGGTCGGCGTCGCTGCGCATCATCGGCTCGAGCAGGTCGATCTGGTTCATGGCGACAAGCTGCAGGATTTCGGTGCGGGGTTTGCCGGCCGCATCGCGCGGCAATGCGTGGACGACCTGGATGTGTTCGGGTGGCTTGACGCCTTTGGCCGCGGCGAGCTCGCCGCGCAGTGTCGTCTCCAGTGCGGCCTGGTCCGCCTCGACGAAGGCGTAAAGCCCGACGCCGACGCGACGGTCTGCAAAGGCGACGATCGCGGTGTCGCGCACATCAGGGTTCCTGCGGATCAGCTCGACCAGAACCGGGGCATCGTTGACCAGCCGCCGGCCGCCGCCTTCGCGGTCGGTGAAATTGAAGATGCCGCGTGTGATCCCCTGATAGACCTTCTTACCGGTCTTGAGCCAGATGCTGGCGAACGCCGACTTCTTGGCGAGCACCTTGCGCTCCTTCGGCGTCAGCGCGTCCGGCGCGTAGCTGCGCTTGTGCTTCAGCAGATGTCGCAGGTCCTCATAGGCCGCGATGCGGAACAGCCGGCTTCGGGTTTTGAAGCAGGCGGCGAGCTGGAAATCGGTGACATAGGCGCGGCCATCGCGGCCGACCAGCCAGTTCTGTTCCTTGGCGAGATCGTTGTGGCAGATTCCGGCGCGGTGCAGCTTGCGCAGCACTGATTTGGCCGAGCGGAAATAGGCGACGTCGCCATGCGGCTTAGCCAGATGCAGCGCCGCGCCGTCGATGAAGCCGCGCACCAGCGCGCGCCTGCCGGCCCAGAGCAATTTTGGGCCGACGTCGAGATCGCGCGCGAGCGTCAGCGCGTGGCGCTCGCGCGAAAACAGATGCAGCGCAACTCCGAATGACCAGAACGGCACCTGATCGAGCCGGCGCAGCACGCCGTCGACCTCGCCATCTTCATCGCGGAAGCGACCGCGCTCGACGGTCGAGAACACATCGCGCTTGAGCAGGGCGCCTTGGCTCCATCGCGCCGACAGGATGGCAGCGTCGTCTTTCGGCAAGCTCATGATGGTCAGGCCGCGGCCGCGACGCGCAGGTGCTCTGCGATCCAGTGGTCGAGATCGGCGAGCGCCCGGGCGCTGATCGCCTGCCGCTTGGCAATCGTCTTCTCGTTGCCGCGCAGCCGTGAGCCGTCGGGTTTCTTGGTCGGCGGACTGGCGAGCGGCGGGAACAGGCCGAAATTGATGTTCATCGGCTGAAACGAGCGCGGCCCGGCCTCGATCGTCTCGATGTGACCGCCGGTGATGTGGCCGAGCAGCGCGCCCAGCGCGGTCGTGGCGGGCGGCTGTGTCAGCGACAGGCCGCGCGCGTCGGCGGCGGCGCAGAGCCCCGCGATCAGACCGACGCTGGCGGATTCGACGTAACCCTCGCAGCCCGTCATCTGCCCGGCGAAGCGCAGCCGCGGCTGCGCGCGCAGGCGCAGTTGGGCATCGAGCAGCTTTGGCGAATTCAGGAAGGTATTGCGGTGCAGGCCGCCGAGGCGGGCGAATTCTGCCGTCTCGAGCCCGGGGATCGTGCGGAACACGCGTTGCTGAGCACCATGCTTCAACTTGGTCTGGAAACCGACGATGTTGTAGAGCGTGCCGAGCTTGTTGTCCTGGCGGAGCTGCACGATCGCATAGGCCTTCACCGTCGGATTGTGCGGATTGGTCAATCCCACCGGCTTCATCGGCCCGTGTCGCAGCGTTTCCTGACCGCGCTCGGCCATCACCTCGACCGGCAGGCAGCCGTCGAAATAGGGTGTGTTGGTCTCCCAGTCCTTGAAGTCGACCTTCTCTCCGTCGAGCAGCGCCGCGACGAAGGCCTCATACTGCTCCTTGGTCATCGGGCAGTTGATGTAGTCGGCGCCGGTTCCACCGGGGCCGACCTTGTCATAGCGCGACTGGAACCAGGCGACCGACATGTCGATCGAATCCCGGTGCACGATCGGCGCGATTGCGTCGAAGAACGCCAGCGCGCTCTCATCCGTCAGCTGCTTGATTGCATCGGCCAGCGGCGTCGAGGTGAGGGGGCCGGTCGCGACGATCACGTTGTGCCAATCGGCAGGCGGCAGGCCGGCGATCTCCTCGCGGCTGATTTCGATCAGCGGATGGTCGTGCAGCGCCTTGGTGACGGCGGCCGAGAAGCCGTCGCGGTCGACCGCCAGCGCGCCGCCGGCGGGCACCTGGTTGGCATCGGCCGAGCGCATTATCAGCGAGCCCAGGCGCCGCATTTCGGCGTGCAGCAGCCCGACCGCGTTGTTGGCGGCATCATCGGAGCGAAAGGAGTTCGAGCAGACCAGTTCGGCGCAGCCTTCGGTCCGGTGCGCCTCGGTCATCCGGACCGGGCGCATCTCGTGCAGGACCACGCGAATGCCGGAATTGGCGACCTGCCAGGCGGCTTCCGAGCCCGCGAGACCCGCGCCCACGATGTGCACGGGTTGAGAGGAAAGATGAGGTGTCATCGCGCAGCGTTAGCGCGTTTCGATGCCGTATGCATCTGAAACTGAGCCGGAAACGACAACGCCCGCTTCAGGAGCGGGCGTTATCCGTCGATCAGATGGCCGACGAGCGATCAGCCGTTGTAGGTGCCGGCTGCAACGCGCGGAATGTCCGAGCGATCAAGGCCAATATCGGCCAATTCGCGATCGCTGAGCTGGGACAGTTCGCTGACATTGCGCTGATAGTCCCGGAAGGCCTGGATCATGCGGATGAGCGAGAGCAGCATTGGAAGTCTCCTAGTAGTTCTGATTCAGCTCTTCCTAGAGCCTCATCGTTGAACTGAATATAGATGAGATGGTGCAGTGCGGAAGTTCCGATATTGCGATGCAGCTAATCTCAAGACGCATAGCGCAGGTAAGATCTGATTAACGTTTTGGCACGCCCGGAAGACGCCCCCTGAAGCGGGTTCCAAGTTCGTCCAAATTCAGACAATAAACCACGTAATATCATTGGCTTGATATAGACACAATCCGATCTTCTTCAAGGTTGTGGCTGGTAACTGGAGACCGGGAAATTAAGGTCGGACTGTCACGTTACGACGCAACAGCCGTGATCGTCTTCCATGCGTCATTCGCATGCAAAGCTTGTTCTAATAATGATTTAAAATTCACTATATGGTCGACCGATTCGTTTCCAACATGTCGATGGACTTGTGGCCAGAGAGGAACGCGGGGTCTTGGTCCATTGGACCGACCGAGCCGCAGCGTCATCGATCTCAGCTGCCGCGGTGGCGGAGATTACCTCCGGAGCAGGAGAGCGATTCGTATCGCTCGTGCAGAACGAACCGGCATGAGGTCGAAGCGGCATCGCTCGAGCGCTGCGGGTAGGCCGTCGGGACAGCTGAACGCCCAAGGTGCATTGTAAAATGCTGCAACTGCGAACAAATTTCCACTAAATCGAAGTGGCGCCGCAGCATCAACTATCGATGCAGATGGATTCCTTACCAACGCGTAATGAAAATGCGACGCAACGCATGTGCGACTTGCGCGCAGCGTCGATCACATTCGCATCGCGCGAATTTCATTCTGAGCGCGGACAGGAACAGCGAATAATCGTTTTGCAGATTCCGCAATCACGCTGGCATCTGCCTAAGAACAAAAGATGGAAAATCCCATGATTAAAACATTGATCGGCGCAGCCGCCATGGCTGCGGTTGCTTACGCCGTCGTTCCCGCGCAGGCCGCCCATATGGGCATGGGCTGCAGCGGCCCGAACCTCACCAAGACCGAGGCTGCGGTCGAAGCTATGGCTGACACTGAAGTCAAATTTGCGGCGGAGAAGGAAATCTCGCTCGCCCAGGACGCGATGCTGAATGGCAAGATGGGTGCGTGCGGCATGCATCTCAGCAAGGCCGCGCACGAAAGCATGGCGAAGTAAGCCATTGTTCATGGTGATAGGGGCCGGTCGCCTGGGGCGATCGGCCCTTTGACATGTCTATCTACGGGGCGTGAGCGAGCTGCGTGGCGAAATAGCCAATAGTCTTCGCGTAGACCTCGCTCTTGTTCCACTGCTGGATCACCGCAAAGTTCTCGCTGCCGGGCTCCCAATCCTTGCCCTTCTTCCAGCCATAGCTCTTGAGGAAGTTCGCGGTGGAGGCCAGCACGTCGGGCACATTGTGCAAGAGGTCGCGCTTGCCATTGCCGTCGAAGTCGACGGCGAACTTGATGTAGGACGACGGCATGAATTGGGTCTGGCCGATCTCACCGGCCCAGGCACCGCGCATGTCCTGCGGCGCGAGATCGCCGCGCTCGATGACGCGTAGCGCATCCATCATCTCGGCCTTGAACATGTCGGAGCGCCGGCAATCATAGGCGAGCGTCGCCAGCGACCGCATGGTCGCAAACTTGCCGGTGTTGACGCCGAAATCGGTCTCCAGCCCCCAGATCGCCACGAGGATCTCTCCGGGTACGCCGTAGGCCTCCTCGATCCGCGACAGCACCGAGCCGTATTGCTTCATCATGTTGGAGCCGCGGGTCATACGTGGCGGCACCATACGGCCAGAGAACTGCTCGAAGGTCTGGCTGAAGACCTGCTGCGAGTGGTCGCGCGCCAGGATCGCCTTGTCGACGGTAACGCCGGTCAGGCCAGCCTGGATCGCGTTTTGCGAAATGCCCTTGGTGGCGGCCTCCTTCTTGAAATCGTCGAGCCAAGCCTCGAACGTCCCCGTGCCGCAGGGGGCGGCCAGCGCCGGTAACGTCGATGTCAGCAGCCACGCGCCGAGGGCGAGCGTGCGATAGGTCAAGCGAGAAGTCATATGGAAGTTCACTCCAGAGCCTGCGATGTCATCGACATTGGTCGCGGAACCCGGCTGGCATGTTCGTGGCAACAGCGGCCAAAACATGGCTGGTGGTCGACCGATCGATTCGCCCAATACTGACGCAAATGCCGCACCGACGCATCCGTTGGTGGCCGGATTTTGCTGACAGCATGGCAAACCGCCGGCTGGGGATCAGCCGGCGGTTTGTCGCATCGTCGGAATTGCTCGAGATCGTGGTCGGTATCTATCCGCGATCGCTGCGCCGCCAGGGGAACAGGTTGGCCGGGAAATCCGCGGCAGGCTTGCGCTCGCGCGGTTGTGGAATGACCGGCTGGGCATTGGGATCCTTGACGATGACCTCCCGATAAAGATGCCAGGTGGCGTGACCCAATAGCGGGATCACGACCGCGAGGCCGAGGAAGAACGGAAGGGTGCCCAGCACCAACAGCGCCGCGACGATGAGACCCCAAGCCAGCATCGGTACCGGATTCTGCGCAACCGCGCGCATCGACGTCACCATCGCTTCGCCGGCACTCGCCTGGCGGTCAAGCATCATCGGGAATGCGACCACGCTGATGCACAGCGCCACCAGCGCGAACAGGAAGCCGATACCGCAGCCCGCCACGATCAGCCACCATCCTTGCTGGGTGGTCAGGATGCGCTCTGCGAAATCGGGGATGTTGGCGGCGGTCTCGTAGCCGAACACCGCCGTGTAGACGGTCTGCGCGGTCGCGATCCAGGTCACGAACAGAGCGAACAACAGCGTGCCGACCCCGAGCATGGCGCCGAACGAAGGCGAGCGGAACACCTGCAAGGCATCCAATGCTGACGGTTCGCCGCCGTTCTCGCGGCGGCGGCTCATCTCGTAGAGGCCGATTGCGGCAAACGGGCCGAGCAGGGCAAAGCCCGCGGCCAACGGAAACAGCAGGGGCAGCACGGAATAGCCGTGCACCGTGCGCGCGAGCACGAGGCCGAGCACGGGATAGATCAGGCACAGGACGATGGCGTGGCTTGGTACCGCCTTGAAGTCTTCCCAGCCGAGACGCAGCGCTTGGTGCAAATCGGACAGGCCGATGGTGCGGATCACAGGCGCCGACGCGGTGCCTTGTCCGCCCGGCGTCACAGATGTGACATTGCCTTGATATGGAGTGGCCATGGTCGTTGTCTCCCTCTGGACGGCCGCATTTTTGCGCCCGGCGTTCGGGCACAAACGTGCCGCTTCTCGAAGCGATCACAAGCAAGGCCAGACGCAAAAGACAGAGCAGGGAACTGGCCGTGTCGCGAACTGAATAATCAAGGTACTCCCAAACCGCGTCGAAAGCACGCACTCACGCTTAAGTGAATGTCGCATTGGCAAGCTATGGAGGGGGCTATACACTTGAACGGCGACCGCGGTCAGGCGTCCCAGCGCCGCCTGACCTTCACATCTTCTCAAGTCCTGTGGGAGCGAACGATGAGCATTTTCGGAAAAATCATGAGCGCGATCTTCGGCAGCAGCGCCAGCGCCACGCCTGCTGGCGGGGCGGCCACGAGCACAGCTTCCGCCGGCGGATCGTCCTCCGCCAGCGCATCGTCGTCGTCTCCCGCCGCCGCGCCTGCTGCGGCGCCCGCGCAGACCGTCGACGTGGCTCCCATCCTCGACAAGGCGGTTGCCGCGAAGGGGGAGAAGCTGGAGTGGCGAACCTCGATCGTTGACCTGATGAAGGCGCTCGACATCGATTCCAGCCTCAGTGCGCGCAAGGAGCTCGCCCATGAGCTCGGCTACACCGGCGACACCAACGATTCCGCCAGCATGAACATCTGGCTGCACAAGCAGGTGATGGCCAAGCTCGCCGCCAACGGCGGCAAGCTCCCCCCGGACATCAAGCACTAACGAAACGCCCACAGATCGGATCAGGGCCCGCGTTGCCGCGGGCTCTTTTTTATGGATCGGCGAACATCTATAGATCGGGGAATAACGAGGGGAACGCCCAGGAGAATACCCATGACCGATCTCGACCGCCGGACCATGTTGACGACCAGTGCCTTGGCGCTGGCCGGCACCGCCGCGCAATCCGCGCCGGCAGAGGCGCAAGCCGGGCCGAAGGCGATGTTTCCGGTACCGGCTGTCACGATCCCGATCGTCGGCGAGGCCGAGGTGTTCCAGGTTCGCCGCATCTACTGCATCGGTCGCAACTACGCAGCGCATGCGATCGAGCGTGGCTCCGATCCGACCCGCGAGCCGCCGTTCTTCTTCCAGAAGCCGACCGATGCGATCCAGAATGTCGCGGTCGGCACCGTCGCCGATCATCCCTATCCGTCGCTGACCAAGAACTATCACCACGAGGTCGAGCTGGTGGCGGCGCTGAAATCCGGCGGCGCCAATATTCCGGCCGAGACGGCGCTCGATCACGTCTATGGCTATGCGCTCGGTCTCGACATGACGCGGCGCGATTTGCAGAACGGCATGGCCGCCGAGAAGAAGCCGTGGGAGATCGGCAAGAGTTTTGATCACGCCGCGGTGCTCGGCCCGATCCATCCGGCTGATAAGACCGGCCATTTCAAGGCGGGCGCGATCTCGCTCGCGGTCAACGGCACGGTGCGGCAGAGTTCGGATCTGAAGAACATGATCTGGAGCGTTGCCGAGCAGATCGCAAAGCTCTCCGAGGCATTTGAACTCAAGGCCGGCGATATCATCTATTCCGGTACGCCTGAAAATGTCGGCCCGGTGGTCAAGGGCGACGTGCTGCTCTGCAAGCTTGAGGGCCTGCCCGACATGTCGATCAAGATCGTCTGACGGATGGGGTACTGTAGCGTTGTGAAGCGAAGTGGATACCGGTTCGCGTAAACAAAACGCGTCAAAACGAGGGTCTACCCCGCGAGATCCGCGTATTCCGGATGCTTGTCGAGGTAGTCCACCACGAAACCGCAGCCGGCGATCACCTTGTGGCCGTCGGCGCGGATCAGGTCCAGCGCCCCCTTGACCAGCTCTGACGCAATGCCGCGGCCGCGCAGCGCGCGCGGTGTCTCGGTATGGGTGATGATGACGGCGGATGACGTCAGCCGGTAGTTGGCAAAGGCCATGCCGCCGTCGGTATCGAGCTCGAAGCGGTTTTGGGCTTTGTTGTCGCGGACGGCGGCCATCGCAAATTCCATTGGTTGACGGGCACTGATGTAAGCCCGTGAACCGGTCCGTGCAAAGGCGCGACCAACCCACAAATCGGCATTTGTGGATTGACGAGATGCGCCTTTCGGCCTGTCTGACCGGTATTCTGCTCAGTGCGGCCTTTGTGGCGGCGCAGGCCCCGCGCGCGTCCGCTGCTGATGATCCGAACTGGCAAGCCTGCATCGGCAACGCGACCGCGCCGGCCGATCGCGTCACTGCTTGCAAAGCCGTGATCGATGGCAAGACCGAGACTGGCCGCCGGCTCGCCGCGGCCTATTGCGCCCGCGGTTACGGGCTGACCGAGACGCGTGAGATCGATGCCGCGCTCGCCGACCTCAACGAAGCCATCAACCTCAATCCTGCTAGCGCCTGCGCCTACACCAATCGGGGCCGCATCTCGGCCAGCACGAAGGATTTCGATCATGCGATCGCCGACTATGACGAGGCGATCCGCGTCGACCCGACCTTTGCGCTCGCCTACAACAATCGCGGCGATGCCTGGCTCAGCAAGGGTGATCTCGACCGGGCGCTGGCCGATTTCAGCCTGGCGATCGAGCATAATCCGAAGCTTGCGTCGGCCTACGGCAATCGCGGCTTCACCTATTTCCGCAAGCGCGACGTGACGCATGCGATCGCCGACTACACGACGCAGATCCAGCTCCGGCCCGATGTGGTCACCTATATCAACCGCGGCAATGCTTACCGCGACATCAAGGACCTCGATCGCGCCGCCGCCGACTATGGCGAGGCGGCGAAGATCGCGCCGACGGATCCGCGCGGCTGGCGCAACCGCGGCCTGGTGCGCCTCGTTCAGGACGATGCCAAGGGCGGCGTCGCCGACTACGACAAGGCGCTGCAGTACGACCCGAACGACGCATATTCCTGGAGTAATCGTGGGCTGGGCAAGATGCAGCTCGGCGACAAGCAGGGCGCGATCGCCGATTTTTGCAAGGCACTCGAGCTGCACCCGGACTTGCAGACCGCGCAAGGGGCGCTGGAACGCCTCGGGGCGTCGCGCTAGCCGGGAAAAACTCCAGGCGATCCCGTTCTTCCATATCAGGTGCGGTGCTTATAGACGGGGATGCGTGGCTGCCCCATGGTGAAGCCAGCGGCAACATCGCCTGGAGGAAAGCATGCCCAATGAAAAAGGCCCCAACGTCAAGAAGAAGCAGAAATGCAAGAATTGCGAGGGCAAGGGCCTTTTGAAGAAGGGCGACAAGGTGGTGAAGTGCCAGCGTTGCAAGGGGACGGGCGTGCGCTAACGGCACCGTCCTGATGCCGGGACCGTCGATTGCGACCGCGCCGTTTGAGCCGGGATAGGCCTGATACGGCAGGTCTTGCCGAACCCCGCGCGATGACGATAAACCGGCAGGGATCAACGTCGCGGGCGCGACCAAAAACCCTGATGCAGCCGAGGAAACATCGATGAAACTCGTCCTGACCTTGCTTGGCGTCGTCTTGCTGTTGGGCCGACGATGAGCGAAGTGGCCACCACTGCGCCGCGCGGTGGGATCGCGCGGGTGTCGCGTCGAGTGATGAACCTCGCCTACATCCTGACCCAGAACGCCCGCCGGCACGCCGATCGCCCCGGCTTCATCTGGGCCGAGAAGGCCTGGTCCTGGCGCCATATCGACCAGAACGTCTCGGCGCTGGCGGCGGCGCTCGCCGCGCGCGGCATCGTCAAGGGCGACCGCATCCTGGTCCATTCCAGGAACTGCGACGAGATGTTCTGGTCGATGTTCGCGGCGTTCCGGCTCGGCGCGGTCTGGGTGCCGACCAATTTCCGCCTGATGCCGGATGAGGTCGCCTATCTCGCGGCGGCCTCGGGCGCCAAGGCGTTTCTTTGCCACGGCGATTTCCCGGACCATGCCAGGGCGGCTGCCAATCCGGCGCTGGAGTTCACCTGGCGGATCGGCGAGGAGGGCACGTTCGGCGAGGCTGTTGTCGGTGACGTCATTGCCAAGCACGCCGGCGCGCAGGTCGAGAATGTCGCCGTCGAGTATGACGATCCCTGCTGGTTCTTCTTCACCTCCGGCACCACCGGCCGCTCCAAGGCCGCGGTCTTGACCCATGGCCAGATGGCCTTCGTGATAACAAACCATCTCGCCGATTTGATGCCTGGCACCACCGAAGCGGATGCCTCGCTGGTGGTGGCGCCGCTGTCGCACGGCGCCGGCGTCCATCAGCTGGTGCAGACCGCGCGTGGCGTGCCGACAATTTTGTTGCCGTCGGAGAAGTTCGACATCGCCGAAGCGTTCCGGCTGATCGCCAAACACCGCGTTAGCAACATGTTCACGGTGCCGACGATCCTGAAGATGATGGTCGAGCATCCCGCCGCCGACCAGCATGATCATTCCTCGCTGCGCTACATCATCTATGCCGGCGCGCCGATGTATCGCGAGGACCAGAAGGCCGCCTTGGCAAAGCTCGGCGGCGTGCTGGTGCAGTATTTCGGGCTCGGCGAGGTCACCGGCAACATCACCGTGTTGCCGCCTGGCCTGCACGACCCCGAGGACGGCCCGCATGCGCGGATCGGCACTTGCGGCTTCGAGCGCACTGGCATGCAGGTCTCGATCCAGGGCGACGACGGCCGCGAGCTGAAGCCGCGCGAGACCGGCGAGATCTGCGTGATCGGCCCCGGCGTGTTCGCGGGCTATTACGACAACCCCGAAGCCAATGCGAAGGCGTTTCGCGACGGCTGGTTCCGCACCGGCGATCTCGGCCACATCGACGAGGAAGGCTTCGTCTACATCACCGGCCGCGCCTCCGACATGTACATCTCTGGCGGCTCCAACATCTATCCGCGCGAGATCGAGGAGAAGATCCTGACCCATCCCGCGGTGGGTGAGGTCGCGGTCCTCGGTGTGCCCGATCCGTTCTGGGGCGAGGTCGGTGTAGCCGTCTGCGTTGCATGCGAAGGCGCGCAGCCGGTCGGAGAGGCGGAGCTGGCGGCGTATCTCGCGCCGAAGGTGCCGCGCTACAAGATGCCGAAGCGCTTCTTCTTCTGGGAGGCGCTGCCGAAGTCCGGCTACGGCAAGGTGCCGAAGCGAATGGTCCGCGACGAGCTCGAGGCGCGCGGCCTGCTCGAAGTGATCGCCAAGTCGACGGGCAGCTAGCGCGATGCGCAGCATCGCCCAACCCGGCGCTCCGATCCCCGAGCGCGTCCAATCGGTCGCGGCGCGTGGCCGCGCCTTTTCATTCGTGCTGGTAACAGGCATTCCCTTGCTCGAAGCCGTGCGCCGCGGCTTTGCGGTGGAAGGTTTTTCGGGCGGCGTGCTCAGCGCCAAAGGTGGTGCGCTCGGGCCGTTTGCTTACGTGATGCCGGCGCTGTCCAGGGACGGCCGCAACGCCGCGTTCTATAGCGACACCTTTCGTCCTGATGGCATGACGCGGCTCAAGCTCGCGGCGCTGACCTTCGGTGAGCGCGACGGCGCGCCGTTCTTTCATTGCCACGGGCTGTGGACCGAGTCCGATGGACGCTTCAACGGCGGCCATATGCTGCCGGAGGAGACTGTCGTCGCTGAACCCTTCGAGGTTGATGCTTTCGGGATCGACGGTGCGACGTTCCTGGCCGAGCCCGACAGCGAGACCGGGTTCAAGCTGTTCGGTCCGGTCGCAACCGCGCCGGCCGGCGCGAAGACCACGAGCCGCGCCTTTGCCTTGCGGCTGCGGCCGAACCAGGATTTTGCCGGCGCGCTGGAAGGCTTTTGCCGCCAGCACGGCATCCTGCGCGCCCGCCTGCATGGTGGCGTCGGTTCGACCGTCGGCGCCCGTTTCACTGACGGCCGCAGCGTGGTGCCGTTTGCAACCGAGCTTGCGGTGACGGCGGGGCAGGTTGCCCCCGATGCCAACGGTCGGGTGCGCGCGACCCTCGACATCGCGCTGGTCGACTATCTCGGCGGCATCGCCGAGGGCCGGCTGGTACGCGGCGACAATCCGGTGCTGATGACGGTGGAGCTGGTGCTCGAGGTATTGGAAGAGGCGGAGCGGCCGTAGGGGGGCACGCTCTCTCCACATCGTCGTCCCGGCGAAGGCCGGGACCCATACTCGGCGGCGGGTGTTATAGGTGGGACTCGTCGTTCCAGCTTCGCTTAAATCATCATTTGTGGTTGGGTCCCGGCCTGCGCCGGGACGACACCGAATTTGTTGCGCGTCTTATGACTCATGAAGTCGCGTTCCCGCGGCGTGTTTCGCCCGAGCTTTGCATCTCGTTCCGCCCTCTCGAAACAGGGCGCAGGGAAAGCCGGGTGCAGGCTGCGTCCGCGGTCTCGTGTGCAAAGTGAGAGAAAGAAACGCACACGAGCATACAGGTCCAGCGGAGGCACTCCGGCTTTCCCTGCGCGATGGGGTACGGCTTATACTTGCTCTCCGGCGGAGACCGGGCTTGTTTGTCACCGTCATCCGTAGGAAGCACTTGCTTCCTGCGAACTTTTGCCTGCCACTGGGGCGTCGGGACCACACGATTTCACCGTCCGCCTCAGCCACGCACGTCAGTCGTGACCTTGGCGTCCACCGTATCCCACCGCGCGTTCGTGACGTGCGCTCGCCCCTCGTTCGGGTAGGACGGGCAGATTCATACACTGAGTTGACCTTCGGATAAAGCGAATTATTGTTGCCGTGAGGGCTTGCGCCGTCGGGCAACTCAGATGTAGGGGCGGGTCACCGCCGTTTCCGCACATGGATGTTGATATCGAGGTCGATGTCGCTGACGCAGGTTTGTTCGGTGCGGTGCGAGCCGCCTTCGTGCCAACGGCCCTTGCGCAAGCTGACATCGCTGACATGGGCGAGCCGCAGGCAGCGCCATTGCGGGAGTTGGCCCGAGCTCTCGCCGGCGAACTGCCAAGCCAGCACGACCTGTTCGCCGCTCTTGTTGCGGCCGATGATGTGCGGGCAGAGCTCGCGCGGCCGGCCATCATAGATGCACACGACTTGCTGTTCGGTCAGGATAGCGTTGCGGAAAAGGGCGTAGGCGGTGCTGGGCATGGACGCTCTGCCATCTCGGATTGCAGCCGGCTCCGGTATAACGATGGATGCTATCAGTTGTTTCCCCCGGATCCGTCCTGATGGCCAGACGAAATCGCCCGATCAACATGCCCCTCGCCTCGCAGGCTTGCCTCCCGAGGAAGACGACGGCCGGTACTTCGCTCTGGTGCAAGAAACCGGTTCCCATTTGGTCCAGAATGTCGACCATAAGCTTCGGCACGCGATATGGCGCAGACCGAACACAACATCGGGGAGACGGCATGAGGGGAGCGATCGCGAAGGTTGGCGTCGTGGTGGCGGCGTTGGCAATTTTGGGAGCCGCCTGGGCCCACGGGCCGACCCGCCAGAAGGTGCGGGAATCGATCGAGATCGACGCGCCGCAGGCCAAGGTTTGGGCTGTGATCGGCAATTTCCAGGACATGAGCTGGCTTGCAGGTGTCAGCAAGACCAAGGGCGAAAAAGGCAACGAGATCGGCGCTACCAGGCGGTTGATGCTGACCGACGGTGCCACGATCGACGAGGAGCTCTACAAGTACGAGCCGGAGATGTTGAGCTATTCGTACCGGATTACGGCGGTCGACGTGAAGGTGCTGCCGGTCACCAATTATTCCTCGACGCTGACAGTGTCGCCGGCGCCCGACGGCAAGGCAAAGCTGGAATGGGCCGGCGCGTTCTACCGCGGCTTTCCGAACAACGACCCGCCGCCGGAACTGAACGACGAGGCCGCGAAAGCAGCGGTGAGCGGGCTCTATCGCGCCGGGCTTGAGGCGCTGAAGAAGAAGATCGAGAGTGGCAGTTAGCTGTGCGCGGGATTGCTTTCGCGGCACTATTTGCCGGCCTTGCCGCCGCGCATGCCGAGGAGGCTTTCGTCACCAACCAGCTCAGCGATGACCTGACGGTCGTCGATCTCGCGACGTCGAAGGTAGTCGCGACGATTGCAATCGGCGGCAAGCCGGCGGGCGTCGCCGTCACGCCGGATGGTCGCTTTGCCTATGTGACGAGCCCCGATGCTAAGGCGTTGACCGTGGTCGACGCAAGCGCACGAAAAATCGCCGGCCGGATCGATGTCGGCGGCGGTCCGCTCGGCATCGCCGTCGCCCCCGACGGCGCGACGGTCTATGTCGCCGACTGGTACGCCGCCGCGGTGCGGGTGATCGACGCGAGAGCGCAGCGGGTCGTCGCCAGTATCGCCGTTGGCGCATCGCCGTCCGGGCTCGCGGTGACGCCCGACGGGCGGCTGCTGCTGTCGGCGGACCGCGATGACGACAGCCTGTCCATCGTGGACACATCGGCGCGCGAGCGGAAGGGGATCGTCAAGGTCGGCACGCGTCCGTTCGGCGTGACCATCGATGCCGAGGGCAAGCGCGCCTACACAGCCAATGTCGGCTCGAACGACGTCTCTGTGATCGACATCGCCGCCGCCCGCGAGATCGGCCGCGTGCATGTCGGCTTGCGCCCCTATGCGGTGGCGCTGGCACAGGGCCGCGGTTTCGTCACCGACCAATATGACGGCACCGTGAGCGTATTCGATCTCGTGACGTTGCAGCCGTTGAAGCGGATCAAGGTCGGGGATTACCCTGAGGGCATCGAGGCGACGGCGGACGGGCGGCGCGTCGTGGTCGTGAACTGGGAGAGCAACACGGTCAATTTGATCGACGTGGCTGAACTGAAGGTCGTGGGCGAGATCAAGGTCGGCGACGGCCCGCGCGCGTTCGGGGCGTTTCTCAGGCGGACGGAGTAGCCGTGACGGATGGGGTGGCCGAAGCAAGCAGCGATCGGGGAGTTAGGGGCGGGTGCAGACAGACAGCCCGTTATCTGACAGACTGCTCATCCCCGGAGAGGATCATGCCGAACGAGCGTATCGAAATTAACGCTGGAGTCATGGACGGAAAGCCGGTTATTCGCGGGACCCGCATTCCGGTCGAGTTCGTGCTGCGCAAGCTGGGCGCCGGTATGTCGCCGGAGGCTATCCTGGCGGACCATCCGCGGCTGGCACGAGATGACATCCTGGCCGCTCAGGCATTTGCCTCCGATTATCTTGCCGATGAAGAGATCGTTTACGGCTGACCCGTACGCTGGCTTGTGGATGAGTGCGTCGGAGCGCCTTTGGTCGCCTCTCTACGCGCTGTTGGTCACGACGTCCTGTACGTCGCCGAAACGGCTGCGGGGCTGAATGATGTCGATGTCATTGCGCTCGCTGCGCGCGAGAAACGCATCCTGCTCACGGAAGACAAGGATTTCGGCGACCTTGTCTTTCGCCGAGAGCGGGCCGTGCCGGGTCTTGTCTTGCTTCGGATCGCTTCCGAAAATTCAACGCTCAAAGCAAAGCGACCAGCTATGGCGATTGACCGATACGGTGAGGAATTGTTCGATCGCTACCTGGTCATCGAAGATGGCCGGTTCCGATCGCGTCACCTACGGCGAGCGTGACATTCGAAATACTGGTCGATCTACTTACTCCCGTGATGATTATTTCGCCGCGGTGTAGGCCCAGCTTCGGAGTTCGCCGATAGTGGCCCGCAGGAGCGGAGCGACATGCGGCGGCCCCGTCGTCCTCCACCAATAGTCCACGATATTGCCTCGCTCACCCGGGCCACATACTTGCGTCAAGGACATCAAGTCCCCATCATTCCTGACATTGACTCAGGAGTTCCGCGATGTCGTTCGATGGTCGGCTGCTTTCGGGAATCAGCGTGCTGGCGGCGGTGGTCCAGTCGCGCAACTTTGCGCGCGCTGCCGACGTGCTGGGAATCACGGCCTCGGGCGTCAGCCGGGCGATCGGCCGGCTCGAAGAACGGGTTGGCGTGCGGCTGCTCGATCGCACCACGCGGTCGATGGTGCTGACCGACGAGGGCAGGCTGTTCTACGAGCAGGTCGCGCCGCTGCTGTTCGGCATCGAGGAGGCGGCGGTCTCGGCGTCGGGGGCCGGCGGCGTCGCGCGCGGGCGGCTGCGGGTCGACATCGACCCGTATTTTCTGCGCAGCCAGCTCTCGGGCCGGCTCGGCGGATTTCTGCGGGCGCACCCCGAGCTGACGCTCGAGCTCGTGACGCGCGATCATGTCGGCGACCTCGTGACCGACGGGATCGATGTCGCTGTCAGGTTCGGCGAACCTGTCGTGGCCAGCGCCATCGCGCGCAAGCTGATGGAGACACGGGTGCTCACGGTGGCGTCGCCAGGCTATCTCAAAAAGCACGGACGGCCTGTGCATCCATCCGACATTGCCGGGCATCACTGCATCCAGTTCTTCGATCCGGTGACGCGGCGGCCGTTCGATTGGGAGTTTCACCGCGGCCGCAAGGTGCTTCCCGTGGCGACCTTGAGCCGCCTCTATGTCAGCGATGTCGGCACCATGGTCAACGAGTGCCTGGCAGGCACCGGGATCGCGCAGGTGCTCGCGATTCGGATCCAGCCGCTGCTGGAGTCCGGCCGGTTGATCGATCTGTTCCCGGACTGGTCCGGCGAGACCTTCCCCCTTTATGCGCTGTATCCCTCGCGCAACCACCAGCCGGCCAAGGTCCGCGCCTTCGTCGACTTCGTCTCGAAAGTGATCCGCGAGCCACCGGCGCATCGGTAATTCATGCTGTTTTGTCAGTAGTACGGTGACAGAAGCGCGCTTCTGTCATGAGCGTCGGCGTGGGAGGTTCGTGGATCGGACCAAACGCAGCGAAGGCGCTCTCCATGGCCAAGCGGAACATCGTACTTATCGTCGGGGCTTCGCGCGGGTTGGGACTCGCGTTGGCCGAGGAGTATTGCGCGCGCGACTTTCACGTCATTGCGACGGTACGCTCGCCATCGGCGGCGCTCGACCGGATTGCCGCACGATTTCCGGCCTCCCTCACGATTGAAACTGCTGATATCACCGACGTCAGATCGGTCGAAGCGCTTAGGCAGCGCCTGGCGGGCCGGACGCTCGATACCCTGTTCGTCAACGCCGGCATCTGCCTGGCGCGCGACGACACGCCGAAGGACGTCCGCGAGCAGGAGTTTCTCGCGATGATGCTGACCAATGCGCTGAGCCCGATGCGCGTGGTCGAACTGTTCGAGCACCAGGTGTCGCGCAACGGCGTCATTGCGGTGATGTCGTCAGAGCTCGGCAGCATTGCCCACAATCCGGGCGCCTGGGAACTTTACAGTTCGAGCAAGGCCGCACTCAACATGCTGATGGCCTGCTTTTCGAAGCGCTACGCCGGCGACAGCCGCGCGTTGCTGCTGGTCGCGCCCGGCTGGGTGCGCACCGAGATGGGCACGGACGCGGCGGCGCTGTCGATCGAGGAGAGCATCCCGCACGTGGTCGCCGCGGTCGAGGCCCAGGCCGGCAGGCCGGGCCTTCGTTTCATAGACCGCCACGGCAAGACCTTGCCGTGGTGACCACCCACAGCGGCGACTTGCTCGACGCCACAGACAATCAAACAAAGATGGAGAGATCAGATGTACGCAATCATGGGTGTGACCGGAAAAGTCGGCGGCGCGGCAGCGCGCGCATTGTTGGCGGATGGCAAGCCGTTGCGCGTGCTGGTTCGTGACGCTGCGAAAGGCAAGCCATGGGCGGAGCTCGGCTGCGCGCCTGTTATTGCCGGTCTCGATAATCCAGCCGCGCTGACCAGCGCCTTGCAAGACTGCGAAGCCGCATTCGTGATGCTGCCGCCAGCGTTCGATCCGTCACCGGACTTCCGCGAGGGAAGGGCAATGATCGCGACGTTGCGGACGGCGCTGGAGCGCGCGCGACCGAAACGCGTGGTGGCGCTCTCCACCATCGGCGCCGAAGCGGCCCGGCCGAACCTGTTGAACCAGCTCGGCCTGCTGGAGCAGGCGCTGTCGACGCTGGACTTGCCGGTCACCTTCCTGCGGGCGGCCTGGTTCATGCAAAACGCCGCGCTCGATGTCGCCGCCGCCAAAGAGACTGGCGTGATCCAGAGCTATCTGCAGCCGCTCGACCGGCCGGTGTCGATGATCTCGGCGGAAGATGTCGGCCGCACCGTGGCCGCGCTGCTGACGGAAAGCTGGCAGGGCGTTCGCGTGATCGAGCTCGATGCCGGCGGCGTCAGCCCGAACCAGATCGCCGCGGCCTTCGGCAAGGCGCTCGGCAGGCCGGTGCGGGCCAACGTCGTGCCCCGCGCGGAGTGGGAGCAGATCTTCCGCAGCCAGGGCATGACCAACCCGTTGCCGCGGATGCAGATGATTGACGGCTTCAACGAGGGCTGGATCGCATTCGGGCGGCCAGGCACGATCGTCCGCAAGGGCCAGATCGGGATCGACGAGGCGATAGCTGGCCTGCTCGGGGGTTAACGGGGAACGGCAGCGAAGGCCGCGAGCTTCAGGAAGAAATCCCTCAGGATCGCGTTTCGGTTGATTGAGGTCACGTAGCGCATCGCGTGCCGCCGGCGATCGATGCTCCACGTCATCTGATCGGTCAAGATGGGCGCCGGCACAATCACGCTCGGCGCCCAATCCGGATTGAGCAGCCAGCCGACCGGCGCCATGTCCCAGATCTCCTTGGCCCAGCCGAGATGATCGGCTGAATATTCCTTGAAGCGCATCGCCAGGAACGCGCCGATGCTGCCATGCGGTTCGACGTAACGCTCGATCTCCGGTACCGTCGAGTGCAAATGTGAGGTCACGCCGCGGCACGGCACCAGAACCAGCGGCACGCCGCTGTCGAACAGCACCTGCGCCCCGCCGACATCCTGCCTGAGATTGAACTCGGCCGTGTCAGGCCATTCCAGCGCATGGCCGCCCAGCCACACCACGACGACGCGATCGATGATGTCAGGCGCCCTCAGCAGCGCCGAGGCGACGTTGCTGATCGCCGCGATGGCCACGATATACAACGGATTGTCCGGCGATCCGGCGCGGGCGCGCGCGATCATGTCATCGACCGCGGGCCCTGCGCGAGCCTGCTTCCCCGGCCCGACATACTCGGTGACGCCGCGATGAACCAGGCCTTCCGGCGACATCTCCAGCCGCTCCAACAGGCGCAGGATCTCCTGATAGCTCAGCTCCATGCCATGGGCCGGACCATCCGACCGCACGTTGAAGAACGGCGCAGCGTAGATCGCCTCGACGTCGAAGCGATCCGGCGACAACAGCATCTGCACGATCGCGAAATGATCGTCGATTTCGTTGTAGGTGTCGGTGTCGAGCACGACGCGGATGCGGCCGACGGGCGAGGACAGGAGTTTCAGGCGTGCTGCTTCCGTGATTGGCATCATCTGGTTCCTGAATAGCGCTTGGATTTCGAGATTAGGCCTTCAATGGAAGCTGGCATAGTCGCGCGCCGAAACCACGGAAAGCTGTCGGCAGCGTGCCATCGAGATCGATGATGGCGAGGGAGTAGGGCATTGTTATTTAAGCATTAAGCGTAGACACAGGAAACGCAGTTTCCATCGCTCTCCTATCCGGCCAGACTTGGTATATTCCGGACTGACGTCTTGGGATGGTCGGCACAATGTTGGACGGTTTATGACGGATCAAGACGCGCATCACGGTCAGCGACGTGCCGAATGGCACATCGTACTTGGTGCGATAGTGTTGATTGGCGTCGGCTGGTTTGGCTGGAAGACTGTTAGAGTGGCCACCGCTCCCTCCACCGAAGAGGCGATGCGACTGTCGCTCGCGGAATTGGACTTGCCAGAGCTGAGCGCCGCCTACGCGCTTCATCCAGACTCGTGCACGATTAGCAAAACGCTCTGGAAATGGAGTGTCTCCTGCGAGGGCGTGCCGATCTACTTTTATCGTGACTTGAGACAGTGTGATCCTGGTCCACCGAGGACGTGCCGCACGGTGCCGTCTGATGCCCGGGTCTGCGTGTCGTACTTCTGGGACATCGGTCTGAATGGAAGGCCATCAAACCCGATCGGTGACCATGGCAACCACGCTTCCATTGGGGATGGCAGCTGCAACGCCAAGGGCACATTTGCCTCCGAGCGGGAAGTGATGGCCAGGCGCGGCATAGCCCCCAATCTCGTTGAGGTTCGGTAGTCCTGCGACATGCGACCCAGCCAGGACGCGAGCCACTGGCGAGGCTACTCCGCCGCCTCACTCGCGCTGCTGCTCTTCCTTGGCTTGCTGTTCGCCTTCTTCAGCACCGGCGCCAGAAACTTGCCGGTGTAGCTCCGCGGTGCCTTGACGATATCTTCCGGCGGGCCCCAGGCGACGATTTCGCCGCCGCCGTCGCCACCTTCGGGGCCGAGGTCGATCACCCAGTCAGCGGTCTTGATGACTTCGAGGTTGTGCTCGATCACGACCACCGTGTTGCCCTGGGCGACCAGCTCGTGCAGCACCTCAAGGAGCTTGGCGACGTCGTGGAAATGCAACCCCGTCGTCGGCTCGTCCAGGATGTAGAGCGTGCGGCCGGTGGCGCGCTTTGACAGTTCTTTTGCCAGTTTGACGCGCTGGGCCTCGCCGCCCGACAGGGTCGTCGCCTGCTGGCCGACATGGATGTAATCCAAGCCGACGCGGTGCAGGGTCTTGAAGGTTTCGCGGACGCGCGGCACCGCCTTGAAGAAGTCGGCGGCTTCCTCGACGGTCATGTCGAGCACGTCGGCGATGCTCTTGCCCTTGAACAGGACTTCGAGCGTCTCGCGGTTGTAGCGTTTTCCCTTGCAGGTGTCGCAGGTGACGTAGACGTCGGGCAGAAAGTGCATCTCGATCTTGATGACGCCGTCGCCCTGACAGGCCTCGCAGCGGCCGCCTTTGACGTTGAAGGAGAAGCGCCCGGGCTCGTAGCCGCGCGCCTTGGCCTCGGGCAGGCCGGCGAACCATTCGCGGATCGGCGTGAAGGCGCCGGTGTAGGTCGCGGGGTTCGAACGGGGCGTGCGGCCGATCGGCGACTGGTCGATGTCGATGATCTTGTCGATATGCTCGAGACCTTCGATGCGGTCGTGCGGCGCGGCGCCCTCGCTGGCGTTGTTGAGCTTGCGGGCGATCGCCTTGTAGAGCGTGTCGATCAACAGCGTCGACTTGCCGCCGCCGGAGACGCCGGTCACGCAGGTGAACAGGCCGAGCGGGATCTCGGCCGAGACGTTTTTGAGATTGTTGCCGCGGGCGTTGATGACCTTCAGCGTGCGCCGATGGTTCGGCGGCCGCCGCTCCGGGATCGCGACCGACAGCTCGCCGGTGAGGTATTTCCCGGTCAGCGATTTCGGATTGCGCATGATCTGGTCGGGCGTGCCCTCGGCGACGATGTGGCCGCCATGCATGCCGGCGCCGGGGCCGATGTCGAGCACGTAATCGGCGAGGCGGATGGCATCCTCGTCATGCTCGACCACGATGACCGTGTTGCCGAGGTCGCGAAGTCTCTTCAGCGTCTCGAGCAGGCGGGCATTGTCGCGCTGGTGCAGGCCAATGGACGGCTCGTCCAGCACATAGAGCACGCCCGTGAGGCCCGAGCCGATCTGCGACGCCAGGCGGATGCGCTGGCTCTCGCCGCCGCTCAGCGTGCCGGAGGCCCGCGCCAGCGTCAGGTAGTTCAGGCCGACGTCGAGCAGGAAGCTCAGCCGCTCGCGGATCTCCTTCAGGATGCGCGCGGCGATCTCGTTCTGCTGGGCATTGAGTGCCGCCGGCACGGTCTCGAACCATTCGCCGGCGCGCCGGACCGAGAGCTCCGAGATCTCGCCGATATGCTTGGCCCCGATCTTGACGCAGAGCGCCTCCGGCTTGAGCCGGTAGCCGAGGCAGCCCTCGCACGGCACGTCGGAGAAATACTTCGCCAGCTCCTCGCGCGCCCATTCGCTCTCGGTCTCGCGGTAGCGGCGGTTGATGTTGGTGACGACGCCCTCGAACGGTTTTTTGGTGTCGTAGGAGCGGACTCCGTCTTCATAGGAGAACTTGATCTCGTCCTCGCCGGAGCCGTGCAGCAGCGCTGCCTGCGTCTTCTTCGGCAAATCCTTCCACTTGGTGTCGAGCGCGAACTTGTAGTGCTTGCCGAGCGCGGTCAGGGTCTGGATGTAATAGGGCGACGATGATTTCGCCCAGGGCGCGATCGCGCCCTTGCGCAAGGTCAGCTCCTTGTCGGGGATGACGAGGTCCTCGTCGATATGCTGCTCGACGCCGAGGCCGCCGCAGGCCGGGCAGGCGCCATAGGGGTTGTTGAACGAAAACAGCCGCGGCTCGATCTCGGGGATGGTGAAGCCGGAGACCGGGCAGGCGAATTTTTCCGAGAACAGGATGCGCTCGGGCCCGCTCTTGTCGTGGATCTTTGCGGTCTTCTTGTCGGATTTCTTCTCGTCCGCAGCACCCGCCGGCGCGTCGGCATATTCGATCACGGCCAGGCCTTCGGCGAGCTTCAGCGCGGTCTCAAAGCTTTCGGCGAGGCGCTGGGAGAGGTCGGGGCGCACCACGATGCGGTCGACCACGACGTCGATGTCGTGCGGGAATTTCTTGTCCAGCGTCGGCGCCTCCGCGAGTTCGTGGAAGGTGCCGTCGATCTTGACGCGCTGAAAGCCCTTCTTGAGGTATTCGGCGAGCTCCTTCTTGTACTCGCCTTTGCGGCCGCGCACGACCGGCGCCAGCAGATAGAGCCGGGTGCCCTCGGGCAGATTGAGCACTCGGTCGACCATCTGCGAGACGATCTGGCTCTCGATCGGCAGCCCTGTGGCCGGCGAATAGGGCACGCCGACGCGGGCCCAGAGCAGGCGCATGTAATCGTAGATCTCGGTGACGGTGCCGACCGTGGAGCGCGGGTTCTTCGACGTCGTCTTCTGCTCGATCGAGATCGCCGGCGACAGGCCGTCAATCTGGTCGACGTCGGGCTTCTGCATCATCTCTAAAAATTGGCGCGCATAGGCGGAGAGCGACTCGACGTAGCGGCGCTGGCCCTCGGCATAGATGGTGTCGAAGGCGAGCGAGGATTTGCCGGAGCCGGACAGGCCGGTGAACACGACGAGCTTGTCGCGCGGAATTTCGACGTCGACGTTTTTCAGATTGTGCTCGCGCGCGCCACGGATCGTGATGGCGCGCGATGAGGAGCCGTTCTGCGGGCGCTTCGACTTGAGCACTTCATCCATAGCGGCAATTTCCGGGCGCGTGACGCGTGCGCCTTTTTGGGGCGCGCATCGCCGGTGATGCCGGGACCCTGCGCCGATGCTGTGAAGGCTGGAACGTAGGAAGAACGGCCAGGGATTTCCAGTGCCGAGTTGGGTCCATCAACGGATAGTTTGCCTGTTGGCAGCAGCCGTCAGCAGCAAGGGTTCCCACAAAGCAAAAAGGCCGGCGCGAGGCCGGCCTTTTCGTCACGATGTGATCGTGAGCTATCAGTCCTTCACTCAGTACTTGGCAACGATCGGGCCGCCAAAGTGATAGTTCACGCCGACCTGGACGCTGTGCAGCTTGAGGTCGCCGGAGGGAATGCCGAAGTAGGTCTCGCTGCCGAGGTCGCGATAGAGGTACTCGCCCTTGACCGACCACTGCGGGGCGAAGAACGCCTCGATGCCCGCGCCGACGGTCCAGCCGGAGTGGAAGTTGCTCTGTGACACGGTCACGCCGAGTGCGCTGAGACTGATCTTGTTGTCGATCCAGGCGTAGCCGCCGGTGCCGTAGAACAGCACCTGGTCGACAGCGAAGCCGATGCGGCCGCGAACGGTACCGAGCGCGTCGGTCTTGCTCTTCGCGGTGATGCCCAGCGCCGTAACCGAAGCGCTGACGTCAGCCCCACCGGCGTCGGCCTCAAGACCGTACACGATGTTGCCGGCCTGCCAGTTGTAGCCGACGGTGCCGCCGCCGAAGCCGCCGCTCATCTTCGGCGTGCCGGAGTCTTCGCTGGCATAGCCGCCGAAGCCGCCGACGTAGAAGCCGGTCCAGTTGTAGACGGCGGCCAGCGGCGGCGCCTTCACGTAGGGAGCCCGGGCCGCCATATCGGCAGCCATGGCGGGTGCAAACGCGCTCAGAACGAGCAAGCCGGCCGATGCCAGCAGAACATTCCTCATTTCAAAAATTCCCAGTCCCGTTTTGTGGTTTCCCTCCAAGACTTTGGAGGGCCTTTGGAGGGGAGCGTCGGCCGTGTTGCCTGACGTTGATGCGTGTCTATACGGACAAGACTGGAAATGGTGTAACCGCAGCGCAACAATGCACGGTAAACGTGCAGTTCGAGGCACCTGGGTAGTGCTTTTGGGCAACAAAAATGGCCGGCGCGAGGCCGGCCTTTTGCGGGTGGATCAGCCCACGCAATCAGTACTTCGCGACAACCGGGCCGCCCCAGCTGAAGTGATAGTTGAGGCCCGCCTTGACGGTGTGGAAGGTGTCGTTCCAGTCCGAGCGGTCGGCGGTCGCCGATGTGTATTGGATCGAGCCCTTGCCGAGATCGAGGTAGTTGTACTCGACCTTGGCCGACCAGTTCGGTGCGAACATGTATTCGACGCCGGCGCCGACGGTCCAACCCCAGCGTGTCTCGCTGGCGGAAACCGACGGAGGCACGAGCCCGGCACTGTAACGGTGCTGGATGTCGCCAACCGCGGCGCCGCCGCTGACGAACCACAGCGCGGGACCGTCGGCATAGCCGAGACGGCCCTTGATGTCGCCGAAACTGCGCAACGCCGTGTAGTAGGTGTCGAGCAAGCTCGGAGGCCCGACATTGATGACCGCTGAGCGGCCATTGATGCCGGACCAGTGGTAGTCACCCTCGAGGCCAAACACCGCGGGACCGGCCTGCCAATTGGTACCGATCACGCCGCCGACGAAGCCGCCGCTAGTGTCGTAGGTCTGGGTCCCGACGAAGGTCGGATCGTTCGGCGCGCCGCGGAAGGTTTCTTTGCTGGTCCCCAGCCGCCGCCACCCTGAACACCGACGTAGAACCCGCTCCAGTTGATCGCTGGAGCGACGGCCGGCGGCACCGGTGCCTTGGCCACTGTCGCCGGGGCGAGATCAGCCGCGGACGCGGAGGAGGCGCTGAGAGCGGCGAGGGTGGCTGCAACAAGAAGCTTTCTCATGGGATTCATCCCGCTTCGAATCTGCAATTCGGGACAGGCTACCATCTGGGGTTGAACGCGACCGTCACCCGCGCGCAACATGGACTATCAATTTGATTTCGCTGAATGTTTTGCAGTTTATTGAGATTTAACCATATCGATTCGCTTATCGATCGATGGCCGCGGTCCGGCGAGGCAGAACGCTCGGCGGCAAACAAATCCGCAAAACAAAAAGGCCGGCGCAAGGCGGGCCTTTCGTTCGAATGAAGTCGGATCGCGCGATCAGTACGTCTGATCAGTACTTGGCGACGACCGGGCCGCCCCACTTATAGTTGACGCGGACGGTGACGAGGTCGACGTCCTGGCGCTCGCGGATCGAGCTGAACAGCAAGCCACCCGGCGTGGTCAGGTTGTAGGTCTTGTCCTGCAGGAACAGATGGTCGTACTCGACCGCGGCCGACCAGTTCGGGGCGAAGCCGTATTCGAGGCCGACACCGACCGTGCCACCCCAGCGGGTGTCGCTAGCGCTGGCGAGGAAAAGGCCAGTCGGCGTGAAGTAGGTGTTGTACCGGTTGTCGGTCACGGCCGCGCCGCCCTTCAAGTAGAGCAGCACGTTGTTGGCGGCGTAGCCGATCTGGCCGGTGAACAGGCCGAAGGCATCGACCTTGGTCTGGTTGGTGAAGAAGCCTGGGAAAACCAGGCTGCCATTGGTGCCCTTCAGGTCAGCCCAGTCGCCCTGCGCTTCAAGGCCGAACACCCAGGTGCCGGTCTGCCAGCGATAGCCGATCTGGCCACCGGCAACGCCGCCGGTTGCGTCATGGCAACCATCCGAACCGATGAAGATGCCGCCCGGGACCTGATCCCAGCAATTGTGGCTCGAGCCCCAGCCGCCGTTGGCGCCGACATAGAAGCCGCTCCAGTCATAGACCTGGGCAATCATCGGGGGGGCTTTGGTGTAAGGACGTGCAGCGAGGTCAGCAGCGGCAGCCGGCGCGGCAAACGCGACCAGGGCAACCGTTCCAAGCAAAAATTTCTTCATCATCAAACTCCAGCTCTTGTCCGCTTCTCGTTGGTCCCGAAGCGTTGAGGTCCAGAAAAAGTGTCGCGAGCGCCCACGCCCGTTCGGTCGCATCTATAGCGTGATTCAACCACATAGGCCGTCTCCCAAATGCCACACTCGCCGGGGAAGTTAGATCGCGGCAAGGTAATGATTTGTTTGTACTTTTCTTGAAGTGGCGAAGGTCTCGCGCGGCTCGTGAGGTGGAACCGGCCGACTCACAATGGTCGCGCTCACTGCTACGGCTGGTTGCAGAGAACGAAACTGGAACATCGGCGTCTGCGATGCTATATGTGGATAACCGTTGCGGGCCTGCGCGATCGCGGAGGCGGCGGACCGGCGTCGCAGTATAGGGTCGTCCGCGGCGCCTGCAGTAAGTGGCGAAGGTTGAGAGTGGCGGCCGATGTCCGGCTGGCCCTATTTTGGTGGAGAAGAAGCGATGGCGGGAAGCGTGAACAAGGTGATTCTGGTCGGAAACCTCGGCAAGGATCCGGAGATCCGGCGGACGCAGGACGGCCGTCCGATCGCCAATCTTTCCATCGCAACCTCGGAAACCTGGCGCGACAAGGGCACCGGCGAGCGCAAGGAAAAGACCGAGTGGCACCGCGTCGTGATCTTCAATGAAGGCCTCTGCAAGGTCGCCGAGCAGTACCTGAAGAAGGGTGCCAAGGTGTACATTGAGGGCCAGTTGCAGACCCGCAAATGGACTGACCAGAGCGGTGTCGAGAAATACTCGACCGAGGTCGTACTGCAGGGCTTCAACTCCAGCCTGACCATGCTTGACGGCCGCAGCGGTGGCGGCGGCGGCAGCTTCGCCGACGATGGCGGCGGCGACTTCGGGTCGGCCGGCCCGGTCAGTTCGGCGCCACGTCGCGCGGTGGCGGCAGGCGGGGCAGGCGCCCGCAACAGCGACATGGACGACGACATCCCGTTCTGACCGGAGGCCGCCGTTATCTTGCAGATGGCCGCGGCTGCGGCAGGAAGCGGGGGACGCGGTTCTCAAGCATCCGGATCAGCATTGGGTCCATCAATTCGTAGTCGTCCGGAATGTCGAGGCAGATGACGCGCTTGTCCTTCAAGCGGCTACGAAACTGCCGTGTCAACTTGCTGCGGTGGACCTTCTCCATGACGAAGATGATGTCGGCCCAATCGACCTGTTCGGCCGACAACTGAACGGCAGCGCTGGCCAAGACGCCCGCCGAATCCGTCTCGATCCCTGGCCAGGTCGAAAACACCTGTTCGGCGGTCGGGCTGCGCAAGCGATTGGCGCTGCAAACGAACAATACGTTGGTCATGTCGTCGTTGCCGTGCCCTGACGGACCTTGATCACGGCGCATTTTTACCAGCCGCGGCGGCCTGCAGCAACGAATGGAGTACTCGCCCGCCAACAGTGTTCGTTTGCAGCGTGGCGCTCGGCGATCGCTTCGAAAACGGCAAAGCGTTCTTCTGTGGCAAAGACTGCCGCAAATTGAACTTGACATTGTAAAGATAGATGTAAGTATTCGTTACATTGGTTGTTCGGTCGATCTGTTCGGTGTCATCGCTTCCGGTGTCTCATATGTCCCTCGCGCCGCTCCTCGACGCCGCTCCCGCGATCCCGCTCCATGCGTTTGCGGCGATGGCCGCCTTCGTGCTCGGCGTGGTGCAATTGGCTGCCCCGAAGGGCACCCTGCTGCACCGGACGCTGGGCTGGATCTGGGTGATCCTGATGCTGGTCGTGGCGCTGAGCTCGTTCTGGATCCATCAGATCCGGCGGCTGGGCCCGTGGAGCCCGATCCACTTGCTGTCGATCTTCTCGCTGGTGATGCTGTTGCTCGGCGTGTTCTACGCGCGCCGGCACAATGTCCGCGGCCACAAGATCACGATGATCTCGATTTTTGCCGGCGCGCTGGTCACTGCCGGGCTGTTCACCTTCGTGCCCGGGCGGATCATGCATGCGGTGGTGTTTGGGCCGTGAACGCGTGGCAAATCGCGCGTGGCGAATGGGGGTTTCCAACGGCTATTCGCCAGTCACTATTCGCGGTCCGATGCAAGGCCCTGGGAAATCCTGTAACCGGCCGGTAAGTCCATGAAAAAACGAAGGGAAAAACGGCTTGCGGGGGCCGCTCTGGGGTGGTTAAGGGTGGTTATCAGGCCCCCGGTGGGTTATATGATTCCCGACCAGAACTAACCGGATTTCCCCTTTGTCCGAACCCGAAGATGACAAGTCCGGCGAGCCGCCGGTGCCTTCAGATATTCGTCCCGTTTCCATTCTCGACGAGATGAAGAAGTCCTACCTCGATTACGCCATGAGCGTGATCGTGGCGCGTGCGCTGCCCGATGCGCGCGACGGCCTGAAGCCGGTGCATCGGCGCATTCTCTACTCGATGCACGAGCAGGGACACACGCCGGACAAGAAATACGTCAAATCCGCCCGCGTGGTCGGCGACGTGATCGGTAAGTATCATCCGCACGGCGACCAGTCGATTTACGACGCGATGGTCCGGATGGCGCAGGATTTCTCGCTGCGCGTGCCGCTGATCGACGGCCAGGGCAATTTCGGCTCGGTCGACGGCGATCCGCCGGCGGCCTATCGATATACCGAAGCGCGGCTGACGAAGGCGGCGCTTGCCGTGCTCGCCGACATCGACATGGAGACGGTCGATTTCCAGGCCAACTACGACGGCTCCGAGACCGAGCCGACGGTTCTGCCGGCCAGGTTCCCGAACCTTCTGGTCAACGGCGCCGGAGGAATTGCCGTCGGCATGGCGACCAACATCCCGCCGCACAATCTCGGCGAGGTCGTCGATGCCTGCGTCGCGCTAATCGACAACCCGGCGCTTTCGATCGACGATCTCATCAACATCATTCCGGGCCCGGATTTCCCGACCGGCGGCATCATCCTGGGACGCCAGGGCATCCGCTCCGCCTATCATCTCGGCCGTGGCTCGATCGTGATGCGCGGCAAGGTCACGATCGACACCATCCGCAAGGACCGGGAAGCGATCATCATCACCGAGATTCCCTATCAGGTGAACAAGGCGACGATGGTCGAGCGCATCGCAGACCTGGTGAAAGAGAAGAAGATCGAGGGCATTGGCGATCTGCGCGATGAGTCCGACCGCGATGGCTATCGTGTCGTCATCGAACTGAAGCGCGATGCGGTGCCCGATGTGGTGCTCAACCAGATCTATCGGTTCACGCCGCTGCAGTCGAATTTCCCCGCCAATATTCTGGCGCTGGATTCCGGCCGCCCGCAGACCATGAATCTGAAGGATCTGCTCACCATCTTCATCGCGTTCCGCGAGCAGGTGGTGACCCGCCGGACCAAGTTCCAGCTCGGCAAGGCGCGTGACCGCGCCCATATCCTGGTCGGCTTGGCAATCGCGGTCGCCAATATCGATGAAATGATCCGGGTGATCCGAACCTCGCCCGACCCGAACACCGCGCGCGACACCTTGATGTCGCGCGACTGGCCGGCGCGGGATGTCGAATCGATGATCACGCTGATCGACGATCCCAGGCATCGCATCAACGACGACGGCACGATCCGGCTATCGATGGAGCAGGCCAAGGCCATTCTCGATCTGCGGCTGCAGCGGCTGACCGCGCTCGGGCGCGAGGAGATATCCGAAGAACTCGACCAGCTCGCGGCGAAGATCGCCGACTATCTCGACATTCTGCGCTCGCGTGCGCGGGTCCAGGAGATCGTCAAGACCGAGCTTGCCGAGGTCAGGCAGCAGTTCGCGACCCCGCGCAAGACCGTGATCATCGAGCAGGAAGGCGAGGTCGAGGACGAGGACCTGATCCAGCGCGAGGACATGGTGGTGACGGTCTCGCACGCCGGCTATGTCAAGCGCGTGCCGCTGTCGACCTATCGGGCGCAGCGCCGCGGCGGCAAGGGCCGCGCCGGCATGCAGACCCGCGACGAGGATTTCGTCGCGCGCCTGTTCGTGGCCTCGACGCATACGCCGGTGCTGTTCTTCTCGTCGCGTGGCCAGGTCTACAAGGAGAAGGTCTGGCGGCTGCCGGTGGCCGCGCCGAACGCGCGCGGCAAGGCGCTGATCAACATCCTGCCGCTGGAGCAGGGCGAGCGCATCACCACCATCATGCCGCTGCCGGAGGATGAATCCTCCTGGGCCAATCTCGACGTGATGTTCGCGACGACAGGCGGCAACGTCCGCCGCAACAAGCTGTCCGATTTCGTCGACGTCCGCCGCTCCGGCATCATCGCGATGAAGCTCGACGAGGGCGAGGCGATCGTCGACGTGCAGATCTGCACCGATCATGACGACGTGCTGCTGACCGCCTCCGGCGGCCAGTGCATCCGCTTCCCCGTCACCGACGTGCGCGTCTTCACCGGCCGCACCTCGATGGGCGTGCGCGGCATCGCGCTTGCCGAAGCCGACACGCTGATCTCGCTTTCGATTCTGCGCCATGTCGAGTCCAGTTCGGACGAGCGCTCGGCGTATTTGAAGATGCGCCGCGCGGTGGCCGGCGAGGTGACGGCAGAGGAGCCTTCGGATGCCGAGGGTGAGGAGTCGTCGGACGCGATCCAGCTGTCGCAGGAGCGCTATGCCGAGATGTCGGCCAGGGAGCAGGTGGTGCTCACGGTCTCGATCAACGGCTACGGCAAGCGAACCTCGTCCTACGAATACCGAACCACCGGCCGCGGCGGCAAAGGCATCGTCGCGATGAACGTCAACAACCGCAACGGCAAGCTGGTGGCCTCGTTCCCTGTCGAGGATGCCGACCAGATCATGCTGGTCACCGACAAGGGCCAGCTGATCCGCTGCCCGGTTGCCGACATCCGCGTCGCCGGCCGCTCGACCCAGGGCGTGATCGTGTTCGACACCGCCGAGGACGAGCATGTGGTCTCGGTCGAGCATATTCCGGAAGAAGAGAACGGCGCGAACGGCAACGGCGAGTAGGTCTTTCCGGACCGTGGTTCGTAGCGTACGGATCGACGATGCTTGAGATCATGATGCGATGACAAGAAATCGCATCATGTGTCTCGTTATGGACATCCGGGGCGAAGTGCCGAAAACTTCCTGGTTTTGCGACCGGCTATTGCGCGATCTTGCACTCTGCATCGCCCGGGAATGCGGTAGCCGCAGGGATGCTTGCAAGTATCTCGAACCAGTCATGTGGTTCCGTGAGCTGTGTCGAACTTTGACCTTTGCGACGTAGAGGTCGTGCACCACCAAGTGGTCGTTGGCGCGAAACTCGCCGCCATGAGCAAACATGTCATCGAATTTGTGCCCGTCGAGCGCGCGAGTCACGGCATCGGCGTCCGTCGTTCCCGCGGTTTTGACCGCATTCAGCCATTGCAGTGTTGCGGAGTAGTCGGCCGCCTGGGCTTCAGTAGGCCGAAGCCCGTTGTGACTGCTGGCAAACCGGTCCGACCAGGTGCGGGCTGCGGGGTCTAGGTTCCAGTACCACGGCACAGCGGCCACGACCCCCGAATACCCATCTTTGACCCGGTCAACGTCGGAAAGATACAGCAGCGCCGTCGTGATTGTTGCCTTCAGCCCGGCCCTTGTGAGGAAAGCAATGCCGGCATCGCCCTTTGCCGCATCGTCGAAGACCGCCACAACATCGGGATTGAGGCCGCGAACATCGCCGAGGGCGGTCGAAAAATCGGACTCGGCATTCTGTGCCGGTAGAACGACGGATTTAACAATCTCGCCGCCATGCGCGGCAACGATTGGAGACATCATCGCGGCGGTGCTCCGGCCAAAGCCGGTATCCTCGGCAATCATGGCCCACCGCTTGTTCTGTCCTGCAAGATAGTTTGCGGTCACCGTCGCGATCGACGTCAGGTCGAACGAATAGTGGTAGAAGTACTTGCTGCAAGCGGCCCGAGTGAGAGTCGGGTTAGCCGAACCGGTGCTGATTGCGAGCTTTCGTCGCTCTGTGGCCACCTTGGAGATCGCCGCTGCGATTGGAGAGTTCTGCAAATCCATCAGCAGGTCAGCTCTGGAATCGTAAGCCTGCATGGCGAGGGCGGGCGCTTCTGCCGCCTTGTTGTGATCATTGAGCGCGTCAACCAACACGGGTCGGCCCAGTACAGATCCGCCAAAATCGGCGACCGCCATGCGGGTCGCGTCGACCCCGCCACGGCCTGCCCGAGCATCGTACAAATCATCGTTCATATCCGAGATCATAGTGATGCGGATCGGCGCCGGCTCCGCCGCATGAGCAACGCCGGCGAACCATCAATTTAGAGATCATGCGAATTCCTTCCGATCACGAAACAAAACCAGAGTCGCCTCTTTGCGACCTCCTGAATCCGCAGATTATCATGGACTTCTGAGGGTATTCGACCCAGGCAAAGGAGCGTGCGAAAGTTGATTACGCGTGATGTGCGACCTGTCGCTTCCGGCATGACCAAGCTGGCGTTTTGCAGACGTAAGGAGATCGCTGCCTGGCCCCGGCTTTGCTCGTCGATCATATGAGACGTCGCTCGGGCGAGCCGAGCGTGATGCTGTCGAGCTTGGTCATCATCACGAAGCTGAGATCGAGAACCGAGGGCGTCGTCGATGAGGAGAGCGCGATCTCGACAATCGCGCCGATCTCGCCGCCTCGCGGTTCGATGACATCGCTCACCGTTGAACGAGCCGACTGTGCTCCGCTTCACCCAGGGGCTTTGGATGCTAAATCTCGATCTCCGTGCCGAACTCCACGACCTGCCCGGACGGGACGCCGAAGAACGCGGCGGTACGTTCGGCGTTGCGTTGCAGGAAGGCAAACAGCGACTCCCGCCACACCCACATGCCCGGGATGTCCTCACTGGGGATGATGGTCTCGCGGCCGATGTAGTAGGTCACGTCGGTGAGATCGATGCCGGGCAGCTTGCCTTGCCGGCAAGCGAGCTTCAGCCCCTCGTAGATGGTCGGATACTGCATGAAGCCGTAATGCAGGATGATCCGGGTAATGCCCGGGACGATCTCGACGATGCTGGCGCGGTCGTCGTCGGAGATCCGCGGCGCCTCCTCGATCAGCACGGTGACCAGCAGCACGCGCTCATGCAGCACGTGGTTGTGCTTGACGAATTGCGTCAGCGCCAGCGGCACGCCGTTGGGCGCCGACGCCAGGAACACGGCGGTGCCGGGCAGGCGGCTCTGGCACTTGTTGACCGCGGTCTCGATCAGGTCCTCTTCGGGTTGGCGCAGCTTGCTGCGCGCCTTCTCGACCAGCTTCACGCCGCCGCGCCAGGTCATCATCAGGAACGCGACGGCCGCCGCGAGCAGCAGCGGAAACCAGCCGCCCTCCATCAGCTTCTCGGAATTCGCCGCGAAGAAGATCAGGTCGATGATGAAGAAGAAGCCGTTGACTGCGATCACCAGGATCGGCGAATAGCCCCACTGGATCGCGACCAGGGCCGCGAGCAGCGTGGTGATCGCCATCAGCAGCGACACGGCGATGCCGTAGGCGCCGGCCAGCGCGTCCGATGTGCCGAACGCCAGCACCGCGCCGAGGGTTGCGGCCGCGAGCAGCCAGTTGACCAGCGGCACGTAGATTTGCCCGATCGCATCGCTGGTGGTGTGGCGGATATACATGCGCGGCAGGAAGCCGAGCTGGATCGACTGCTGGGTCAGCGAGAACACGCCCGAGATGATCGCCTGCGAGGCGATCACGGTCGCGATCGCCGACAATGCGACCATCGGGTAATGCGCCCAGTCGGGGGACAATTGGAAGAACGGGTTGTCGATCGCGGTCGGGTCGGAGATCAGGAGGCCGGCCTGGCCGAAATAGTTCAGCACCAGCGCGGGCAGGCAGATCGCGAACCAGGCCAGCCGGATCGGCAAGCGGCCGAAATGCCCCATGTCGGCATACATTGCCTCGCCCCCGGTGACGGCGAGGAAGGCGGCGCCGAGAATGGCGAAGCTGATCCGGAAATCCTCGTGCAGCATCATGTTCAGCGCGTAGGTCGGGCTCAGCGCGGCCAGCACGCCGGGCGCCTTCATGATGCCGTGGATGCCAAGCAGGGCCAGCACCAAAAACCAGACCAGCATCACCGGTCCGAAGATACGGCCGATAAGGCCGGTGCCGTGCTTCTGGATGAAGAACAGGACGACCAGAATAGCGATGGTGATCGGCACCACTGCGGGTGCCAGCGACGGGGCGTCGACCTTGAGGCCTTCGATCGCCGACAGCACCGAGATCGCCGGCGTGATCGCCCCGTCCCCGTAGAGCAGGGCTGCGCCGATCAGACCGACGACGAGCAGATGCACCCGCCAGGTCCCGGGCTGCGCGTTGCGCGCCGAGAGCAGCGCCAGCAGCGCGACGATACCGCCTTCGCCGCGGTTGTCCGCGCGCATGATCAGCATGGCGTATTTGAGCGAGATGATCAGGATCAGCGCCCACAAGATCAGCGACACCACGCCGAGCACCTGGCTCGATGTGACGTCACCGCCATGAGCGGCGGCCTTGGCGGCTTCCTTGAGCGCGTAGAGAGGGCTGGTGCCGATGTCGCCATAGACGACGCCCAGGGCACCAAGCGTTGTGGCGATCGGAAGCGGGCTCGGAGGGTGGCCAGAAGACGCGATGGCTGGCGTAGTGGACACGTGCAGATCCCCCGATGGTCGCGCGCCCGCCGGGGCATCCGGTGGGCGCGTTAGACCATAGTCTGCGACGGGACGTCGCAAATTACCATGGGATTTGCGTGACGGTCGGAAGTGACGCCGTAATGGACAGGACTGACTACGGCGTGCGGTCGGCGGTAACGAGGCGGGCTTCACGAACCACCAGCTTGCTGCCGGAGGCGCGCAGGCAGGAGGCCTCAAAGTTCGGCCAGGCCTGCTGCGAGCAGTCCTTGCCGACCGGGTGGATATCGAGGCGGTCGGCCTTGGCGAGCGGCTGGGGCGTAGAGGCTTCGACCTGCGGGGCAAAGCCCGGAAGAACGGTGAGCGCGGCGGCAATGAACGCGGCAACAGCGATGGCGGAAAATGCCTTGATCATGACGGTCCCCTGTGATCGGGCCCCCCGGGCCCGTCGTTTCGTTGTCCAACATCTACCGGGCGCAAGTTTCCGGCTGTCTTCGCCGGCCCGCGAAATGGTTTCGTCGCGGTCCGGTTTTGTTTCGTCGCTTGTCTGGGACGAAACATTCCCGGTTCGCCTGGGAAGACGCGGAGAACCCCAACCTGGTTCATTGGCCCAGGCGAAATAAAATGTCGGAAGAACGGGAACCAAGCCGGCTTGCCGGGTTGCGCGGGGCGGGTTAGACGGGACCCATGCCCCGTATCGCGCTCTATCCCGGCTCCTTCGATCCCGTCACCAACGGCCATCTGGACGTGGTCCGGCAGGCCGTCGCGCTGTGCGACCGTCTGGTGGTCGCCGTGGCCGTCCATGCGGGCAAGAAGCCGCTGTTCTCGACCGATGAACGGCTCGAGATGCTCGCGCAGGTGTGCGCCCCAATCGCCCAGCAGGCGGGCTGCGCCTTCGATTGCACCACCTACGACAATCTGACCGTGACGGCGGCGCGCAAGCTCGGCGCGACCATCATGATTCGCGGCCTGCGCGACGGCACCGATCTCGACTACGAGATGCAGCTTGCCGGCATGAACGAGGCGATGGCGCCCGAGGTGCATACCGTGTTCGTTCCGGCCTCGGTGGCGGTCCGCCCGATCACCGCCACACTGGTGCGCCAAATCGCCCAGATGGGCGGCGACTACTCAGCCTTCGTGCCGTCATCGGTCGCCGCTAGCCTGAAGGCCAAATTCGCCGGTTGACGCCGGCACCTCACCACACCCCGAACGTCCTGAGCCGGAGTTTCCATGATCCGAATTCTCGCATTCGTTGCCGCGCTGTTCTGCGTGGTTCCCGCGATCGCGCAACCGCTGCCCGCTGGTCTCGACAAGGCCAATGCGATCGTGATCGACACCACCAAAGGGCGCATCGTCATCAAGCTGAGGGCCGATCTCGCGCCCAAGCACGCCGAGCGGATCAAGCAGCTCGCGCGCGAAGGCTATTACAACAACGTGCCGTTCCATCGCGTGATCGACGGCTTCATGGCGCAAACCGGCGACGGCAAGAATTTCAACGGCACCGGCGGCTCGAAATATCCGAATCTTCCCGCTGAATTCTCCGATGTGCCCTACAAGCGCGGCATCGTCGGCATGGCGCGCACCAGCGATCCCAACTCGGCGAATTCGCAGTTCTTCATTATGTTCGCCGACGGCTCGAGCCTGAACGGCAAGTACACCGTGATCGGCGAAGTGGTGTCCGGCATGGACGTGGTCGACAAGCTCAAGCGCGGCGAACCGGTTCCCGACCCCGACAAGATGGTGAAGGTGCAAGTCGCATCCGACATCAAGTGACCGATGGCAGTTGCGCGCAGCAAGCCGATTTGCTGGTTTGCCGCACCGCTGCTGTGGTTCACACTGAGCGCGGGGGTATCGGCCGAGCCCCCACAACTCGACACGATCCGGGATGTCGTCCTCGCCATTCACAATTGCTGGCGGCCACCGCCGCTGGAGAAGGCGGCTCCGATCGACATCACCGTGATCGTCAGCTTCAACCGTGAGGGCGCGATCCTCGGCCATCCCAGGATCAGCTATGAATCGGAACAGGCGACTGATAACGACCGCGTGCAATACCGGGTCGCGGTGATGGAGGCGTTGCAACGTTGCACGCCGTTGCCATTTACCGAGAGCTTGGGCGGTGCGGTGGCCGGCCGCCCGTTCGCGATCCCGTTCAGAAACAAGAAATATCCACCCAGAAGCCAGGAGAAGCGAGCATGGCTGCTACCGAAAATACTCTGATCCTCGAAACCACCCAGGGCCCCGTCACGATCGAAATGCGTCCGGATCTGGCGCCCGGTCATGTCGCACGGATCAAGGAACTGGTGCGCGAGGGCTTTTACGACGGCATCGTGTTCCACCGCGTGATCGAGGGCTTCATGGCGCAGACCGGCTGCCCGCAGGGCACCGGCACCGGCGGCTCCGGCAAGAAGCTGAAGGCCGAGTTCAACAAGGAGCCGCATGTCCGCGGCACCACTTCGATGGCGCGCGCCGCCAGCCCGGATTCTGGCGACAGCCAGTTCTTCATCTGCTTCGACGACGCCTCCTTCCTCAACAACCAATACACGGTCTGGGGCAAGGTCACCGAGGGCATGGAGAATGTCGACAAGATCAAGCGCGGCGAGCCGGTGAAGGACCCGGACAAGATCGTCAAGGCGCACATGGCTGCCGACGCGAAGTAAGCCACACACAACGTCATTCCGGAGGCCGCGCCTGCGCGGCCATCCGGAATCTCGAGATTCCGGGTTCACGCTTCGCGTGCCCCGGAATGACGCCGAGTGAGGCGCCATGCGCACCGATCTCTTCGATTTCGAGCTCCCCCCCGAAAGCATCGCGCTGCGGCCCGCGAGCCCGCGCGATGCTGCGCGGATGCTGGTGGTGCATCCTGACGGGGTGCTACGGGATGCCACTATCGGCGACCTGCCGCATTGGCTCGAGCCGGGCGATCAGATCGTCGTCAACGACACCAAGGTGATCGCGGCGCAGCTTAAGGGCCGGCGGATCGGACGCGAGACCGAGCCGAAGATCGAAGCGACCCTGATCAAGCGGCTCGACGGCTCGCGCTGGCAGGCGCTGGTCAAGCCGGCGAAGAAGCTCAGCCCCGGCGACACCGTCAGGTTCGGCAACGAGGGCAAGGTCTGCCTGCTCGGTCATCTCGACGCGCAAGTCGAGGCCAAGGGGCAGGACGGCGAGGTCACGCTGTCGTTCTCCTTCCACGGCCCGGCGCTGGATCAGGCCATCGCAGACGTCGGCACGCCGCCACTGCCGCCCTACATCGCCTCCAAGCGCACGCCCGACGACCAGGACGCTGCCGATTACCAGACCATGTTCGCGGCCAATGAAGGCGCGGTGGCTGCACCAACGGCGGGGTTGCATTTCACGCCGGCGCTGGAAGCTGCGCTGCACGGCCGCGGCATTACACTACACCGGCTGACCTTGCATGTTGGAGCGGGGACGTTCCTGCCGGTGAAAGCGGAGGAGACGTCGGAGCACAAGATGCACGCCGAATGGGGCTGCATCAGCGCCGAGACGGCATCCGCCCTGAACGCCGCGCGCGCCAACGGCGGCCGTATCGTTGCGATCGGTACGACGTCGCTGCGGCTGCTGGAAAGCGCGGCCGCCGCCGACGGCACCATCCAGCCGTTTTCGGCGGAGACGTCGATCTTCATCACGCCGGGCTATCGTTTCCGCGCGGTCGATATCCTGCTGACAAATTTCCATCTGCCGCGCTCGACGCTGTTCATGCTGGTCTCGGCTTTTTCCGGGCTGGAGACCATGAAGCGCGCCTATGCGCATGCGATCAAGCACGGTTATCGCTTCTATTCCTATGGCGACGCCTGCCTGCTGTTTCGGGCGCGCGATTGAGGCTCAGGCCTCGAGCGTCGAACAGAGATAGCGTACCGTCTTGGCGCCGCCGTCCATCGTGGCGCGGCCGACTTCCTCGAAGCCAAGCGAGTCATGGAACGCGTCCGATATCGGATTCGGTGGCTCGACATTGACCTCGCAGCAGACACGGCCAAGGCCACGACGCGCGGCCTGCCGGAACACCTCGCGATAGAGCGTGCGCGCCATTCCGTGCCGCCGCCATGCCGCCCCGACGACGATCCGGTCGACGTAGAGGAACCGGTCCATCCGGCCGCGAAACCAGCCGAAATGGGTGCCGTCGTAGTCGTTGCTAGGCTCAAACGCCAACAGCAGCGCGGCAGGCGGCGGAATGAACAGCGCGACTGCTGCGGTATCGATCAGTTGCTTGAACCGCGCAGCCGTCAGCGGCGACGTTTCCCGGGCGCTGGCGTTGTTCAGGCGCAACAGCTCCTCGCGCGCGGAATGGGCGCGCAGGTTTCTGATCTCGAACTGTTCAGACAAAGCATTCATGGCGGGAGACTCCGCGAGAGGCGAACCTGTCATCTCCGCTTCAAGCTGGCTGGAGATGACAGGTCAGTATGCGCGACCTCACGCCATCGCGCGCTCGGGCAATAGCTCGGCGATCTGCACCGCGTTGAGCGCCGCGCCCTTCAGGAGCTGATCGGCCGCGACGAAGATCGAGATCGAATGACCGCTCGGATCGCTCAGATCCTTGCGGATGCGGCCGACCAGCACGTCGTCCTGGCCGGATGCATCGATCGGCATCGGGAAGTAGTTCTTCACGCGGTCGTCGACGACCTTGACGCCCGGCGCCTGCGCCATGATCGCGCGCACCTGGTCCTCGGTGATCGGCTTCTCGCATTCGAAGGTGATCGCCTCGCAATGGGCGCGCAGCACCGGCACGCGTACGCAGGTGACGCCGATCGCGATCCTCTCGTCCTCGAAGATCTTGCGGGTCTCCTTGATGACCTTGGTTTCCTCGTCGTTGTAGCCGGTCTCCGGATCGACTGATGTGTTGTGGTTGAACAGGTTGAAGGCGTAGGGATGCGGCATCACCTTCGGCGTAAAGACCTGACCGTTGAGATTGGCGCGGGTGGATTCCGCGAGTTCTTCCATCGCGGCCGCTCCAGCGCCGCTCGCGGCCTGATAGGTCGAGATGATCACGCGCTTGATGCGGTTCTTCTGGTGGATCGGCCACAGCGGCACCAGCGCGGTGATGGCGGCGCAGTTTGGAACGGCGATGATGCCCTTGTGCTCGCGGATGCGGTTCGCATTGATCTCCGGGATCACCAGCGGCACGTTCGGATCCATCCGGAAGGCCGAGGAATTGTCGATCACAACGGCGCCGGACTTGACCGCCAGCGGCGCGAACTTCTTCGAGATGCCGCTGCCGGCCGAGAACAGCGCGAGGTCGACGCCTTCGAAGGCGCGCTCGGTGAGCTCCTCGATCACGACTTGCTTGCCGCGGAAGTCGATGGTCTTGCCGGCGGAGCGGGCGCTCGCCAGCGCCTTCAGTCTGCCGACGCGGAAGCCGCGTCTGTCCATGGTGGCGATGAATTCGGCGCCGACGGCACCGGTGACGCCGACAATCGCGACGACGGGATCGTTACTCACTTTGTCCTCCATTCGGTCTGAGCTATTCGCATGATCTTGTCGGAAAACCGGTTCCCACTTTTCCGGATCATGCGGGCAGGCATAAAAAAAGCCCCGGTCCTTCATCAGGCGGGGCTTCGGGTTGAGATGATGCGGTTCGATCGACTACGCGCGCACGCCTCCCGAGGCCCTAGAGGGCTTGGTGGTTTTGGTCGTGCGTTTGGTGGTCGTGATCATCACGCGGATATATGCGGGAGAGTTTTGCGCCCGTCAACCGATTTTGGATGCGCAGCCGTCGGTGTCAGCGCACGCGCGCACGCGGGGGCTCGAGGATCACCTGTTTCAGATCGGCGCCGCTGACCACGACGATCACGAAATTGAGCTTGCCGGCCTCGCGCGTCAGGCCGCCGCTGATCGCCTTTCCGGCGGCCGCGCGCTCGGCCACCAGCACGGCATCCGACAGGCGGTGCCGCAGTGCCCGCAGTACGAGCAGGTTGCTTTGGTCCTCGGTATCGAGCGTCGCCAGGGGGGAGGCGGCTTCGTGGTCCATCACTTCGCCCGTCGTGGCGTTGATGGCGTGCCGCCAGACGCGATCACGCTGCACCGTCTTGACCCGGTAGACCGGCTGCGCCGCGGCGCCATCGAAGCTGATATCCGCTGTCGTCGAGCCGGCGTGCAGGGCCTCGGCGATGGTCATCGCCTGGCGCAATGTGATCCGGGCGGCGCGGAAACTGTCGAGCTCGCGGCGGACCGTTTCCGGGTCGAGGTCGGTGGCATCATCGGCAGGAGCCTGGAGCGGAGCCAGAGCGGTATCCAACGTCGCGACCGCATAGGAGGGGGACGCGAACGGCAGCGACAGGGCTGTCGCCAGCAACAGCGCTCCAAACGCCCGATCCTTCAGCATGTGCAGTCGTCCTGTTGTCATCGCCGCACCCATGCTTTCGTCCGCCGCAGGAGCCACTACGTTCAAGAGTGGTGCGGCCGACCTTCAATGCAAGGTCGGCCGCCGAATGTCTTGGACAGAACGGCTCCGTCGTGACGATCGAAGCTTGCAAGATGGCGCGAGATCCGTGGGGGCTGATCAGGGATCCACGCCGCTTGATAACGAAACAATACGGTTTCGTTTTGTTTCAGTCAAGGACGAATTTGCCGTTATCGGCGGCAGAATTTGAAGGTTTGTGGAACCGTCAGCGGGCCGGTCGGCGGCGAGCCTTGGTCGCGTCCCGAAGCCGGTCGGGCGGTCCAACGGCACCTGCCAGGAACAGCCGGATCGAAACCTCCATCCGCTGCTCGGCGGTCGCCATGTCGATCGGGATACCGAACGTCGCCATCCGATGAGTGTGGCCGACCACCATGTTGAGGAATGTCTCGGCCGCGATCGTGGTGTCCTCGAGGTCAAGGGCGCCGCCGGCGACCAGATGATCGAAGAACTCTGCCGTCGTAGAGACGGCCTTCGACCAGCCTTCGTCCACCGCGAGCTTGGCGATCTCGGGAAAATTGATAGCTTGCGCGGTCAGGATCCGGCTGAAGGCGATCGAGTCCGCGCCGCAGTTCATCGAGAGCAATTGGCGCCCGAGATCGATCAGCCGCTGCTCGACCGAACCGGCTGACAGGTCGTCGAACCGCATCTCGCTCGCGGCCTCAGCCAGCGGGGCGAGCCAGCGCGCAATCTCGCGCCGAAGCACCGCGGTAAACAGACCACGCTTGTCGCCATACTGCGCATAAACGGTTGGTTTGCTGACGCGTGCGGCCTCAGCCAATGCGTCGATCGAGGTCGCGTCGAAGCCGCGTTCGAGGAACAGGCGCGTGGCGGCCTCGATCAGCCGCTGGTCGCGCTCGATCGCGGCGTCCCGGGTCGGCCGGCCACCGCGCGACTTCACGACGCCGCGTTTTGTCGCCTTGACCTTGGTTGCCGTCAATCCCATTGCCCATTCATCTCGTTGTGCGTCGGACGGGTTTCTCCAGTCTATACCCCGCGGCGGGCGGATTCGTCTAATTCGGGGCGCCTGAAGCCGGCCGTTCACGGTGGCGTCGAGGTCCAGGCGCGGCCGGCCGCAGCCTTCGCATATCCGTATTCGTAGAGGGCGCGCATATAGGCCGTATCGAAGCCTGCCGACGCCGGCTCCGGGTAGTCACGCTCGATATAGGACAAATGGAAGCCCAGCCGGTTGCGTCTGGCGAAGTCGTAGGTTGAGAGGATGACCGAGCGCGTCTGCGCCTGCGTGAGCGAGGAAATGCTTCGGGAGGCGACGTCCAGGGTGGAGTTGGACACGAGCTCGAAGGTCCGTTCGAGCTTCTTGTTGACGAGAATGTAGATGTTCAGCCGGCCGTTTGCGGGCCACGCGTGCCCCTGAAACAGCAGGGCGTCCGGCAGCGTCAGCACCGGCGCCGTCACGCCGCCATCGACATGCATTTCCTGGAAACGCTGCCCCTGACCCTCGGCGTCGATCATGATCGGCGGAAACACCAGCGGGATGCTGGCCGAGGCCGCCATCACGTCGCGGAACAGCTGCAGCGCCTCAGGCGTCCCGACGGCGGCAATCCGCCCCATGTCCCAGATCACGGTGCGCTGGGTGTCGAGATCGGTCGTGACGATCAGCAGTTTTCGGCCCTTGGCATTTTCGCGCGCCACGGCGCTGAGGACGTCGGGCCCGACATAGCGGGCCACCAGCTCGCGGAGCCGCGTGTTGCCGAACAGGCCGGATCCGAACAGCACCCGCATGATACTCGGATCCTTCAGCAGGGTTTCCGCGATGCCGCTGGTGTAGACGTCTTTCAGCGTCTCGTCGTAGCCCGGGCCGAGGAACGCGAAGGGCGCCATCAGGCCGCCGGTGCTGACGCCCGAGACGACCGAGAAGGTCGGGCGGGTGCCGGCCGCCGTCAAGCCGTTGAGGACGCCCACGCCATAGGCGCCGTCGGCGCCGCCGCCGGAGAGGGCTAGGTATGTCTGGACCTGCGAGGGGACCTGCTTGTCGATCTGGAATTTTGAGACGGGGTCATCCGCATAGCGCCGCAGCCCGTCGAGATCGAGGACGCGCGAATCGGCCGCGTCGGCCGCGGTGTAAGACACGCGCGGCAGCGAACTGCAGGCCGCCAGCGCAAGCGCGAGGCCGCAAAGCAGAACCGCTTGCCGGATCGCGCCGGTTGCCGTCATTCGAAGCCCGGCGCAGGCGGACTGCCGGGTCATCGAAGCCGAAGGTGAGAACATCTGAGGCCAGTTATTGTTCGCGCGGGATCAGGCGTAGCGAGGTTTTCGCCGCCCTATTCTCGTCATAAAACGATACGGTTTCGTTTTATTTAAGGCGAGAGCCCGTCAGGTGCAAGCATTCATCCAGGCTCCATCCGGCCGCCCGCGCCCCGAGAGCCCGGCCACGGGCAAACCGCCGCGAGGCGGGTTGATCGGGCACCGGCGGCACGCAATAAGCAGCCGCATGAGCCTTCCCAATCATTTCGAGCTTCTCGCAACCCACGGCGCCGCGCGGACCGGCCGCCTGGCCACGCCTCATGGCATGGTGCGCACACCCGCCTTCATGCCGGTCGGCACCGCCGGCGCGATGAAGGGCATGCACTGGCGCGAGGTTCGCGAGGCTGGGGCGGATATCGTGCTCGGCAACACCTATCATCTGATGCTGCGGCCGGGCGCCGAGCGCATCGCGGCGCTGGGCGGCCTGCAGCGCTTCACCAGCTGGGGCGGCCCGATGCTGACGGATTCGGGCGGCTTCCAGGTGATGTCGCTCTCGGAGCTGCGCAAAGTGACCGAGAAGGCCGTGACTTTCCGCTCGCATATCGACGGCGCCAAGGTCGAGCTGTCGCCGGAGCGCTCGATCGAGGTGCAACGGCTGCTCGGCTCCGACATCGCGATGCAGATGGACGAATGCGTGCGGCTGCCGGCCGAGCACGCCGACATCGAGCGCGCCATGCAGCTTTCGCTGCGCTGGGCGGAGCGCTCAAAGCGCGCCTTCGAGACGGCGCCCGACGGCACCATGCTGTTCGGCATCGTGCAGGGCGGCGATATCCCTGTGCTGCGGCACGTCAGCGCGCGCGGACTTACCGAGATTGGCTTTCACGGTTACGCGATCGGCGGGCTTGCGGTCGGCGAGCCGCAGGCTGTCATGCTGGCGATGATCGAGGAGACCGCGCCGGCGCTGCCGGTTGACCGTCCCCGCTATTTGATGGGCGTCGGCACGCCCGAGGACATGCTGGAAGCGGTGGCGCGCGGCGTCGACATGTTCGATTGCGTGATGCCGACCCGGAACGGACGCCACGGCATGGCGTTTACGAGGTTCGGCCAGATCAATCTGCGCAACGCACGCCATATCGACGATCCGCGCCCGCTGGACGAGGAGAGCCCGTGGCCGGCGGCGCGCAGCTACGCGCGCGCCTATCTGCATCATCTGGTGCGCTCGGGCGAGACGCTCGGCGCGATGCTGCTGTCGGAGATCAACGTCGCCTATTACCAGGAACTGATGCAGGGCATCCGTGGCGCGATCGCAAACGGCACGTTCGAGGACTTCAGAACGGAAACGCGCGCCGGATGGGCGCGCGGGGATATCGCTCCGAGGTGAACGACGGTCGTCAGTTGCAGACGATCGGCTTGACTGCGTGTTTGGTCACAAATCCATAACCACAGGTATCGCAGGTCCAGAGATAACTGATCAAATTGTCATGGAGGTAGGCGGAGGCTTCCGCCGCCACCATCGAGTCCGCACACACCGGACAGGTCGGCAAATCGCTGCCGCGGGGATCGGGCCTGGACGCGACGGTCGACAGGACTTCAGCAAGCGCTGGCATCGTGACCTCCTTTGCGTTCTGAACCTCAGCTACTTAACGAAAGTATATAGCCCGAATTGTTTGACCTTGTCGCAACACAAATACGTAGGTTTTACGTTATTTGCGCAGGTTTTCATTTTGCAATGCAACCAACGCTGGATGCGACGGTTTCTCACTTGCGCGTCATGACGCGCTGCTTCTAATGAGGGATGACCCCACATTCCCTGCACATTCCCGCAACAGGAGCCGCTTGATGGCCGCATCGTCGACAACGAGTGCAGTGCAACCCGGACGCGGACGCGTCTTTGACTCCATCGTCGACGCGATCGGCAACACGCCGATCGTGCGCCTGCGCAGGCTGCCGCAGGCCAACGGCGTTAACGCGACGATCCTCGCCAAGCTGGAATACTTCAATCCGGCGGCCAGCGTGAAAGATCGTATCGGTGCTGCGATGGTCATCGCGATGGAAAAAGCTGGTGTCATCAACGCCGACACCGTGCTGATCGAGCCGACCTCGGGCAACACCGGCATCGCGCTCGCTTATGTCGCGGCCTCGCGCGGTTACCGGCTGAAGCTGGTGATGCCGGAATCGATGTCGATCGAGCGGCGGCGGATGCTGGCCTTCCTCGGCGCCGAGATCGTGCTGACGCCGGCGGCGCAGGGCATGAAGGGGTCGATCGCAGCCGCCGAGGAGCTCGTGCGTACGACGCCGAACGCGGTGATGCCGCAGCAGTTCAAGAACCTCGCCAATCCGGAAATCCATCGCCGCACCACCGCCGAGGAAATCTGGAACGACACCGGCGGCAACATCGATTACTTCGTCGCCGGTGTCGGCACGGGCGGCACCATCACCGGCGTCGGGCAGGTGCTGAAGCCGCGCAAGCCGTCGTTGCGGATCGTCGCGGTAGAGCCGGAGGAGAGCCCGGTGCTGTCGGGCGGCCAGCATACGCCGCACAAGATCCAGGGCATCGGCGCTGGCTTCGTCCCTGACATCCTCGACCGCTCCGTGATCGACGAGATCGTCAAGATCAACAGTTCGACCGCAATCGAGACCGCGCGGGCGCTGGCGCGCAACGAGGGCCTCCCCGGCGGCATTTCGTCGGGCGCCGCGATCGCGGCGGCGTTGCATATCGGGAAGCGCCCGGAGGCCGCCGGCAAGACCATCCTGGTGATTGTGCCGTCGTTCTCGGAGCGCTATCTGTCGACTGCGCTGTTTGAAGGAATCTGAGACTTTGAAGGAATCTTGAGATATGGCCGATCTGCCGAGGCGACCGCGAACCCTGAACGACGCCCGCAGCGAGGCTGAGGCCGCCTTCAAACGTGCCACCACCAAGGTGGCGGAGGCACCGCCGCCAAAGCCGGTGACGATAGCGGCGCCCGGCGTCCGGGAGCAGGTCACGCTGCGGATCGACCAGGACGTGCTGGCATACTTCCAGGAAGGCGGTCCAGGCTGGCAGGATCGGATCAACACGGCTTTGCGAAAGGCCGCGGGCAAATAGCACCATCTCAATGTCAAAAAGCCCGGGGTCGCTCCCGGGCTTTTTGCTGCCGAAGCGTTCTGGCGGTAAGCCGCTTAGCGCAGGATGCCGCCCATCACGCCACCCATGAAGCGTCCGACGCCGGCCGGATCGCCGCCGCCGCCGTGATAGTGACGGCCGCCGCCACCGCCTCCGCCGCCACCGCTCGCGCGCCGCCGGGCAGGGCGATCCTCATCGTCCGAGCTGGCCGTCGACGTCGTCGAGACGATCTCGGTCAGCAGGGCCTTGTGCTGCAGCTTGTTCAGGAAGCCGCTCTTCGGGTAGCCGCGGGCGGCCTGCCAGCGCGTAATCACCCCGCGGGTCGCCTCGTCGAACTTGCCGGTTACCTTGGTGTCGAAGCCGAGGCCGTTGAGGCGGCGCTGCACGTCGCGGCGCTGGCCCTTGTCGAGGCCGATCTGGTCCTCGGTGACCTGGCTCGCTTCGTCGTTGAAGGTCGCGGGATCGACGCCGGTAGTCAGGTTGCGGGTGGTGGTGCTCGGCCCGTTCTCAAGCGCCGCGATGCGCGCCAGCGCCAGCGGCTTGAACTGGCCGTTCGGGTATTTGGAGACATAGGCGTTGAGTTCTTCGGGCTTGTTGCTGTCCTTGATCGACCGCCAGAACTCGAGTTCGACGTCGGAGCCCGGCACCGCGGCGACCGCTGATGGGGCCGATGGCGCGGCCGCCGCGCTACTGGCCGGAGCGGGCGCGCCGTTGAGGTACACCGCGCCGATCAGGTTGGTGTGGCCCCAGGGCAATTGTCCCTTGTTGGTCTCCTCGTTGACCTGGGCGCGGACCTTGGTCATCGCCTGCTGGATCTCGACGCCCGGTTGGGCGATGTTGTCGACCAGCGCGCGGGTGAACGGGCTGTTGGTGCCTTCCTGACCATCGAGCGCGGTCTGGCCCGGGCCGGTCGCGAATGCAATCAGGGTGCCTTCGCCGGACTTCATCTCGGCAAGTCCGGTCTGCACGTTGACGCTGCGGGTCGCCGAGTTCGACTTGATTTTGGCGGCGAACGGGTTGTCGCGGCAGGCGTCGAGGAACACCAGCTTCACCTTGGCATCGCTCATGGTCTGATCCAGCGTGAGGTCGATGTTGATCGCGGCCCCAAGCTTGACGTCCATTTCGGATTTGATGTCGGCGTCAACAGGCAACAGATAGTTGGTGCCGCCGATCGCGATGCCGTGGCCGGCATAGTAGAACACCGCGATATCGGCGCCCTGCGCCTTCTTCCCGAAGTCGAGCAGTTTTTCCGTCATCTTGTCGCGGGTGAGGTTCGAGCCCTCGACGACGTCGAAGCCGACATTGCGCAAGGCGCCGGCCATCGCCTTGGCGTCGACGGTCGGGTTCGGCAGCGGCGTGACGTTCTTGTAGGCGCCATTGCCGACCACGAAGGCCACCCGTTTTTCGGCCTGCGCCGCGGTCGTGGTCAGCGCTACGCAAATCAGGGACGCAATGAGGGTGAGGGTGCGCATATGAAATCCCCTGGCAGAATCGAAAATAGACTTGGACCGCAAAGCAGCGCGAGTTTACACGAAAAAGCCGCACTTCACGCAGCAAATATTGCGAGCACCCGGCGGTGAAAGGCGGCTTTCCCGGTGCCCGACGTTATCGGTTCGCGAAAACGCGTGGTGTGACCTAGCTCACATATCGCCAGCCAATTCACGGTCACGCGCGAGCTGAAACCGGTGCGTTCGGCTTCAGGTTCAAAAGGTTGCCGGTCAGGATCAACGCCGCGCCAAGCACCGTGAGGGCATCCAGCCGTTCAGCGTAGACCAGCCAGCCGACAATCGCAGTCAGGGGAACCCGCAGGAAATCCATCGGGACCACCACGGTCGCATCGGCGTGCAGCAACGCGCGCGCCATGCAATAGTGTGAGTAGGTGCCGCAGGACGCGATCACTGCGAGCCATCCCCACGTCGAGAGCGGTGGCCAAGTCCAGACGTAGAGCGCTGGCACGAAGCTCACGACCGCCTGAATCGTCAAGAGCCAGAAGATGATGGCCACTGCCTGTTCGGTCCGCGTCAGGGATTTCACCATGACGAGCGAGACGCCGAAGCCGACAGCGGCGGCAAGCGCGATCAACTGTCCCGGATTGATCTCGCCGGCGGCCGGGCGCACGATCACGAGCACGCCGGCGACGCCGAGCATGATCGCAACGATCTTCGGGATTGTCATCCGCTCGCCGAGAAAGCTTGCCGCAAGCAGCGCGGTCCAGATCGGCATCGTGAACTCGATTGCGACCACCTGGCCGATCGGGATCAGTGCCAGCGCGTAGAACCAGCCGACTTGCGCGGTATAGTGGATCAGGTTGCGCGCGATGTGCAAATGGAGGCGCGCCGTCTTCAGGATCGCGAAGCCGCCATTGATGCGGATCATCGGATAAAGCATCAGGAAGCCGAGCACCGAGCGCACTTCCATCAGCTGGAAGACGTTCACCTCGCGCGTCGCCTCGCGGCCGGCCACCACCATGACCAACATCAGCGAGAGCCAACCCGACATCCACAGCGCGGCGCGAGTCTTTGAGGGAGTGCGGTCCATGGCCGAAGACGAGGTGAGGCGGGGACGGCCGGTATCGGCGAGTTGACGAGAATTTGCAACGCGCATTTCCGCCGATGCGGTGATGCGTCGTCCGGGTAATCGGTGCTAAGCAGCGTTCGAATATGTGATCATTCCGGGGCGCAAATGAAACGAGCCATCCGGAATGACAGTCATCAGGAGGATCTGCTCATGCATGTTTTGCAACCGGCCGAATGGTCGAAACCCCGCGGCTTTTCGCATGGCGTCGCTTTCGACGGCCCGGGCCAATGGATCGTGCTGGCCGGGCAGACCGGCGGTGACGAGAAGGGTGAGTATCAGCCAGATATGGCCGCTCAGATCGGCAGCGCGCTGAAGCGTATCATCAAGCTGTTGAGCGAAGCCGGAGCGGGACCCGAGCACATCGTCCGCCTGACCTGGTACCTGACCAGCCGCAGCGAATATGAAGCCGCGGGCGCCGGGATCGGGGCTGCATGGAAGGAGACGCTCGGCCGCAATTTTCCGCCTTCGACGCTGCTCTATATCGACGGCCTGGTCGACAAGCGCGCCAAGGTCGAAATCGAAGTCACCGCGTTCGTTCCTGCCACATAGGATTGACTGCAATGGACAATCTCACAAAGCCGGAATTCCTCACGGGCTTCGCGACCGGCTGGCCCAATGATCAGCCCGACATCATGGTAATCTCGATGAAGACGGCGAAGGGCGCGCGCGACTTCATCCTCAACAAGGAGCAGGCGCTGCTGCTGGCCCGCAACATCCAGCAGACCGCCGAGAAGCTCGCGAAGCCGCGGACGGCCTAGCATCATGTAGACAAAAGCCCTCGGAACCGCGCGATCCCGAGGGCTTCTTTGACTGGGTCGAATTTACTTCGTCAGCGTGATATTGGCGCCGCGGAACTGGCTGTCGGCCCTGATCGTCACCGATTGCCGGTTGCCGCTGGTGCGCAACGAGATGTCGGAGTTGAAGCCCGGGGCGCTCGCGACGACCTGGAAGTTGCCGCCGCCGCCGCGGCCCTGCAGGTTGCCGCTGACATTGCGGCTGGCCTCGCTCCAGGAGCCGGTGACTGCGCTGCCTTCGGCCTGCACGTCGGCTGCCAGGTTGAACTTGTAAGCGTCACTGGCGCAGGTGAGGGTCATGGCCATGGTCGGGCCGGAGACACGGTAGGTTGCACGGCAGCGAATCCGCTCGCTTGACCCGTCGTCCAGCGTGACCGAGCCGCTGCCCGACCAGCTACCGGCGAGGCCCGCGAACGGGCCCGACTGAGCGTGGCCGGCGGTGCTCGCCATGGCCGTTATGAAAAACGCGACGGCTGCAAATGCAGGCCGCCGCGCCCTGGCAAAAATTCCCGCCGCGCTGCTGATCTTACTGACGGGACGCTTCCCATCGGCCGCTGCACGGTACGCCAGCTGATGCCCCATTCCACTTCCCCGATCCGGAGTTGCCATTGAGTTGACCGTTCGCATATGCACCATTGATCGAGACTCGCACAAGTCCCCCGCTGCCCACCGTGCCGGAGATTGCGGCACCCGGACCACTGATCTTGCCCTCGGCCACGGTCAGGGTCGAGCTGGCCGACGGTTCGCAGCTGCCGGTCTTGGTCACGACGGTGACCTGCCAAAGGCCATCATAGGGCTGCTGGGCGGAAACAGGCGCAGCGGCAAGCACGGCGACAGCGGCGAGGGAGCAGGCAATCAGGTCGCGGATGCGGTTCGAACGCATGAATCAATTCCCCGTAATTTTGGTGTGATGGCACGGCTTATCCGGGCACAATGTGACCAAAGTTTGCTGCACCGCAGAATCCAGGAAAGTTCCTGTGGACTCAAACACATCATAGTGAATCTGGTTCCGGGTCCGGAACGAAAAAATCGCATGGGAGGCTTGCTTGCGGGCGTGTCCGGATGCGGCCGTTCCGGACCTAATGCTTGCTGCCGGGTAGGCTGGGCGCCTTGGTCGCAAACTGCTCGTCCTGCGGTTTTGCCGGCAAGGTCTTGAAGGCTTTCGCGTAATCGATGACCTCTCCGAGCAGGCGCAGGCCGAGCGGCGCCAGCGCCCGCTCCCATAGCTCCCGCGCCGTCTCGCCCTTCTTCACGAACACCCAATCCTGCGCCGCGATCGCGCCGGCATCCATCCGGTCGGCGAGGTGGTAGATGGTGCCGCCGGCGATCGGGTCGCCTTCGTTGATGGTCCATTCGACCGCCGCGATTCCACGGTGCCGGGGCAGCAGCGACGGATGGTAACCGATGCCGCCAAGCCGGGCTGCCGCCAGCGCTTCCTTGCTGACGCGGGCGTGGCTGTGCGCCGTCACGATTAGGTCGGTGCCGGGCGCGATCTCGGACGCCGTCACCAGCTTGGGATCGGCCTGCACGGCGACCTCGATGCCAACAGCCCTGGCTGCCGCTGCCAGCCGGTCCTCGCCGTCATGAACGACGACCCTGGCGATCTCGACGGCGTGCTCGCGCAGCATGTTCAAGGTCGTCACGCCGAAATGGCGGGAGCCGACGAGGGTAAGTTTCATGGGATCAGTTCCGTGATTGGCTCGGACAGCTATGCCGATAGCACAGCAGGACCGCCTGTTTCGCATTCCTGCCTGTTATCAACAGGGCGGCCGCACCGCAACGTCAGGCCGCCTGCACGCGGCTCACCAGGATCTTGTCGATGCGCCGGCCGTCCAGATCGACGATCTCGAAGTCCCAGCCCTGCGCGGCGATCTTCTCGCCGACATTGGGAATCGTGCCGAACTCATGCAGCAAATAGCCCGCCGCGGTTTGGTAGGGCCGCGGCGAGGGTAGCGCGATGCCGAGCAAGTCGGCGAAGGCGAGCGCGGGCATCCAGCCCGAGATCAGATAGGAGCCGTCGTCGCGCCTGACATAGGCGGGCTCCGCCGGACCTTCCTCGGTGTGGAAGGCGCCGACGATGGCTTCGAGAATGTCGAAGCTGGTGACGACGCCTTGAAAGGTGCCGTACTCGTCATGCACCAGGCCGATATGCACGGCGGAATCGCGCAGGATCGCGACCACATCGCGCGCATCCACGGTCTCGGGGATGATCGGCGCATCGCGCGTCAGCGCGCGGATGTCGGGCGTGCGGCCGGCGAGATAGACGTCGAGCACGTCCTTGGCCTGCACGATGCCGAGCGCGTGGTCGCGATTGCCGTCGAACACCACGCAGCGCGAGTGACTGCTCTTCTGCAGCGTCGCCAGGATCTCGGGCGCGGGGTCGGCGAGGTCGATCTGGCTGACCTCGTGGCGCGGGGTCATCACGGCGCCGACCGGAAGGTCGCCGAGCCGCATCACGCCGGCGATCATCTCCTTTTCACCGGGCTCCAGCACGCCGGCGTTCTCGGCCTCCACCACCAGCGTCTTGATCTCGTCCTCGCTGATCCGGTCCTGCGCGTCCTCGCGATGGCCGAGCAGCCACAGCAGCGCCTTGCCGGAGTGTTCGAGCAGCCACACCAGCGGCAGCGAGAGTTTTGCCATCAGCGTCATCGCCGGCGCGGCCTTCACCGCGACCGCCTCTGGATCGCGCAACGCGATCTGCTTCGGCACGAGCTCGCCTATGATCAGCGAGGCATAGGTGATCACGCCGACGACGAGGCCGACGCCGAGCGCGTTGGCAAGGCCCGGCGACAACCCGATATCGAGCAGCCATTGCGTGAGGCGCTGGCCGAGCGTTGCGCCCGAGAACGCGCCGGACAGCACCCCGATCAGCGTGATGCCGATCTGCACCGTCGACAGGAATTTTCCGGGATTGGAGGCGAGGACGAGCGCGCGACGCGAACCGCTGACGCCTTTCTCGACCATGGCCGCAAGCCGCGCCGGGCGCGACGAGACGATGGCGAGCTCCGACATCGACAGCAGACCGTTGACGACGATCAGCACCGCCACGATCGCAAGTTCCAGATATAACACAGGGGTCCCTAAAGCATTCGGCGGCGTTCGCCGCGACACAACGGCTCCTATATAGGCACGCCGGAACTGATTTGCTGTGCCTTGTGGGGCGGTCAGGCGCAAGCCGGCCGCAGGTATGACGCGCATGCGGCGGGCAACGCGGCATTTTGGCACGCGCGCCATCGCCGAGCGTGGCAACGCCTGACGGCCCGTGATTGTGCCTAGCTCAGGGCGAGAAGCCGCAGCTCTGGCTTGGCGAACGCTTTGGGGGGCTTCGCGGAGGGCTGCGGTGGCCGCTCCGATGCGGTCTGCAAATGCATGCGCAGATCCGCGCTGCATTGTTTCATCTGGTTGCGCAATTCGCGACGGGAGAAAGCGGTGAGCGAAGGATCCCCGAGCTGCAGCCAAGCCTTGCGCAGCCATTCCTGCAGGGCGCGAATATTCTGATCCAAGACCTCGGGCTGGGTCATGCCGCCGGAATCTCAAGCAATGATCAGTTGTGGAGTAGTGCTGATTCGCGTCGTTTCAGCCAGCGCCATGTTGCGTTGAGTGAATCGGCGACGCGCCGGATCGGAGCGCGCGGCGAACGCGCGATGCCGTCATCAGCGCTGGCTCAGCGAGCCTTGTCGGGCCGTGGGCGCAGGAAATCCAGCGCCACCGGGAGCGCGATGAAAAGTGCAGTGATCATCGAGAGATGACGGATCTGCGCGGCGGACAGGCCGAACCCGGTTTGGGCCACACAAGCGAGCATGATCGCCGCGTATCCGGCAACGCAGACCGCAACGATGATGGTCCCGAAATCGATCCTGTTGCCCATGACGGCTCCGTGCTCTTACGGAGCCTGTGTAGCGCACCTGACGTTAGCGGGCTGTGAGATGCCTCACGTGCTCGTCCACACAGAAATAGGTTCGCGGCACAACGCGCGAGGCGGTGTAGCGATAGTACGGACGATAGGCGTAGCCGCGATAGATCGCAGGCGGTTCGCGGTAGAGCGCGCCGTGGTAGAAGTTTTGCACGGGGCCGGTGCTGCAGCGGTAGGGGAGCCAAACGTCCGCCAGCGGTGCGCGCAGGCCTAGTTCGGGCGGAAAGGCCGGCCACAGCTCCTGGGCTGCCGCGGGCAGCGCGCCAACGATCAGGGCGAGCGTGGCGAGCGGCGCATATCGGAGGCAACGGGCTGCGCGTTTCATCGACTGACCTCATCGCGGACCAAACGTCCGCGCGACAAAGCTGACAGCAATCCCGTCAGTGGTCCAGACCTCCGGACGATGTGGGCCTGGGGATTATTTGCTGCCCGGGAGCTTGACCGGCACATGGGGCGACGTACTCACCACGCGCGGGCTTCCGTCGGAGTGGGTTGGGCTCTTGAGCAACGTTTCGAGATACAAAAAGAATTTTTCGGCAAGCATGGGCATAGCCCTCATCGGTTATTTTCTTAGGTCGCGGCGCTCGCTCCAAAATTCGATCAACTCAACGCGAGGCATGCCGGCCGGCGCGATGTTGCAGCGCCGTGGTATCGGTCATCAATCCGGGAGATTACTGGTCGCGCGCAACAGCCGCCCAACTGGCAGACGCGACATCAGCGCGCTTTGCGGAACGTCGCCGATCTAGTTCGCGGACGAATCCGACAGCAGCGACTGCCGCGGATAGGCGTGGCCGGCGGCCGCACATCGGCGTTGCGACAGCCCCTCGAAGCGCCACAACGTCACCGGCCCCGCGGATTCGCAATGGTCGCAACGCAATGGCGCGTCGCCCAGCAGATAGCGCCCGTGCCGGAACACACCCGACGAGGCGATCTCTTTGCAATTCGGGCAAGCCAACGTCAGCTTGCTCGTCCTCCACCACCGAAACAATCGAAACACCGCATCCCCCAGCGTTTCTGAGTGCCATCCCTGTAACAAACTAGCAATCTTCCGGCTCGCGTGGAAGTAGCGGAAGGTCGCGCCTTGCCACTATTTCCGTGTGGAACCAGTCTACCTCATGAGTACGGTGATTCGGTCTATCAGGCTTGGTTAGCAATTTCTTAAAGGCTGATCCTCCACTGCGCGATTGCACCAAACCGTTCATTCAAGGATGGAGGCTAGCAAGGCGCGGAGATGGACCCGGAGCATGACATCGACGAGGGGATATTGCCGGCGCTTCGCCGCAGCTACGGACGGCTGGCCTGGTGGATCGTCAGGCTGAATCGCATGCTCGAGCCGTCGCGCGTCGCCGAGTCGCCGCGACTCAGGGTGCCGCCACGCGCGGCTGTGCCGCCGCGGCAATCGTTGCCGCCGCGCCCCGAATAGCATCACCAGGATACCAGCCGTTCCCGTATCGGCCGCCTGACCGGACTGCTATGCATGCGCGATCCGCGGATGGCAGGTCCGCATTTTCTTGATGGTGCCGCGGGGCGGCTCAAGCGACGGGAAGGACGAACGCAATGATCGAGACGGTTGGCATCATCGGCGCCGGGACAATGGGTAATGGCATCGCCCAGGTGAGCGCTGCAGCGGGGCTCGGCGTCACCATGGTCGACATTTCCGACGCCGCGGTGCAGCGCGGCCTGAAGACGGTCGGGGCAAGCCTCGATCGCCTGGTCAGCAAGGAGAAGATGACCGCTGCCGACCGCGAGGCGACGCTGGCGCGCATCACGGCGACGTCAGACAAAGCCAAGCTCGTCGCCTGTGACCTGGTGATCGAGGCTGCCACCGAGAATGAGGACCTCAAGATCAAGATCCTGAAGGACCTCTGCGAATCGCTGAAGCCGAGCACGCTGCTCGCCACCAACACATCGTCGATCTCGATCACCAGGCTCGCGGCCGCGACGGATCGTCCCGACCGCTTCATCGGGATGCATTTCTTCAACCCGGTTCCGGTGATGGCGCTGCTTGAACTGATCCGCGGGCTGCAGACGTCGGACGATACTGTCGCCAAGGCAACCGCTTTCGCCAAGCGCGTCGGCAAGGTCGCAATCACTGCGAAGAACAGCCCGGGCTTTGCCGTCAATCGCATCCTGTGCCCGATGATCAACGAGGCGATCTTCGCGCTGCAGGAGGGCATTGCCACCGCCGAGGAGATTGATGCCGGCATGAAGCTCGGCTGTAACCACCCGATCGGACCGCTCGCGCTCGCCGACCTGATCGGCCTCGACACGATGCTGTCGGTGATGGAGGTGTTTTATACCGGATTCAACGATCCCAAGTACCGGCCCGCGCCGCTCTTGAAGGAAATGGTTGATGCCGGTCATCTCGGCCGCAAGACCGGTCAGGGATTTTACAGCTACAGCAAGTGAGATCTGATCACGCGGCCGATACCGTAGTCATCCGGAATGGATCGCGCGGAAGACTTGATTTAACACGCGTGACATCAGACATCACCTGATCCGCCACGTGAGGCGGGGGACAGAAGACGCGAGGCCCGGTCTCCTAGGCACACCGGGCCTCGTGCTCTTTTAGCGTCGAAACTCAGTTCGCCGATGCGACGGGCGTGACGCCTGTCTCTTCCGGGTCGAAGCCGAACAGGCCGACGAGATACTTATAGTATTCCGGCATCTTCTCCTTGAGCTTGACGCGCGTATAGGGTTCGTGCGCAGAATCCTTGCCCGCAAGGAAGATGCTCGCCGTAACCGCGAAGAACTCCTGATGGTTTTTCAACGCGTAGGCCTCCTTGGGGAACAGCTCCTTTGACTTGGCTTCGCCGGCGAAATTCTTGATGACCTTGTTTTCATAGCCGTTCGGCATCAGCTTGGCGTGATAGGCGTGGAGGAATTCGTGCAGCAGCACCGGGTCCTTCTCAGAGCGCATCATGTTCGGGCGCAGTTTGATGACGCCAATGCCGGAATCGACGGCAAGTGCCAGTGGGTCCGAATTGGTCCACTGCTGCTTGTCGTGATCCCAGATGGTGATATCGCGCGTCGTGCGCTGGTCCCATTCAGGAGACATGATGCCGTAGCAGGCCGCGGCGGCTCCCTCCTCAAGACACGCCATCTCGCTCGCAACGATCGGCACGCTGTGGAAAAATTGCAGCACCCTCGGGCTGAAGCGCGCCGCTTCCACGACGTCGAGCTGGCGGCGGACCATGTCGGCGAGGTCAGCGACGTCCTTGCGTTCGGTGTTCTCGGAGAGATCGAAAACATAGCCGCGATATCTCTCGAAGCCGGTCGGCGTCGGTGTGGGCGCACTGGACGGCTCGGATGTTCGTGGTCCAGCCAGTGCAGGGCCAAGCGTGAGCGACAGGATGACCGAGGCGACGAGCCTATAACGCATGAATATTCCCCTGTGCGACAGACTGGTCGTCTGTCGTCGTTCGTCATGGTGACCGGCATCGAGATTAGAGCGTGCGCATTGCAGCGCGCTTAAGTTGCGCACCTCAACCGCACCCGTTGCGTTAACTGCCGGTTGACCACATGCGTCCAGCGGAACCGGGACAGCAGGCATCGACGGATCAGGCGTGCAAGTTTGAAGGCCGGCCAGCCGCCTTCATTTGGCGTGGGGAACTGGTCTCGATCGGCCCTCACGGCTTCTTGAGACGGCGGCTGGAAACCTCGCGTCATCCGCTTCCGTACCTACATCAACTGGTGGGGCTCGATCGGAAGAGGAAACGGGACCATGCGCGCGACAATTTGGGCAGTTCTGGCGTTTGCGGCGCTCGGTGCCGGTTCGCTTATGGGCCTTGCATCGCCTGCGGCGGCCGATCCGTATGACTATCCCTGGTGCATCCAGGGTAGGCAGCAGGGGTATCCCGGCTATTGCGGTTTCCAGACCTACCAACAGTGTCAGGCAACCGCATCCGGCCAAGACGCCTCTTGCGGCTACAATCCGCGCTTTGCGTTCGGCCCGCAGCGGATGCCGCCGCGGGTGATCCGGTGAGACATGTCGGGGCAAGTCACCAGCACAGAGGTGAGGGAACTTAGGTCTCTTGGACCAATCTGGCACGAGGTTCGCATTGTCGATCGGATTGATCGAACAGACTGCGTTGGAGAGCAAATGGGCGAAGTTATCCGGTTCATTTCGAAGTCCGAACTTGAGCGTGCGCGACTGATACGTGAGGCCCGCGCGAACTACGAGCGCGTCTTTCCGTCGGCGGAGTCCGGCCGCGACGAAGCCAGCCTGCTCGACGGCAACGGAAACCAGGTGTCATCCGATCCGTGACACCTGGCGGTGTTGAACCTGCCGTGGCGGTGTGGTCCATTTGGAGCGGCTGCCTGACATTGCAGCCCTGGAGGGGCGCCCACGACGATGTGGCAGATCTGGAAGCAGTTTTGGCAGACGTATTGGCAGATTTGGACGATCGACAAGCCCGCCGAGCTGGGCGACTGGTTGTGGCAGATCCTGGTTGTTGAACTCGCCGCCTTTCTGGATCGGCTGACGCTGCGACGGGTTGTCGCGTTCGTCCCGGTCGTCATCCTCGTCTTCGCGTATTTGCACCGGATTCCGCTGCCTCCCGAATTGTTGCTGCTTGGCGACATGCTCGCCTACATCGATATCTTCTCGATGATCTTCCTGGTCGGCATCTTCACGCGCGTCGCGACCGTGATGACCGTGATCAGGCAAGCTGCCGATCACGCTCGCTGGATTTTGCAGCGCGTGCCGATTGCGCTGCGCGTGCTGGATATCCGTCACCTTCGCACGAAGGCGATCGGCGGTCGCAAGCGGCGCGATCGGGCGAACACGGACGACGACATCGCCGTCTTTCCCGGCATGGCTCGTTTTCCCGGCATGGCTTGCGCGTAGCTTTTCTGACGGCGACGCAGCATCGTTTCAGTGCGGAGCGAAAATTGCGAAACTCAAAACGCTGGGTCAGACCCATGCGGGACACGGCTTAGCCGTGGGAGCGCCGCAATCCGCGCTATGGTCGGCGGCGCAACTGGTGGCTCGCGTTGGGCCGCCGAAGAAAGATGGCAGGCAACCTATGACGAGCGTCATTCTGGCCCTTTGCTCGTGCGCAGTGGCCACGCTGTTCTACCGGGCCGGATATCGCAATGGCTATGATTCCGGCATCACTGACGCGGGCGAACTCGCATTTCACGTTGACGCCGGCTCGCGGGGGCATGGCCAACGCATTTAGACCTTGCGGAGCGAGCCCGTGGCTGCCTCCGACCTACTCAGCGCCGCGGGTTACCAAATTGTCCGGAGCGTCATCACCGCTGTGTCGACGCGCGCTGCTGAGATCGGTGGCGCCAGACTGGGATCGATGAAACTCGAGACCCAATTGGAAGCTCCAGATACCGAGCAGCAGTGCGCCTGCGATGCAGACCACGACGAATGCCCAATCGCGCCTTGTGATCATGTCGAAAGCCCGGTCGAGGTCATGAGTGCTTGCAGGCGGGGGCGGGTTATTCGCGGCCTCTCTTGAAGAGGCGTTTCGTGGTTTCGATCGCCTCGAGCAAAAACGGGGACAGCACGAAGAACGCGCCCATCCCGACCGAGACGATGATGTGGCGGAGGGAGACCTTCTCGTCGTCCTCAAACGGATAGCCGTTCTTGTCGATCGGTGCAGGCGCGAAATCACTGCCGGATTGGCGCGCCGGTTCGGTCCGCCGCGGTTTGCGCGGCGGGGCCGTCACGACCACGAAGAGGACGTTCAGAAGCAGCCATATCCCCAGGACAATGAGTAAGATCCGCACTGCGCAGGTCCAATAAATGAACAAAAACAACTATCAACTTATCCGGTCGCGCCGGATGCTGCCATAACTCATTTGGGGGAGGCGCGATGTCCGGTTCCTTAGATGTCCTTGCGAGCGAGATCGTGTGCTTGCTGAGAACGCCCAAAGCAAGCGGTCCCGCGGGGTCGATTGTTTCTGGAATGAAGAGAATGCGGTCGTCGCGGATTATCCCTTCCCAAAGGAAGGTCTATTCAAAATTTCACCCATAATCAGGCTACCAAACCATCGCTATCTCCAGGCAATCGGAAAGTACGAACCCAGGCTTTCCGCCAGAAAATGGGAGATAACGATGCGAAAGACAATTCTTGCAGCCGTCGGTGCCTCGATCATTGCGGTCTTAACCGCGCAAGCGGCGGCGGCTGCCTCCGGACACCACCGCACGCGGACGAATCACCGCGCCATAGCAACCGAGCAATTTCGAAACAGCAACAATGCCTATGCCGCGCCCAGTAATGTTGCAGCGCAGCCGGGCTGGTCAGGCTATGACGGCGCGATGGGGTCGGGGATGGTCGGTCACTGACCTGCAATATACCGAAGAGAGGCTCGCGCACCGACGGGGCCCCGCCGCAGGTGCGCGCTGCCTAAATATCGAAAACAACCCCATGCAAAGTAGCCGGCGGCTGCCGGCGCTCGACGAGGCAACTTGACACGTCAGGCAACTCAGGGATATTCTTCGAATATTCCGAAATTGTGTGGACTCTCGCCGCACTAACCAGCCCGATATCGAGATAGCAAAGCGGCCCACGACGTCGCGGTTGCCGATGTGCAGCGTTCCGCGGCCACGTCTGAGGAGGGCCGGCGAGCCCGACGGACCTTCTCGGCCCACGATCTAGTCCGAAGTGGCTGCACTAAGGCACTGATTTCCGCTAGCTCAATCGACGTGGCAAAGTGCTTTTTCGATAGACGCGACGGCATTCAAGGGTAATCAATGGGTGCGCATTCGCGGGCGGCCTTGCTGGCCGGTTGGCGGCACTGGGCGCGAAGTCGAGGCTCGAGGTAATTTTTCTACCGATCTCTTTCGATAGCGCCTAAAGGTTGCGTCTGTTCTTGAGTGCCTGATTTGTTGCAAGTCGCCGGCCGAGTTCGGCGAGCTTTTGGTGGGGGAAGTATTTTGCACTGCAGCGTGTCCGTCATCGTGCCTTGCTTCAACGAGAGCGAGGTTATTTCCTCCACTCACGCCGAACTTGATCGATGCTTGGGGGCGTCGCACGACTTCAGCTTTGAAATCATCTATGTCGACGATGGAAGTCGTGACGCAACACCCGCCATCCTTCGCGACATCCGCAAGCGCGATCCACGGGTCAAGCTGATCCGTTTTTCGAGGAATTTCGGCCATCAGGCAGCCGTGTCGGCTGGCATAGACCACGCGTCCGGCGACGCAGTGGCGATCATGGATGCCGATCTCCAGGATCCGCCGGAGGTGCTGCTCGCGATGCTCGCGAAATGGCGCGACGGATTCGAGGTGGTTTACGGCGTGCGCCTCAAACGCAAGGAGGGCCTCTTCAAGCGGTTCTGCTACCGTGCCTTCTATCTGGTCTGGCAGAAGATGGCCGATATTCACGTCCCGCTCGATAGCGGCGATTTCTGCGTCATGGATCGCCAGGTCGCCGACGTGCTTCGGAGCCTCCCGGAAAACGGGCGCTTTCTCCGTGGCCTGCGCGCCTGGGCAGGATTCCGTCAGTGCGGTTTTCCCTATGAGCGGGACGCGCGGCGCGCGGGGGAACCCAAATATTCGTTCGTGCGCCTGGTCCGTCTCGCTGCAAGCGGCATCTTCAACTTTTCCGATGTGCCCCTGCGGTTCATTTCGCTCGCCGGACTGGTGGCGTCGGCCGGTGCAATCTTGGGCGCAGTGCTGCTGCTGCTGCAGCGGTTGTTTGAGGTCCGTATCTTTGGCTACGCGCCCCAGGACATGCCCGGCTATACGTCGCTGTTCCTCGCCTTGCAGTTCTTCAGTGGAATCCAGCTGCTGTCGCTCGGCATCATCGGCGAGTACGTCGCGCGCATGTATGGGGAGATCAAACGGCGTCCGGTCTATGTCGTGGCCGAGCGGCTCGGCGTTTCGCTCGTCGAGCAGCAGGTTCGCACCGGAGAAACCGAACCGGCGTCAACGGTTCCGGAGCGGCCCCGGCTCGCTTCGAGCTGAGGACCCGGTCGGTCGAATGACGTCCAGCCACATCTTCCGATGACGAGAGTTTCGCAATGACCTCAGACACGACAAGGTGCTCGAACAGCACCGCTGCGTCGCTGGCCTGTGCCATCCTGGGCGTGTGCGTCGTGTACATCGTCGTGCTGGACTGGCGTTTTCCCTACATCCATCAGATCCCGGTGTTCGACCTCGATTACATCACGACGGTGATGATGATGTTCGCCCGCAATTGGTGGATCGAGGGACCGTGGCAGATGCTGTTCTCGATGCCTTACGCCCCGTTGTCGGTGGAAACGGCGACGCCGGACCTGCGTTATGCCATGTACCAGTCGTGGCCGCCGGGCGCGGTTCTCCCGCTCTATCTGGTCGCTCTGTTGACTGGCACCGAACCCAACATCACGATGGTCAATTGGCTGAATGTCGCCGGCCACGGATTGATTGCGCTCTTCCTGTCTCTGGCGGCGTATTTCACCGCGAACCTCCTGCGCCGCCCCAGGATCGAGGGTGTAGTGCTCGCGATCGTGGCAGCATGCCTGGTCTTGTTTCCACGCGGTGCGGTCTACTTCTTCTCCCAGATCTACGCCTTCGACACCCATATCGTCGTCTATTACGCGCTGCTGCTCTTTGCCGTGGCGCTCGAACTTGGGGCGTCCAATCGGTCGTCGGCGCGCCGATATTACTGGCTTCAAATCGCGATTCTGATCTGCGGCCTGTTCGTCGATTGGCTGTTTTACTTCGTGTTTGCCGTTTGGTTCGTTCTCCGGCTGGTCGGGGCGTGGACGGACCGCGGCAGCCCGATGAAACGCAAGGAAGCCTGGGCGCTGACGGCGTTGCCGCTCGTGACCTTTGCGGTATTTCTGATTTGGCGGTTTCGCACGCCGGGATCGATCGCCGCAAAGGACGGGGTGATCGCATCGATCGAAGAACTGGCGTGGAAGTTGGTATACCGAATTGGTGAGACCTCCGACCATCCGGTCTCGTCGGTGAGGTTCTTTCCGGCATTCTACGAGTCCCACCGTTTCTACTATTGGGACACGGCGCCTGTCCTGATCGGCGTCGGATTTGTCATCTGCCTCGTGCTGTCTGTGGCCCTCCTGATCACGTCCCGGACCGATTCCGTAGCGCGAAAGGCCTCCTTTGGCCTGTTCTCGATGTTTCTACTTTCGATTGTTCCCGCGTACGCGCAAATGATCGTGCTCAAGCAGCACACCTATATCCATCCCTGGTCGCTGGCCAAAGTGGTGGTGCCGCTGGCGATGGTCCCGGGTGTGTTCCTGCCGCTGATGGCCGCGGCCGTCCTGCAGCGTTGGTTATCCGGGTGGTCGAATGGCTGGTGGAAGAGCGTCGGGCGCATCGCCGGCACCGTAGGCGTTCTGGCGTTTGCCCTTTGGATCGGTACCGAAGCGTGGCCGAGGCAGACCCCCTACATTCTTGGTAGAATCGATCCCGCCGGCGCCGTTCCGTGGCTGACGATTCACGATATGACGAGCTACCGCGATGTGGTCTTCTCACCCGATTTCGAGACCGTGCCTTTCGGAGCGGAAGCGGCAGTTTCGGGAAAACTTGTCTATCGGGCCCGTTCGTTTGCAGAGGTGGATCGCAAGGTTAATTACGTTTGCGGGGCGTTCCAGGTTGTTATCGTGCATAAAGGGGAGGACGCCGACCCGACATTCGACGGCCGGACGCCCAAATATGTCATCAGGATTGGTGGATTGACGCTCACGCGCTTTAGTGATTACCCGGGAGCTGCTAAGGGCTGCCCCTGAACCGCGACACCGGCAGGCCAGTTGTTTTCTTCGCTGTCCGGAAGGAAGCAGGCATGGACTATTTCAGTCTCGATCAGAAAATAGCATTGGCGCGGAGTCTTCTGACCAAGACCAGCCCGGCCTATGTCCAGTTCTACATCACGGCACGATGCAATCTTGCCTGCGAGCAGTGCAACATCATCTACGCGGATGCCAACGCGCAGGAAATGGCGATCGACCAGATCCGTCTGATGGCGGACAATCTGGCTGCGATCGGTGTCTGCGTGGTCCTCCTGATCGGGGGGGAACCATTCGTGCGGAGGGACCTGCCGGAGATCGTGAAAACCTTCACCGAACGGGGCATTCACGTGCGAATGCAAACCAACGGACTTGCCACCCGCAAAGCGCTCGAGGAGTGCGTCCGGAACGGCGCGCACGACATCAGCATTTCCCTGGACAGTCTGCGTCCGGAGCTGCAGGACACCATCAACGGCGGCTTCAGCAAGAGCTGGGAGCGGGCGATCGCGTCCGTTTCCGTCATCAACGAGATATTCCCTGAAAATGGCACGGCGTTCTTCAACAACGTGCTGATGCCGCGGAATCTCCACGACATCCAGGACGTGATCCGTTTTGCCACCGCGATCGGCTGGGGCGTTTCGGTCGTGCCGGTCCATGTATCGACCGCCGACAAGCCGCGCGGCTTCCAGACCTTCGACGATGAATCGGTCGTGACCTTCCCGAAGGAACGCTACGCCGAGGTGAAGAAGGTCACCGAGCAATTGAAGTCGCTTCGGCGCGCCGGCCTCAACCTTTACGATTCCGACGAGTATCTCGACGACATCTATCGCTTTGTTGCAAAGGAGCCGCTGCAGTGGCGTCGGCGCAACAACAATGTGTGCGACTCGCCGAACCTGTATTTCGCCATCGCGCCGAACGGCAATCTCAAGGTCTGCTGTGATTTCGAGACCAACGGGAAGTATCCGATCTACGATCCGCAGTTTCCGGAATGGTATCGCGACGGGCGCATTCATGAAGACGCCTATTCGTACACGCGGTCGTGCAGCGGCTGCATGTATGGCAGCTATCCGGAGATCACGATCTCGGCGCGTTACCTCAAGCCGATGATCGAGCGATTCCATTACTTCAACGTCCGGCCTCCGGTCTTGAAGAAACTCAGTACCCAGGAGCTGCGCGAACTCGCTGCCCAGATCCTCTGGGACCGGACCGGCGAACATCTGGATCCGGCCGTCCTGCCGGAGAAGCTGGTCAGGCGAGCCTCGTAACCGGCCGTAATGACATGAACAGGCACCACGCGCTGCGCTTTCTGCTGCTGAAGCATCTCTGGATGTTGCGCGCGCACGTGCCGGCGGAACGCCACCGTCGCATCGCGCAGAGCCTCAAGGTCGAAAAGAACGCCGACGTCTGGGTCGTGACCTGGCGCGATGGCGACGAGCCGAAGACCCTCGAATTTCCTCTCGACGACGTGGCGCTCTATGTCCGGGGCGATCTGGGCGGCAAGGTTGCAGGCGGAAGCGACGCCAAGAACGAAGTGTTGGGCGAGCGCTTCGCGCGCCAGGCGCTCGCGATCGCGGATCACCTCGGCCGCCAGGCCAAGGTCGGCCGCTTCGAGCGGCTTGGGCTCCAGATTGCCGGTTGCGTCGTCGTCGTCGCGGCGATGGTGGCGACGGCGTCATGGCCGGCGCTCGCGGCGGTCGCGCTCGCGGCTACGATGACACTTCCGGAGTTCTGGTTTCGCAAGGGAAAGACGCTGAACGCCATTTTCGGTCTCATTCTGGCAGGGACGGGGGCGCCGGCAGCGGCGTTGATCGCCAATACCGGATTGGCGGGGCTGAACTTTGCCGACCCCGATCGAAAATGGCGCGCCTACCGGATTGCGGCCCATCTGGCTGCTGCTGGCTGGTCGGTCGTGGCGTTGCTGCGCCATCCAGCACCCGCCGTTGCGATCGTGTATGTGGTGGCCGCCTTCGTGGCGGCGTTTGCGATCGCCTATTTTCGATGGCTCAATGGCTCGCACTTCCGGCTATATCCGCTGGTGTTTCCGCTGGTGTGCGCCGGTTTGGTCTGGAACGGCGAGTGGCTTCCGGGCGCGATCGGCCTGTTCGGATCGGCGGCGGGATTTCTGCTGCCGTTCCTGTTCGCTTCAAACGTGACCATGAAAGGCACAGAGCCGGCCCTTCTGAAACGCCTGGGCCCGCTCAGCATCGATCCAGAGCTTCCGTAATCTCGAAACAGGCGCCGCTATCCGGCCTGGCCGACATAGAGCAGGGACGTTCCGAGCGGTGGATTAGGCACTGCGTGCGTCTCGAACTGCATCGCTCCGGTCAGGACGGCGTTGGCCAGCCGGTTCGGCGGCTGCACTCCGCGCTGCACCATCGTTGTCGACCTGCCGTCGTTTTCGCGGCCCAGCGAGACCAGCAATTTCCGCAGCGTCAGCACGGGCAACATGGTCAGGCCCCAATAGCGATCGTCCACCTTGCGGACGCCAGCGCCGGTCAACTCGGCCTCCAGCGTCGTCTTGGTGTACCTTCGGCAGTGACCGACTGCGACGTCGAACTTGCTGTAGAGGCTCTGCAGGGCGGGCACGTTGATGAACACATGGCCGCCCGGCTTGAGATGATGGAGCGCGGAAGCGAGAAATTCCGTCGGTCTGTCGATGTGCTCGATCACGTCGAACAAGATCAGCGCGTCGTAACGAGCCGCAAGATCGGCTGCTCGATCGTGGATGTTATAGAGCGCCGTGCGGCCGCGGCCCGGCGCGCTGTGCGCCAGCGCAGCGACATTGAGGTCGACTGCGTCGATCGTCCAGCGCGTTGTTGCCTCCAGCATTGTCCGCAGAATACCCTGACCGCAGCCGATCTCCAGAACTGTGAGCGGCGTCTCCATCGAGATCGATAGCGTCCGGCACTGCTGCAGGAAGGCACGGGTCCGCCAGATCATCCAGAAATGGTGTTCATCCATGATGTCGTACCATTCACTCGGAAAGTTGATTGCTTCGGCCGGCGACAGGATCTCGACATGCGGTGGGAGAACCGGGAGAGTTACCTCTCCGGATTTTGCCGCATCTGCTAAAGTCTCCCTGTTCATGGACCGCCACTTCGGTTGAATGCGGCCGCGACGCTAGGATGGCGCCGCGCCATTGGCAACGGCGTTGCGGCAGAATAGGGTTACGGCAAGATGCCGCGATGAAGGAACTGGGAGGACCTTGTTGGCTTTGGTGATCGTTCCTTCACAGATCGTGATGGCCAGCTTCGCAGCCAGTGCCTCGGTCCCGCTGTTCCTGCTTGCACTTTCGCGAGGACCATTTGCGGTCCGCGATCTCCGGAAGCGATTTCGCCTCGGGTGCCTGCTCGCGATCGTCTTGTGGGTTGGCCTGGTCGTGGCGGACCGCGAGTTTTGGCGCCTCGATGCCAAGGTAGCGGGTGACGTGCTGGCCGGCGGCTTGATCATCTGTTCTGCCGTCCTCACCACGCTGATCGTCTGGCTTCTGGTGGCAGCGGGCGTCTCGACGACCCTGCTTGTCAGCCTGTCCGCGAACCCGGGACCGGTCGAGATCGAGCCATGGCTCGCCGACTACGGACACGGCTTCGGCATACGGGATATGTTCAGGGATCGGCTCAACCTGCTGCTCGGCAGCCGCGCTGCCGGGCTGGATCAGTCGACCGTGCGGCTCGTGCCGGGCGCGCGCTTGCCTGTAGCGCTGCTCAAGTTCGCAATGTTCTATTTCGATTTCTCGAAGCCTCCTGGCCGCTGATGTCGTTTCTGGTCGGCCTGATCAGTCTGGTGGTTTTGGCCGTCGTGGTTCCGGTGGTGGTTCGTGTCAGCCAACGACGAAACGCGATCGGGATCATCGTCAGTGCTGCGCTGATTATTCATGTGGCGGGCGTGATTGTGGGGGCCTCTGTGCTTGCCGAACTGGACTACTGGCAATGCGCGTCGCTGTACTGGTTCGCCACGGTCATCATGATTTACGCCTACGGGACCTGCTATCGGTCGCTGTCCGTCCAGATGCTGCTGGTGGTCGCGCGAACCGGATCGCGCGCAATCGGGGTCGAGCCGCTCTACGACCAGCATTTCAGGGGATTCATCAGCGATCGGATCGACGCCCTGGTCGAGGGCGGCCGGGCTGAATTTCGGGATGGCCGGATCGTCATCACGCCGAGAGGCCGTTCGGGCGCCGAACTGATATCGCGGGCGCGGCGCATTTTTGCCCTGAGGGAAAGCCGGCTCTATTTTACCAAAGTGGATCCGATGGAGACGGTGTGAGTGATCCAGCAGCGTGCTGTCACCGCGTGTCGGCAGGGGCGCTCGCAAAAAGAGACGATTTGGGGAGGTGGTTTTGTTCAAGAGAAAACGAATACTCGTAACTGGAGGGGCCGGCTTCCTTGGCTCACATCTGTGCGAGCGTCTGCTGGCCGATGGCCATGATGTGCTTTGCGTCGACAATTTCTACACCGGTACGCGCGACAATATCTTGCAGCTTCTCGACAACAAGCGGTTCGAATTGATGCGTCACGACGTGACGTTCCCGCTTTATATCGAGGTCGACGAAATCTATAATCTCGCTTGTCCCGCGTCGCCGAACCATTATCAGCATGACCCGGTGCAAACCACCAAGACCAGCGTGCATGGGGCGATCAACATGCTGGGCCTCGCCAAACGGCTCAGGGCGCGGATCTTTCAGGCATCGACCAGCGAGGTGTATGGCGATCCGACGGTTCATCCGCAGACCGAAGACTACCGCGGTCACGTCAATCCGATCGGTCCGCGCGCCTGCTACGATGAGGGCAAGCGCTGCGCCGAAACCCTGTTCTTTGACTATCGCCGGCAGCACAATCTGAACATCAGGGTGGCCCGTATCTTCAACACTTACGGCCCGCGCATGCACGTCAATGACGGCCGCGTGGTCTCCAATTTCATCGTCCAGGCGCTGCGCGGCGAGCCCATCACCATCTACGGCTCTGGCCGCCAGACCCGGGCGTTCTGCTACGTCGACGATCTGATCGAAGGCATCGTGCGGCTGATGCGGACCTCCGACGACGTGACCGGTCCCGTCAATCTCGGAAACCCGGTGGAAATCTCCATCGGCGAGCTAGCAGCCAGGATCATCGCGCTGACGGGTTCGCGCTCCCAGCTCCACACCGCGCCGCTGCCTGAAGACGACCCCGTGCAGCGCTGTCCCGACATTTCGCTCGCCGGGCGGCTGATCGACTGGAAGCCGACGATCGAGCTCAACCAGGGTCTGCAGCGCTGCATCGCCTATTTCGACGATCTGCTGCGTGCCTCCGCATGACCTCCGTGCTTGTGACCGGCGGCGCCGGCTATGTGGGGAGCCACAGTTGCAAGGCGCTCGCGGCCGCCGGTCTCGTTCCCGTCACCTACGACAATCTTGGCCGTGGTCACCGGGAGGCGGTCAAGTGGGGCACGCTTGAGACAGGCGACATCAGGGATCGCGAGCGGCTCGATGCGGTGCTGCGTCAGCACCGTCCCGAGGCAATCCTTCACTGCGCCGCGATTGCCTATGTCGGCGAGTCCGTCGCGGACCCCGCGATCTATTACGACAACAACGTCACGGGATCGCAGGTGGTGCTGGAAGCGGCGCGCGGGGCGGGCATCGACTGTGTGGTGTTCTCGAGCAGCTGCACGGTCTACGGACTGCCGGCCGCGATGCCTGTGACCGAGGACATGCCCTGTGCGCCGATCAGCCCGTATGGCCGGACCAAGATGATCGTCGAGGGCATGCTGCGCGACTATGGCGCGGCCTACGGCATGCGTTCGATCATCCTGCGCTATTTCAACGCCTCCGGCGCCGATCCCGACGGGGAGACCGGCGAGGATCACGATCCGGAGCCGCACCTCATTCCGCGCGCCCTGATGGCCGCCGCCGGCGATCTGCCGCACCTCGATATTCTCGGCGCCGATTATCCGACCCCCGACGGCACCGCGATCCGCGACTACATCCATGTCAGCGACCTCGCCGATGCCCACGTCCGGGCCTTGCGCGATCTCCTGGCCGGCGGCGCGTCGGACACACTCAATCTCGGCACCGGCGTCGGCTATTCCGTCAGCGAGATCGTCGCCGCGGTCGAACGCATCACCGCGAAGGCCGTGCCCGTCCGAACAGGGCCGAGACGCCCCGGCGACCCCGCCGCGCTATGGGCTGCCCCCGGGCGCGCTCAGGCCCGGCTCCAGTGCCGGCTGTCGCACTCGGACCTCGATACGATCATTGCGACAGCGTGGAAGTGGCACTGCCGGCCAAGGTAGATCGGCTCGGCCGGTGGTTCGGGTCGCACAGACGCGAACGGTTGAGCGAGAGATGGTTGCCGGCTCTCGCACAATCCGTTCGGGCGCGAGGTTGTCACGGTGCGATTTGCTGCGCCGGCATAGTCGTTATGGCAACAGCACACCGTCAGCGAAGGACATCACCAGCGGCGATGATGTCGCCAGCCATAATGGTGACCGCGCCCTCGGCCCCAGCCGTAGTGGTGACCGCGACCGCCGCGATGACCCCAGCCATGACCGCCTCTAACTTGGATGACGGAACTATCAGAGCCGGCAAGATTTCCCGCTGCTGCAATAGGCATTGCTGATGCCGTCATCGCGGGAATTGCTGCAAAGGCGCAGGCGGCAAGCGCGACCACCAAAAGCTTTTTCATCTCTTCTCCTCCCCCGCGACCACCGCGGAAAGGAGGGAAAGTCCCGACGTCTGCCAAAGTTCCACTTCTGAAACCGCCGTCTGCGCGACCGGTACCTGAGGAACCGCGCAATGGATCTCGGCTTTATCCATCAATTCGATTTTGGGATTCATGGAGGTGATCGATGCGCCAACTCATGCTTGCCACCGCGACGTTACTAATCGGAGCGTCATCGTCATTCGCTCAGGGCCATATGGGCACTCCGCAAGAGCAACGGGCGTGCAGGCGCGACGCACAGCAATACTGCCGACAGCAATTGGGCGATGACGGCGCGGTTCAGCAGTGCCTGCAGCAAAATCGCACGAAGCTCAGCAAGAGTTGCCAGAAGGTATTTGAGAGCCACGGAATGTAGATCGGAGCCGTAAAATCATCTGGCCCGGCGAGGGCGTTGCTGGTCACTCATTTCTCTTCGTCCTCCAGCGCTCTGCGCCGTCGATTTTGTTCATCCTTACCTTGAGACCGCGAGCGGAACTACGAAGACGGTGAAGGCGACGCGGCGCCGTGTGGATATGACGGCCGGACTTCTTGTGGGCCTGACTGCTTGTCCCGATGAACGCACGTTCATGGAACGGCCGTTGTTTCAACTGGTTGGTTGGAAGGGTTCATCCAAGGAGGACTAATATGAGACTCGCAATCATCACGCTTTCTGCCGCGGCTATCCTGGTTTCCGCTCCCGCCGCATTTGCGCAAGGGACATCGAGCAAGACGCCCGGCCACGAGATGCAGGAGAAGGGTTCTAAGAAGGGCAGCCCGGGCGCGTCCGGGTACGCTCCGGGACAGGAGATGCAAGCAAAGGGCTCCAAGAATGGGAGCCCCGGTGCGTCTGGCTATGCGCCCGGTCAAACAACCGGATCCAGCACCGGTACGAAGTCCAAGTAGCCATCCGAGCAACTATCCGCAATCGAACGACGGCCCGCCGGCTCAACCCCGGCGGGCCCCGGCCAACGAGCGACACGGAACGAAGCGCGGTCCCTCCGATCAATCGGTGCCACCCCAACTTGAAAGCTAGTCTAGCCATCATGATCGATAGTTCGCCAGACCACGTCGCTGCGCATTCTGGCAATAGATTGGGTCCATGGGTGATAGTGGCGCTTGTCATCTTTCTGGCGGGCGGTGCTGTTTTTTGGACAGTTCACGACACCGCAACCCAATCAGAGGCTCCGCAGCAAAAGACGGAGATATCGTCAGCCCAAGACACCGCCGTCGAGCAGATGACGCAGACTTTGCTTGGGCTCCAGCAAGCCGTGCAGGACGTCCAATCTGGCCAGCAGAGACTTGCCGGTCAAATGAATGACCTGCAGCGCAAATATTCTGCAGACCAGGGCGATCGCAAGCCGTTGTCGGATCAATTGGGCTCACTGAGTGCGCGGGTAGATTCTCTGGTCTCAACAAATGCCCAGAGCGTCCCTGCAACAGCGTCCGGGAGCGCTTCAACACCGCAATCGACTCGAAAGAACAAGCGCAGCAGGCAATAGCGCAGCGCCTAAAACTCGCGTCAGAGCCCAGCAGCAGTGGGCGTTTTCAGCGCAAGGCGATCACGGCCAGTCTGACGGAGGCAGCAGAAGGAGATAGAAATCATCCGCGCGCGTTCTCACGTTGTGCAAAGAACCGCTCACAAACGTCGAATAGTTCCGCTTCGTGGCGGCAGATCAATTAACCCAAGTCACAAAGTTAACAAACGAATCTACCGAAACCTGAGCCATTCTGAAGTATGGTTGGTCGTTGCAAAATGTTCCTTGGTAGCTCAGTTGGTAGAGCGAACGATTGTTAATCGTTAGGTCGGTGGTTCGAGTCCACTCCCAAGGAGCCATTGCCAGCGTTATCCCGCAAATGGCATAGGGTGACCCGCGGATCGACATGCCGCCGTCGCCCCGACAACACGGCCCTTCACTTCCTCAGCCATTGCCTCAACGCGAGACATTTTCCGCGAGATTCTTCCTTGTGTGCGTTGCAGCGCTGGAGCTTGAACAGGTGGTGTTGGAGGAGATTTAGCGCGGCGGTGTGCGTTGCAGCGGTCGAATTCGCTTTCCATCGGCGAACTGACTGTTACGTTTCCGCGTGGCGCTCGCACCATCCGCTGCCGGGGAGCGCCCATTTGGTTAGAGACTTTTATCTCAGCCAAGGCCCCCGTCCGCGCTCAGCCCCCGGACGGGGGTTTTATTTGTGGTTTGGTTCATTTGGGCCATGAACCTTTGCGCGCTTCGTGCGACTTAAATTAATCGGGATTTTGCATCATCCTTCCCGGGGCTAGAACCAACGCCGTCCGCGATCGTTTCGAGCGGACGGCGTTGTGTTGTCGGACGTCAGTCGGGCCAGATTCTCATCCAGAGCACGATTGAACCCGTAGTTCTCCGTGAATGATTAAATCTCCTGTCGCGCTTATCCTGTATGAGTTTCCAACGCAGCGAGTTTGCCGTGGCGACCAAATCTCAGACGCACCCCATCGGGCAATTAAAGTGGATCGCCAGGAGATTGAAACGGGCAAGCTGATCCGCTGCCCGTTTTGCGAAGCCGCAGACTTCGTCATATTCGACAGTCCAAAGACGGCGACAATGGACGAGAGTTGGATAGCTTGTCCGGCATGCGATGAAGCGACGACCGTCCGAGTTACAAAGACGAGTGCGCGACGCCTCAGAGCAGCCTAGTTCTATTGGCCTGTGGCGTTTGCGCCATAAGGACGGGCTGGCGGCCGCCTCCACGATTGGGCGGGACCGTCGCTCCGTGCGGGGTGAGAGCGGCGGTCCCTCATCGCGCCATCCGCATGGTCGGGGTGTGGGATTGGGTCGGCAATCATCACGACTGGCACATTGTAAATCGACAAATGCCCATGGCAATTGCCATTCCCAGCCAGCCAGCAGATATAGCGGGAAGGTCAACTCGTGACGCAAAGGTGGTAGCGCGCGGCATCAATTGCGAATCACGGTCACCGTAGAAACACGGGAATTTCGGACGAACATTGGCGATGGCATCAATCCTGTCACGAAACTAAAATGCGGGATTGGCGAGATCGTCAGTCGATATGCGATAAGCGCTTCGAGGAGTTTTTACGTGCAAGTCATACGAAATGGATTTCTATCGCTTCTGGCCTTGGGAGCGCTAACCCTGGAAGGTCACGCGCAAACGCCGGTCGCATCATTGGAGTGCGATTTTCAACCCGCTTCGACTGATGATTGGAATATGGCCGCGTCGACCCTGCAGTACTACGTCGATCCAGCAAGAGGTTGGAGAGTGAACGAAGATTCCTTCTCCTTCGATGGCCCGGCAAACATTACTGTCGGTGGAAAGGATCACGTAGTTTCGCTTTCGATCACTATTTCCCGACAGTCAGGCAAAGCTACCAAAACCCTGTCGTCGGAAGGGAAATCCCTTGCAACCAGCGGGGAATGCAAAAAAATGGAATCCTCCGGGCGTAAATTCTAAGCGTACCCGTCGGCTCAAATGCTCGGGCGTGCTCCATGATCCTGCGTTGCGGCGACAAGCCCGGTGGCGTCATGAAGGTCAGCAGGATTGACGTCCACGATAAAGCGCAAGCGATCGTCGATTACGGGTTGATGTTGGTTTCGCTTTTGGCCAGTTCGGACCTCAGAGAAGTGCCTGACGGCGTTCGCCTGACGGTGTGGCATATGATCGACCACGCAAAGGCGATCCGGGCCGCCTGTGATCTCGGGCCAAAGACCGCGGCCTGATATCAGGTTTCAGCCAACAGCCCGCCGGTTCACGCCCGGCGAGCTTTTCCGGGTCGGCGCGTATAAAAGGCAATCGACGGAGGCTAAGGGGAGGGCGTACACTAGGCGGATAATGGTCAAAATGGATACTTACAGCGTCGTCTTTCTGGCGCTGGCAATTTTCTTCTTCCTGGTGCGCAGTGTCCTCAGACAGCGCACCGGGAGCGAACGGCCGCCTGTGACCGACGCCTTCCTCTATCGCCTCTCCATGATATCAGCCGTCTTAGCCGCGGTGCTTTACGTCGCCAACAGAACCCAGTTGCATTCGTTGCTCGAGGCTGTCTCAACCCCTGTCGCTACACCCACCGTCGCGGCGCCTAAAATCGCCGCACCTGCTATCGCCGCAATTACCCAACCGGCTCCGGTGGTGGACAGCGTGCCGATCTACCCAACCAACAATGGCGCGTCGGCGATGATCGATGTGGTGTTGGGCGTCCAACCGCTTAGGATGCTGTTGGATACTGGCGCAACAACGTGCCTGGTATCAGAGGCCATCGCGGCTAGAATTGTACGCGATGGGTATGGGGTTCGACAGGAAGCTGCTCGTTTCAAGATGGCGGATGGCACGATCCGCTCCCTGCCAACTCTTCTCATCAGGGAGGTGCAGATTGGACAGCATACTGTCCGCAATGTGTGGGCCGGGGTTTCACCTACAGGTGAGATGCTACTAGCCTTCCCCGTCGTCAATGCCATCGCTCCATTCACAATCGACACGCGAGCGAGGTTGTTGATTTTTCATACTTCCTCAAACTCGATAGGCGGCGGTCACTTTGCTGCGTCCCCGACTGCTGGGAAGCGAAACGACCCTTCCAAGTTACCCGCCTAAACTGAGATGGCCCCGGTGTCGGGCATCGATCGAACAGCCAGCCAGTTCATGCCCGGCTGATTTTACTGCCTTGAAGCCCAAAACTACTTTGGTGGCTGCTATTCTTGTGACGTAAGCCATTTGTTTTTGTGGGAAAGCTCGTCCGCCCGCCGGGCCTTCCTTCGGGCCATCCTGAGCAGGGTATCACGCTCTTCGCCGGGCGGCAGGTTCTCCACTTTCTCTCGAAGACGCTTGGCTACAAGACGATCGAGGAATGACAGCAGATATTTGAAGCGACGGCGCTGCATGGTCTGGCTCCCATGACTGGCCTGCCCAGATACGAAAACGCCGAAGGACTTGAGCGCGTTCCTCCGATCACATGGAGACTGGCAGGATTGGTTCCGGCGGCGGAACACCGTGTTCTTCCGGAATCCACATCGGCTGTGGAAAACTCTAGTCTGATCGTTGCCGGGGCTGGACATTTCATCCCGATCATATTTTCGAGAATTTTCCCGGTAAGGGGCCGCGGCGTGAGCGGCCCCTTTCGATTCATGCTCGGGATTGCTTGCCGCAGCCTACCTAATAAGCTCAACTTGGCGTCGATCTGGGGGAGGGCATCAAATGAAGGCTTCCGCACTGAGCTTCCGTGCCGCTGTCGTGCTGGCAATAGCGGGAATGATCTGGGGTATCTTTCCCCACCGGTCCCGGTTTCCATAGGCTCGGGTGAGATCGGACCTCTTGATTCGATGCTCCGCGCCGTTTGCCGGCGCGCCGCAAATCCAGCAATTTGGCTTGACCGTCAATTTCGCAACTCTCCGGATCGCCGGCAACTGGAACGCGCTGGAGTCGAAATCGTCAGCCGTGCTTCCGCTCCAGATCAGGTGCGTTGAGCGGCTTCCATCCGTTCTTCTTGGTGAAGCACCCTTTGCCGCCCTCGACACGATCAAGGTCGGCCAGTTTCTCCAGCATCCGCTTGATGTGAACATTGTTGCCCAAGGCTTCAGAATAGAGTGCGCGCAGCAGCCTCTCTGCGGTAGGCGGCATGAACTTGTCGCGTTTCTTTTCCCACAGCCGTAGCGTCTGCTCTTCCGCTCCGATGATGCCGGCGAGCGCACGCTGAGTCAGCTCCATCTCGGTACGGATGAAGCGAAGTTCTGCGCCGTTGAGCGGTCGCGGCTGTGCGATCAGCCACTTGCCGATTGCCTTGTGCAGCCCGTCCGTGTTCTGGATCGACACAGCCTTGCCGTAAGCTGTCTTGTGGATGGTGTAGCCGTCGAGAAGGTACACGTTGTCGAGGCCGCTTTCCGTGTAGTGATAGGTCATGGATCGCTCCCTCTGTTAGAAAGTCGTGATGACGATAATGTGCGTGGCCCACTCAATCGCCACCGCCCCGTCAGGTTCATTTGCCAGTTGCCGTGCCCATTGATGAATGGACCTTCCGTAATAATTCCAAGCCGTACGCACCGCTCGATCTGCACCCGCGTGATTGACCTCTGAGCCTTTCGTTTCCTTGCATGCGCGATCATGACGATGTTGTTGCTGTCGGCGGCAATCATCCGGACCAGCCTGATCGCGTCGGCATCGTTGAGACTATCCGGCTGTTGCGCGGGCGGAAAATCGCGCTTGAGCTGAACGACCTCGGCGGGGCGGCCGGGCTTGGCAGCCTTCGCTTTCCCCTTTTTCGGCTTATTCGGCTCATCCATGAGACCTATAAATATTATAGGTTGACGGTCTGTCAACAGATGTGGACGCGTACAGTTCCAAGACGGGGGGAATTCGCGGCAACGTGACCACCAAGTCACTTAAAATGGAGAAAAATCCTCAAGACGGGAACAAATCCGAGGCTGCGGCAGGATCAGGCACGCAAGGTCGCGGTGAAGGCGCGCGCCATCGCTGGCGACAACCCTGACGCCGATGCTGCGATCTCCGCGCTCCGCGAAGCGGCGGCGCACCATCGGGTGACGCTGACCGCGCACGACACCGCGATCTCGCGGGCGGACGTCGCAGCCCACCGGCTCGATCAGTTTGTCGAGAGCCTCCGGGCGCGAGGCGCAATGCGCGAATTCACCAAATCCTACAAGGCGGCGCGTTTGGCGGCGAGGGGGCGCGGTGAGGGCTTCATGAGTTATGCGGTCGCCGAGGCACGGCTGCGGATGGCGCTGATCCCGTACCTTGTCAGCGGGTGCGAGGTCGGCGCAGTGCCATCGTTGTTCGCGGAAATTTTCCGCGCCAAAGGCCGAGAGCGGGCCGCCTGATGGCCTGCCGCGTCGGGTAGCTCTATGCCGGCCAACCGGAATCAACGCACCGGCAATGCCTCGCGGGCGCGCAGGACAACCAGGCAGCGATTGGTCGGGCTTCGTTTCCTTCCCGGTCTCAGCGCGGGACCCGGGGCTGTTTCCATTGGGTCATGGTTAGCGTGTGGGGATGCCGAAATCGAGTTCAAACCGCGTTTCTTGCAGGATCATTGCCGCTCTTTGTCGTCGGGCTTCGCCGCTTCCCGAGCCAACCGCTCAGCCTTCAATCGCTCGTAATTTTTCCGGAACGCATCCTGAGCTTTTTCGTATTCCGTTGCTACGCTCGATCTACCGGCGCGCTGAAAAGTCCGTGCTGTCTCTCGCTGGGGAACGTCCTTTATTTTATCTCGCATGGATCACCTCGTGACCAGGGAGATGACGATATATCGCAAGAATGGTTCGCCGGAAGGAAACCCCCTGATTAGGCTTTCTTATTAGGTTTAATGTCGGTGGTTTTATCGGAATTGTGTGGATAGCCCTGAGCGCGATGACGGACGATAAATGCCGCCTAGCACTAGCCCCAAGGCCATCTCGACGATAGCCAAGGTGATCGGCCCAAGCTGATCAGGCCAAAAGCAGAGACCCGGCCAAGGCTCAACCTCCGGCTTTATTTCGGCAAAGTTCCGCCCCGATTTCCAGCCTAGACTTTCTTAGCGACAGACTCAGGGGGACAATATGAAGCCAGCCGACTATGCGCGTATGGCCGAAGAGTGCTCACGGCAGGCTGACGCGATGCAGCCTGGCACTGAGCGGGATGCTTTAATTGAGAAGGTCCGGCTATTCCGATCCTATGCCAGAACGGACAATTGGGTCGCCTCTAGGGAATTACAGCCACCCAGCTAGCCAATGGGGGCGACCGTGATCGACGGCATCCGCTACGCGGGCGACTATCAGGTGATCTAGCGGGGCAATGAAAGAGGCCGCCAACTGAGGCGGCTCAAAATTGAGCAAGGAGGATATTTTGTGGACCCTTGTCTTATTTACAATGCTCACGAGCGCGGCTGGAGCTTCCAGCTCCAACGTGACAACGTTCCGGTTCAACTCGAAGGAACAGTGCGAAGCGGCCGGGAAAACACTTGGTGAGACGGGCGCTCTAGGAGATCATGACGTCGCCACGTATCGTATTTGGGGAAAGTGCATTGCCCCTCGGTAAAAAGCCAGCCCCCAACTGAGGCGGCCCTACTCGGCTGGTTCTACATAACCGCACCGCAGGCACTCGCGCATCTTGTTCGGCGTCGTTGTCATCAGCTTCATTCGGCATTTCGGACAGGCGGGACGCGGCGAGGAGACCTCCAGATAGCGAATGCCAGACGGACCGAGCTCGTTGTGGGAGGTTGGCTGGCGTTTCGACATGGCCGCAGTCCGATAAAGGCCGCCGGAGATCGTCTACCCGACGCGCGCTATGTTCGGAAGGCGACGTAATTCTCAAAGTTCCTTCAAAGCGTCGCCGCGACTCTCAAAAGCAGTAACTTGGTTATGATCGCGAAGCTTGCCCGCCTTTGCCTGCGTCTTGGCATTCGGGGGAAATGAAGGAGCCGCCAACTGAGGCGGCGTTGCTATTTCGGGAAAAGCTTGTCTCTCACGTATCGAGACGTTGGCGTGAGCCGAATGCCACGCGGCTTGCGCCAGATCGCTTTGTCGATCTCCTTCTTGTCGCCAATGGTCAGGGGACCGGATGCTTTTCTGGCGACAAAGATCGCGTCGCTCATCTTTCTGCCTGAGCGGCGGTTCTTTGATTTTACTTCCTTCCAGAGGCGGACGCGCCCGAGCTTGAGCTTGGGTAGCTCTTCTTTGATTTCTCTGCGTAGGCAGTCTTTCTCAGTCTCGCGTGGCTGCTTGCGACCGCCGGGAAACATCCAAAGCCGGTCGCTCTTCCGTCGTACCAAGAGGACCTTGCCGCGCTTTACCGCTATGAGCTTTGAAGACTTCGCCATTCAACACTCAGTTTCGCCGACCAGAATCGGTGGGCAACTATAGCAGATTGGGGATTAACGAAGTTCCGTAGTCCTACCGGGAATATCGGTTAAGCCTCGGTTTCCGCAGGCTTAAACCTAGTGGGGCACATACTCGTAAACGACGAGCGCCCCAAGTCCGATCATGGCGACCAGCACAGCTATTGCGAGCAAGGATTGCCGTTAAGCACAGTGTGAGCCTCGCATGGCTGCTCGAAGGCGCGGGACCCATTTCCAAGAAATACCCGGAGCGCGATCAATGAAGGACCGTCGACGATCGCACCGGAAGCGTAACCGGCAACGGCTGGCGACACATGCCCGCCGCCTGTCCCGATAGTCCCAAAAAGCTACGCCGCCGGGCTCGAAATGCATTGTCCCGGCGGCGTCTATTTCAGACTGGGTCCCTGAAATCCCAGCGATATGAAATTAGCAGATGCGGTGCCAAGCAGATGTGAAGTGGTTCACACTGGCGCGTGGGATTTTCGATTTTAACGAGCGCGGAGTGTTAGTGCCCCCAACCCCGACACTCCAAGCGCGCGGCCTCGGTCCCCAAAGACTGGGGCCGTACCTTTTGGGGTGACCGCGGTGTCCAGTGATCGCGCCGGTGCACGGGGGTGCTTCACAGCAGTGCCTTGCATGCAACGCGCGGTTGCCAATCGATCTTGGAACACAACTTCATTCTTTCAAAAGCGCGAGCATTCGCACATGCTCAATGAGCCTTCCGGGGGTAAGGGGCTTTCATCTCGAAATCATTTCATTTCCCGGACGAGAGGCCGCGCGGATCAAACCGGCGGCCTTTCCGATTCCTGGAAGAGAAGAGGAGCCGCCCACGGGGCTGGGGCTAGGCGGCTCCTCTCTGACACGAGACCGCAGTTGCCCCCACGCGGCCCCGTCCCGGTATCAGGATGAGCACGAGATGCGGGGCGGTTAGGGCAGCAATCGCAGGCGCCCGAGTTATCCACCGCTCGATCGGGCCAACTCACCAGCGGCCCGGCGAAAGTCACGGCGGGGCATCCGAGCGGGCCTGCGGAGGAGTCGACCGAGGCAGGCTTACACGCGCCGAATTCTCTCTTTCAGCTTGCGGTTGATCAGCATCTCGGCGCGGCGCCTTGCCAATTCGAGCAACCTCGTGCGCACGGTGCTTCGTATCGATTGATCATCCAACAGGATGATAATCTCGAACTGATCATCGTATTTGCGGGTCACGCTGAACGTGACGCCTTTATGGGTGAAGATCTCGGGCATGCGCGAGCGATATCAAATCGCTCGCTACGG